>NZ_JBWBEW010000052.1:0-29009 GCF_056148915.1 Microvirga sp. jy35 | reverse complement strand
GATCCTCCGCTGAGAATGCCCGATCAGGGAATCACGATCCGTCGCTAATCACGAGGACTTTTTCAACGAAATCTGCCAAGACCGGACGCTGGCCCGCTGCCACACATACTGCTGTGGCAGGACTCAAGTCGAACGTCAGCGATGCGCCTTCACCTCTAATTCCCTATAGGAAAGCATCCCAGCAGGTTGGGGACATCGTCGATGAACTAACCTTTGGCCGAGCGCATTACTGCTGCGGGCATCCCTGTCCACAGCATTGAGTCCGATGGCAAAGTCGATGTAGCCCTAGAACCGCGCCTTCACGCTGGCCGCCACCGTGCGGCCCAGAGCCGGGATGTCGAACCCGAAATCGTATCTCTGGTCGAACAGGTTGAGCGCCGTCAGGCCGACCTGGAAGCGCCGATCCGGCGTTTCCCAGGTCAGCGCGGCATCGGTCGTCCAATAAGATTCCAGCCGGTCATTGTCATAATTGCCGGAACGCTCGCCGATAAAATTCTGGGTCAGGGTGAACCGCAGGCGGCTCGGATGGACGAACGTCATTCCGAAGCGGGCAAAGCGTTCCGGGATGTAGGGCACTGGCTCCCCGATACCCGCTCCTTCCAGATCGTCCGATGTTGCCAGAATTTTCGATGTCGCTCCGCCGACGGTGCCGAAGACGCCGATGCCGTGACCGAGCCACACGTTGACCGTGGCGGCGAGCCATTCGGCCCGGGCCTTCTCGATCCCGCTGAAGCTGTCCACGGTGTTGATGATGGGCACGCTGAGGTCCTTCAGCGTCTGCCGCTGATATTCCAGGGCCGTGAAGATCCGCGGCGTCCATTCCGCATCCCAGCGTAGGACGAGGCTCTTCGTCGGCCCGCTCGCAGGCGCATCGTTGGGGATCAGCCCGACCGTCGTCGTCGGCGCGAGCGTGTAGCTCAGGAAGGTTTCGGCATTCTCGATATAGGCGGCCCGAAGCCATTGCCCTTCCAGCGGCGAAACACCGAGGCCGAAGCGGGGTGACGCCCACACATCGGGCGCGGCGTCCTTCAAATCAAGGAAGGTGCGATGGATGCCTGCCTGAACCTCGAACCGGTCGTTCGGGCGCCACAGGACATCGGCATAGGCGCGGCCGCCACGGAACGGGCTGTCGAAGGCCGACGCCTCCGGCGGAAGTTCCTCCCGTTCCGGAAAAAAGTACCTGTAGGTCTCGAGGAGGCCGTTGTAGCGTACCTTGCCGGCCTGAGCCTCAAGGCCATAGCGCAGATTGAAGTCGCCGAAACCGATGGCATGGCTCACCGCTCCGACGACGCCATCCACACGCTGCTTCTCCTGCCACAGGGTCTGCGTCGAGGGAAACGGCCGATAATCCCAGAGTTCCCCGCGGTCGAGCGTATCGTTCCGGGTCGCGAACACCGCAGTCGTGAGGACATTCCGGTAACCGAAGGTGTGGCTCCACCCGGCCACCCCGAAGAGACTGGTCGAGTCCCGCTCGACCTGCCTCGTGTAGTCAAGCCGGTCGACATCCGTCAGGCCCGGCTGCCCCTCGTTCGCCCAGCCCATGAACATGAACCGGTCGGCGGCATTGGGGGCCGTGCCGAGGCTGAACGTGATCCCTCGTCCCCTCTCGTTGTCGGCACTCAGATCGCCACGGGCCTCGTTGGCGCTCGCGGACAGGCTGAAGCTCGTCGGCAGCGGCTCGTTAGAGAAGCCGTTGATCAGCACGCCCGATTGCCAGCCGACTTGGCCGCCGCGCACGATGGCGCCACCCCCGATCTCGGTATCGAGAAAAGGCCGGCGGATGGGATCGTAGCGTCCGATGCGGCCGGCAACTGCCAGAGGATCGAGAAGCAATCCTTGAATCGAGAGGTTCAGAGCCGCACTGTTGAGTTCTGTTCCTTCCGCAGCATCGAGGGTCGGCTCCGTGGGAAACAGGCCCGGCCGGCTGACGATCGCCTGGTCGAAATACCCCTGCGCCTCGAACGGATCGAAGGTGCGGTCGGCATAGAAGCGCGCCCAATCGTGCAGGTTGATGAAGCGGTAAGCCTCGACCGGATAGGAGCCGGTCTGCTTGCTGACGGAGATCCCGGCATAATCGCCGCCCCGATCCCGATAGCGTTTCAGGGCCTCGCGCGCGGCAAGGATCGCCTCGTCGGCGAGATACAGATCGAGAGCGAAGGCCGTGCGCAGAATGGGCACGATGGGTGCCCTGGGATCGAGCCGGTCGGCGTTGTCCAGGGTCTGCCGGGCGAGTTCGTAATCGCCGTTCTGAAAATAGGCGTCCGCCAGAGTGACCTGGTCGTTGGACAGGGCCGGATTGACCGAGGAGCCGGCCAGCATGGACTCGAGCGCCTGAGCCATCTTGCCTTTCTGCAGGAGGTAGCGTCCGCGAGCCGTGTAGGCGGTGGTCGGATCGAGCGCTAGGGCCTTGTCGATGAGAGCGCCGGCTTCCTCCACCCGGCTCTGATCGAGGAGGAGAAGGGCCAGGTTGGTATAGGGGATCGGGTTCTGAGGCTCCATGTCGAGCGCGCGACGGAAGGCGGCCTCGGCTTCGACGAAAGCGCCCCGGCTCTGTTCGAGCAGGCCGATCTGGTTGAGAAGCGAGAAATTCGGATCGGTCTTCACAACCCTGTAGAGGTCGGCGAGAGCCCCATCGATGTCGCGGGCATAATCCGCCTTGATCGTCGCTCCGAAGGCGATCACGTTAGGATCGGTCGGATCGATGGCCCGGGCTCGCTCATAGGCCGCATACATATCCTCGCGATGGTCGAGATCCCGGGCCAGGGATGCCGAGAGAATGGCAAGCCCGGCATCGTTCGGAAATCGTTTTTCGGCAGCGGCGGCCTCGGCAGCAGCCGCTTTGAGATCCTGACGGAAGCCCGTGAGATACGCGCTGATCTCCGCCGTTCTGGGATCCCTGACCGGTACTTTCGGGGCCGGCTGAACCCGCTTCGGGTCCGCGAGGGAAGCTGCTGCGTAGCGGCCATATTCGGCCCAGCCGCGCCGGCGCGGATCGAGGCCCGGCTTCGCGCGCTCGAACAGCCTGATCGCATCCTGCCAGCGGCGGTCCGCCCCGACCATGAGGGCTTCCAGGTAATCGGCACGGGCTCTCTGCGCCCTCGTCATCGGGCGGCTGCGCGCCTCGGCCAGGGGGGCTGCGGCCGCACGCCTGTCACCGGCATTCATCAGGCTCTCCGCAAGGATGAGCCAATCCTCCGTCGTGCGGGCTTCGGCCGGCAGAGCCCGGACCCGGGCGCCCTCGGCCTCGAGTTGCTTGTTCTCCAGGGATGTCGTCGGCAGGTTGATGAACACCTCGCGCATCGACATGTAGAACAGCATCTGCTCCCGGTCGTTGGGGCTGACGAGCACAAACTTGGTGGGAGCCTGGCCGACAGCCGCCACCGCGCCTTCACCCTGACGCACCGTCACGGCGCCCTGTGGGTTCTTGAGTTCGACGACGCCCTCGAGCACCACCAGCGAGGTCTTGCCCGCGCCATCCACCGACAGCGACCAGTCGGTGCCGCGGATCGCCGCGACCGCAGCGGGTGTCTTGACATCCACGCCGGAGCCGCCGCGGGCGGCTCGGGCCCAGATGGTGCCGCCCTGCAGGCTGAGCTGGGTGTTGCCGGCTTGGCCGCCGGCCACGTCATTGACGGTCAGGGTCGAGTTGCGCCCGACGCGGATCTGGGTCTGGTCGGCGAACAAGATCGCCAGATTGCCGATCTCGTTGGTCCGCAGGGTGTCGCCGCCGACGACGTTCTGCTGGATGGCGGCCGAGCGCCAGAGGTCCTCGCGCACGAAGCGCATCTCCTCGCCGCCCTTCGCGGCCACGATGGCGCCCGCCGGGGGAGCGGTGCGCGGCAAGGGTGACTGGGCCTGCGCATCGACAAGGCAAAGCGCCAGGGCGCTGGTCGCGGCCAGAAGCCTAAAGGACTGAGGAGACATGAATGGACCGGCTTGATCGAAAGGATACCTGCTCTAACGTTACCCGAGCTTAGCAGGAAGAGCCTTGGATCAAAGTCGATTCACACCGTCCACGCTGTGTTTTGGAGCACAGGGTGAACGATTGCAGCATAAGCGCCACACCAGAATAGTATGAGTATGCTGCGTGAAATTAGCGTAAGGTGATCCTCCCGCCCGTCTGAGAAGATCTCCTTAGGGTCAGGCAGTGAGGTCCATTCACTTTTCGGAATGTCTGGTCTTGAAAGGATTGCTGCTCTCGAGCTAGCGTCCCAGGTGTGCCGATTTTGTTGAAAAACTCCCGAGCGCTGCTTCGCCGATCTATTAGTTGTATTAGCGCGCCAAACTAGGCCCAGCATCCTGTATGCTGACCACGCCAGAATCGGCAGTTGCGGACTTTTTCAACAGTATCTGCCAAGAGGAGACGTTTGAACAACTCCCAATGATTGATATTCCCGGGCACTCTCCCGATCAGCCGCTCTCCAAGCCTGAGCACACATCGTGAGCCCAGTGTGTACGGCTGACTGATCTCGAAGTGCATTCTGCTTGCTGCAAATGTGGTCTGTTCTCTTGCAGCCTCGGCTTGTGAGAAGGCCTAGCCCGGACACAAGGCCTCAGCAAGAGAAAGCGAAGGATACGGCGGGTCTAGCATGCCGCCTGTAGATCCGGCAGGATTGAAGCTTAGGCGGAACCCAGCCATGCAGCTCCTTGAACGCCAGGCTTCGTTAGAGGTTTTACAGCAATCCGCGCGTGACTTGCGGGCTGGAGAGGGGCGGGTCGTGCTGGTCAGCGGCGAGGCCGGTCTGGGCAAGACCTCACTCCTGGAATCTTTCGCCTCGACCCACCGTGGACGGGAGCGCGTCCTGTGGGGCCGATGCGATCCCCTATTTGCCCCCTCGCCCTTGGCGCCATTCCAGGAAATCGCAGATCAAATGGGCGGCAGGCTCTCGGCCCTGCCAGACGATCAGGCAAGCTCCACCATGGTCTTCCCGAGGCTATTGCAGGAGCTCCATCGCGCCGGTCCGGCAATCTACGTGATTGAGGATCTGCATTGGGCCGACGAGGCGACTCTGGATGCCATCAAGTTCCTGGGGCGCCGGATCCAAGCGGTTGAAGCATTACTGATCATGTCATACCGCGACGATGAGTTGGACCAGAACCACTCCTTGCGCAACCTGCTGGCCGTACTGGCAACGTGCCGAGCCGTCCGCCGGGTTCCGCTTGCCCCACTGTCGGTGGAGTCGGTCCGTCAGCTCATCCAGAACGAGCGCTTCGATCCCGAGATCGTGCACCGGAAGACCGGCGGCAATCCCTTTCTCGTGACGGAGCTGCTGGTTTCGGGCGAGGCCGACCGTGTCCCGCCCACCGTCCGTGATATTGTTCTCCAACGTGCTGCACGCCTTCCTAAGGCCGCCCGGAATGTTCTCGATGTCGCTGCGGTGATTGGCCCGCGCTCCGATGCACGCCTCCTCCGGCGCATTGTGGGAGATGACGCCGATCTGACCGATGCGTGCATGGGCGTGGGGCTCCTGCGTGCCGAGGGAGAGACGCTCGTCCTGCGCCATGAACTCACCCGCCAGGCAGTGCTCGAGTCGATCGCCCCCCCGCGCAGGGCGGTTCTGCACGGCCAGGTGCTGGAGGCGCTGCTGGAACTCGGGACCGCCAGCGCGAGTCTTCTTGCACACCATGCGGACGCGGCCGGGAACGCGGGGGCAGTTCGGACGCACGCTCCTGTTGCAGCGAAGCTGGCTAGGGCCGTGGGATCGCACCGCGAGGCTGCCGATCATCTCGCCAGAGCCCTGCGGTACACCGGGCCAAACCGCCCCGAGGAGCGAGCCAACCTGCTTGAGGCTCTTGCGGAGGAGTGCGCACTCCTGGACCGCCAAGGCAAGGCTGCCGATGCCTGGCGCCAAGCGATCAACCTGTGGCGCGAGCTTGATAACCCGCGTAAGGAGGGCAGCAACCTCGCCGCGGTTGCCTGGCCGCTCGTTCGCTCGGGCCTGAATGCCGAGGCGGACGCGTGCAGTCTCCGGGCGATTGCGATCTTAGAGCCCCTCGGACCTAGCCGCGAGCTCGCTGCCGCACTTCGGATGCAGGCACACCTGCGGATGCTTGATCGCGACAAGAGCTCGGCCATAGCGTGGGGACGCAAGGCGATCGCGATGGCCGAGGCCGTGGGCGATCAGGAGACCTTGGCATCGGCACACCTCGCGGTCGGGGCCGCGATGCTTGTGACGGACGACATGCGTGGCCGCACCTATCTCGATCGCAGCATCGCTCTGGCCAGGGAGCACGGCTTCGATGGCCTTGTTGCCCTTGCCTACCTCAACATCGGCTCCTCGTACGGTGAACAGTATCGATTCAGCGAGGCCGAGCAGATCCTAAAAGATGGGATGGCGTATGCCTTTGAGCGCGACCTCGACCATGCCCTCCACTACATTCAGGCATGGCTTGCCCTCACGTACCTTTACCAGGGCCGCTGGACCGACTCTGCGGACCTAGCGCTTGAGGTTCTGCAAGCCCCCGAGTTGGCCGTGGTCAGCCGTATCATGGCACTCGTGGCACTTGGGCGGGTGCGGGCCCGCCGCGGTGATCCAGGGGTGTGGACGGCTCTCGACGAGGCTCTGGACCTGGCACAGCGCACCGGCACTCTCCAGCGTCTGGCGCCGGTGCGCGCCGCCCGAGCCGAGGCAGCCTGGCTTGCCGGGAACCCTGAACAGGCGCGAGCAGAGGCAGAAGCGGTCTGGGATCTTGCGCTTGCGCACCGCCACCCCTGGCATGGAGGCGAGTTCGCCTTCTGGCGCAGGCGGGCGGGATCAGAGGTTCGTCCCCCGATCTGGATAGCGCGCCCATTCCTGCTCGAGCTCGATCGCGTGTGGCAGGATGCTGCCGTCGCCTGGGCAGAGCGGGATTGCCCCTACGAACGGGCCCGTGCACTCGCCGAGGGCGACGAGGTTGCCTGCCGCGAGGCATTGGCGCTGTTTGACCGGCTTGGGGCAAGACCCGCCGCCGATGCCCTGCGGCAGCGCCTAAGGAGCGAAGGGATCGGCCGCGTACCGCGTGGCCCGCGGACCGCAACCCGGAGCAACTCACTGGGGCTGACCTCTCGCCAAGCGGAGATCCTCTCGCTGCTTAAGGAGGGTCTGACCAATGCAGCCATCGCAAGCCGACTGCACATTTCGGCAAAGACAGTGGATCACCACGTCTCGGCAGTGCTCGCGAAGCTGGGTGTCTCATCGCGCCTTGAAGTCGCGAGGTTCGAGGCAGGCCCGCAGACGAAGATGTCGGGTGGTGTCGCCAAAAATGGGGATTTCGGCCGCCCAAAATAGGGAGGTGTTCCCGATGCGCATGAGCAAAGCATGCGCGAACCTCCTGACGTAGCCCCAGCGGCTGCCTACGGAGGGAAGACAATGACCCGATACCTTGTGGAGCGGACTTTTCCGGATGGACTGAGCCTGTCGGCTGACAAGACCGGTGCCCAGGCCAGCAATGCCGTGGTTAGCGTGAACAACCAGGAGCAAGTCACCTGGGTGCACTCCTATGTTACCCCAGACAAGAAGAAGACGTATTGCATCTACGATGGCCCCTCACCGGAAGCCATCCGCAGGGTTGCGGAGCGAAACAACCTGCCGGTTGATCGGATCACTGAGGTGCGCGTACTCGATCCATACTTCCATTATTGATGCGTATGGAGAGCGGCCTCCGGCCAACCAGCACGGAGGCCGCGCGACTCAGAGCCAAACCGACGGCTCGCAAATCTGACTTGAGGAGTTTGATAAGTATCGAAGTTCGCCGACCTTCCGGGGTGTCTGGTGCTCCCCGCGTGAGCGGACCTACGCCGTGCTTCAGAGAGGTGCCATAACGCGATATTCTGGGTTCGATTCACTGGTCTGTTCCACTTCATTAGAGATTTTCGGCGCTCTCCAAGATCAAACCTGGCTCAGTTGAAAATTTTCCTAAAATCGAACGATTGTTCACTAATGATTGGACTGAGCCTCTATCAGCCACCCACTCATCAGAGCCTCGGTCGCCGAGAAATCAGAGGATTGATTCTTCAGCGTTCTGAGCTGTGTAACGATCTCCAGCACCTTTGTACGTCAGCCTAACAAGGATGCGGCTTTCGTTCATGGCGCACCCTCAGGCGGGAGCAGAGCCCTGATCTTGCCTAGGAGCCTCGCCAGTTCGACAGGCTTGACGTCGTAATCGTCGCAGCCCGCCTCCAACGCCTGCGTCCTGTCGGTCGACATAGCATGGGCGGACAACGCGATCACTGGGATGTGCCTCGTAGCGCTGTCCGACTTGAGCCGGCGGGCGGCCTCCCACCCGTCCATGATGGGCAAACCCAGGTCCATCAGGATCAAGTCCGGGTGCTCGGCCTTGGCGATCTCAATGCAGCTCGCCCCGTCCCGCGCAATTAGCACATCGAAGCCCTGCCGCTCCAGCCGAGTTTGTAGCATGTAGATATTGTCGTCGTTGTCCTCGACATAGAGGATGCGCACCATGCTCCGCCTCTCAGGCTGCCTCAGCCTGGGTCGGCGTGTTCGCCGGCAGCCTGACTGTGAACTCGGATCCTTTACCCTTCTCGCTCGTCGCCTCGATTTCGCCCCCCATGAGAATGACCAGACGCCTACTGATAGCGAGGCCCAAGCCAGTACCACCGTATTTCTGGTGCTTCGCGACTCCGGCTTGGTGAAAATCCTGGAAAAGACGTGGCAGCTGATCTGCATCTATCCCGATGCCGGAGTCGCGTACCCTGAATTCAAGTTGCTGTCCCCCTCGTCCCGCAAAGAGCGTCACCTCTCCTCTTTCGGTGAACTTGCAAGCATTGGAGAGGAGGTTAAGAAGGACCTGCCGCAGTCGCATCGGGTCCAGTACCGCTCGTCCAAGGTCCTGCTGCGCCTGCAACCTGAGCTGGTTGGCTTGCTTCTCCGCCAAGGGCTTCGCAGTATCGACGATGTCATCCAGCAACAGGCGAACGTCAACCTCCTCGGGTAGAAGATCGAACTTGCCAGCCTCAATCTTAGCAAGGTCGAGAACCTCGTTGATCACCTGCAGGAGGAGCTTGCCCGCACGCAGAACGCGCCCAAGCGGTTCGTTGAGCTCCGTACTGCCGTCAATCTCGGCGTCCTCCTTGAGGATCTCGGTTATTCCGATGATCGCGTTGAGCGGGGTGCGCAGTTCGTGACTCATGCTGGCGAGGAAGTCGGACTTAGCCCTGCTGGCTATCTCAGCCTGCTCTTTGGCCGCTCGCAGCTCACTTTCTACCAACTTGAGTTCAGTCAGGTCGAAGTAGGTGAGCATCCGTCCGCCATCCGGCAGCGCCACGACTTCGTACTGAAGTACGCGCCCATCCGGGCGGTGCCATTCCCTCGGAGGCACGTCGGCGGCCCGGATCTCAACGAGCCTCTGCTCGACGTAGGACTCCCATTGTTCGTCCGGAACGCCATGCAGACCGGTGGACCGGAGCGCCTCCAGCAGGTCTTCAATCCCGGCATGTGGATGCAGTACGTCTTGAGAAACACTCCAGAGGTCACCGAAGGCGCGATTGAACATCCGCACGCGGAGATCCGGGTCGAGGATCAGCACTCCGTAGTCAATGGTGTCGAGCACCACTTGGCGCTCACGCAGATTCTGCTCCTCGATCTCGACGGCCGTGTCGCGGAAGACCGACAAAGCCTTGGCCATCGCGGCGATCTCGTCTCTGCCATGGAAGTCTGGCAGCGGAGTCCTCAAGTGCCCGGCAGCGATTGCCAGCATACTGCGGCTCAGAGCGACCAGTCGGCCAGCGAGGTGTCGGTCGGCATAGAGCCACGCGAAGGCCAGAAGGAACAGGACAGCCGAGCCGCCGATGGCGATCCCAGCGATGACCGGCCTGTCATGGATTGTCCTCTCGTGGTCAACAGCCTCCTGCAGTTCTCGTCGGAGGTCCACAGCCGTCGAGGTGAGCGCTCCTTCCAGCGCAAGGAGCGCCCGGTCTGCGTAAATGGCACTCTCTATGAGGGCATTGATATCTCCTCCGGCGCGCGCGGCGAGGTCCTCCGAACGGGCATAGCTCTGGCGCGCCAGGTCAAGGGCGGCACGCAGAGCTTGGAGCTGTAGCGGGTCAATTTGCTGAGAGGCGGTCGCGCTTGCAACCTCCCTAGCTGCACGATCCAGCTCATCCCACAGTTCTTGCCGCGCCCTGCGGCTGTCTGACATCCCTTGGTCAGCGACCGCCCCTGAAGGCAACTTTCTGACTTCCTGCCTCAACTTGCCGACGAGATCGAGCGCACCGAAATCCGCCTCGATAGCCTCATGAGCCGACGCGATGAACGTCGTGGCGTTCTGAAGCTCTCGGATGAAGTGATTGACCGCTATTACTTGGACCATTAGCAGGCTAATCGGCACCGACATGGCCAAGAGAATTTTGTTGCGGATACGCATGCGGGCCCTTTCTACCTGCCAAACGTCGGCCTCTCCTATCGTGACGATATCGTCACAGCTGCCCCCGCTCGCGCCACCTGTCGAAGATTGCACGCTCCTCGCGGTCGGCCTCCTCCAGCGCCTGCTCGGGGGTCAGTCGAGCAGTAGCGACATTGGCGAACATCTTTGAGATGATCCCCCGGTCGTAGACTTCGCTGACGGCCGGGTTCGTGTATCCGGGATGGCCAGCGTTCGTGGTCCAGGATGCCACGTCCTTCATGAGCGCATACTTCGCGGCGACGTCACTACCAGCGTCTCGAGTTAGCACCTCAAGGTCTGGTACCGTCTCGGGATAGCATGGCATATTCTGGAAGCCGCTTGCGAGAAAGGCATCTCGGGATCGGCCGACATAGTCGACCAGGAACCGCTTGGCACCTTCTGGATTTTCAGCGAACTTCCAGATTGAATAAGTGTAGAAGCCGAAGGAGCCTAGCCGAGCCGCGGGTCCTGCTGGCATCGCAGCCAGCCTTAGGTCGCCCGCGAAGTCCAATTTCATCGACTCGGCAGCCCTGGGAATCGACAGGCTGTCGATCGTGAGGCAGCCCTCTCCGGTGAGCATGAACCGGTTATTCGAGGCTCCGTCCCACCTCAGCACATCTGGCATCATGGCCTGTTCGAAGAGGTCCTTCACATAGCGCAGCGCATCCAGGGTCGCCTGAGACCTCAACGTTGGTCGACCATCCGCATCCTGTTCCGAGGCCCCGAAGGAGTACATGATGGAGCGCAGTGTCTGCTCGCAGTTGTGCTCTGGAGCCAGGCTAAAGGCTACCGACTTTCCATCGAGAAATTTGATCCGTCTCGCTCCCGTCAATACATCATTCCACGTGCTCGGCGCGGCTTGAGCCTTGGCCCACAGGTCACCTCGGTAGGTGACGAGTGCCGGTTGGTAAGCGGCAGCGAAACCTGTATAGGTCCTGGTCTTCGGGTTGAAGTGGGCTCGGAGGGCGAATTCCGCAGGCGTTCCGTACTGCCTAGAACACTCCTCAAAGATCTCGCGATGATCGATGAGGTGGTCGACGAGCATGGAGTTTGGTGTAACGAATTGGATGAGGTCGTGTCCCCGTTGAGCTTGGATCTCGGCGGTCGCGCGAGGGGCTAGATCGGCGAAGCCAACGTTATCGATAATAACATCGACGTCATTCGCCTCCCCCCATTGCCGGGCGAAGGTGTCGTTGAACCAAGGGTCGTAAGCGGAAACAAAGTGCCGCCACTGCATGATCTTGAGCGTCTTGTGCTGCGCACGCGCCCGTCTTGAGGCGAGACCGACCCCAGACGTGGCGAGCGCTGCTCCTGATGCCGCCAGCAACCCGCGCCTTGTGATTGTACCCTGGACACTCATGCAGCTCTCCTCTGGCATCCGGGCCGCGACACATCTTGGGGATGGCACCGGCGGTTGAGTCAGTTGAAGGTATGCAGCTTGAGCTTGAGGGAGCCGTCCGGCTGCCGCTCGAACACGTGGGTAGCGACACCGCTAAACCGGGTTGCCTTTCCTGATGCATCCCTGCCGGCAGCGGACCATTTGGCCACGGCGATCACGATCTTGTCGTCTCCCGTGCTCCTGATCAGATCCAAGGTATGGTCGGTAACGCCATTGGCGAAGAGACTAGAGAAGAATTTCTCGACGCCATCAGGACCTTGAATAACGTCGTGGGTAGCAGGCAGAAAGGATGCATCACTCGTGTAGAATGCTGCGACTGCCTTAGCGTCACTCTTGTTGAAGGCCGAGTTCCAAGTCGAATATGCTGTCCTGATCTGATCATCGATCGGGTCGGCTACAGCGGTGCAGGATGGTGCAATCAAAGTTGCTAAAACCAGGATATGCCTTGTCGCACTCGGTACAGACATTCCGTCCTCCCGTCAGATGGTCAGGCTTTCGGGCATGCACTCGCCCTAAAGCCTGGGCAAACTCTGAAAAGGAAGCTGCGCCTTTGGTGAAAATCTGTCAATCATGCCTCTGTTGCGCCCGTATGCTTATAACCAATTGCCCCTTTTTCTCAGGGCTGGCGCCCTGTTGCATCCAGGGTGACATCCAGCTTGGGCAGAGACGAGAAGCTCGCCGGCAACCTTGCAGCTTGTATTGAACGCAGGCAAATCAGGCCAGCCTCGCGGCATTTGGTCAAGAACTGCTTCGGGTCAGACTTTCACCCTCCCGTGGCTAAACGAACGTCAGCTCATGACCGCTGAAGCGGACCAGGCGCTTACGTCTCAGGAGTGCCAAAAGCGGTCCTCCCATCATTCGTCCCCAACGTACGTTGCCGACCTCAGATCCAGGGCTGAGCCAGATGCTCTTGGGCTAGGGCTCGCTGGACGGCGGGGCGCTCCAGAACACGCTGGGAATATGGCCCCATATGGGGCTAGCTAGCTCCGGCCGCTCCGTGCAGCACAGCGTCAGGGCGTAGGCGTCGACGATACAGTAATCCGCCCCAATCAGTCAGAGGCCGTTCTGCCTAGCTATCTATCTATCGAGAATGTCAAAGTGGCGTGCAACGGCAGCTTCAGCGCTAGTCCTCAACTCGCCTTGCGCGGCCTCACTTGGGGCCGACCGGCTCGGGTGCAGATAGTCCGACAGAGCTGGCTGCAAGCCAGTCGCAAGCTATAGAAGCCACTTGTAAGCGTGCGCCCGCTCAACACTCCCATCGCTGGCATCAAGCCCGCCTGCGGGCGAGGGTTGGGTAGGTGAAGGCGGATCGCTCCAGCGTCGTAGACAACCAGTGGTCCGTCGACGAGGACGGGATGAGCCTGTTCGTGTTGGGCGTTAACTACTCCGACCGCTTGTGGGCATCAGCTAGCAGCCGCCGAAGACCCTCAGCTCAGGTCACTGTCCTGCACGATGCGCCCTTCGTCCATGGTGATGATCCGGTCAGCCAAATCCATGATCTTGCTATCATGTGTCACCATCAGCGTTGTTGTACCCCGCTCCGTCCCGAGACGTTTGAGAAGGGTCACCACGTTGAGCGCACTTTCTTTGTCGAGAGCTGCCGTGGGCTCATCGGCAAAGACAATATCAGGGTTGCCAACAAGGGCTCTGGCTACGGCAACGCGCTGCTTTTGCCCCCCGGAGAGATTGCCAGGCAGGTAGTTCAA
The DNA here is from genome assembly GCF_056148915.1 of Microvirga sp. jy35. Classification (NCBI taxonomy): domain Bacteria; kingdom Pseudomonadati; phylum Pseudomonadota; class Alphaproteobacteria; order Hyphomicrobiales; family Methylobacteriaceae; genus Microvirga; species Microvirga sp. jy35. The sequence goes on along the minus strand of NZ_JBWBEW010000052.1, from coordinate 15,524 downwards.
GCGCTCCCTCAGCCCCAACAGCCCAAGGAGGTGAGCCGCCGCGCTTTCCCACTGTGCTGTCGCAGCCGGCCCATGCACCTCCAAGCCCATCCTGACGTTCTGCATTGCCGTAAGGCTGTCATGCAGGTTGTGGGCCTGGAAGATGAACCCGAGCCTGCGGCGGCACTGCACCAGCACGTCCTCAGCCGCGCCGGCGAGCTCCATCCCCAGGAGAGTCACGCTGCCCTGTTGGACCCGGCGCAGACAGCCCATGAGCGTGAGTAAGGTTGTCTTCCCAGAACCAGATGCGCCAAGCAGAACAGTTAGCTTTCCGGGCTGGAGGACGAGATCGACGTCGAACAGCACCTGTTTTTTTGCCTCGCCCTCTCCGAACCAGTGCTCGAGCCCCCGCACGACAATCGGTGCAGCGGTCCTGCTCATAGAGCCGCCTGCCCGAGGCTCAAAAGGTCCCGTGAGGTCCATCCTACCCTCCTCAGAAGAGATCAGCGGGGTTGGCTCGGGCCAATTTGCGGGTGGCGATTGCTCCCGACAACAAACACATCCCGAGCACACCAATGAGTACGAACACAGCCCGTGCTCCTGTCATCGCCAGCGGCAGCCCGGTGGCGGCAGCGATCATGGCGTAAAGCCCGAGCGAGACAACAAAGCCAGGAATGAAGCCCAAAGCGGCGAGGATCGCCGCTTCCTCAAACACGATGCTGAGAAAGAACCGCTGCGGATAGCCGATTGCCTTGAAGGTTGCGTACTCCTTCAAGTGCTCGGCGACATCTGTCGAGAGCACCTGGTAGACGATGATGATGCCAACCAGTGCGCCGATTACGATGCCAAAGCCAAAGACCAAACCTACAGGCCGCTGCGTTGTCTGGAAGGCCCGGTCTTTGTCAAACGCCTCGGCAACAGTCCGCACGGAGCTATCGTAAGCGGGGAGCACGGCTCGAAGGCGCTCGATAGTGGAACGAACGTCAGCACCCGGTGCCAGGCCCACCAGGATGTGGTTTGGCGCTCCTGCGACGCGCTGAGGGAACAGACGCAGGAAGGTCTGATCCGAGATGACGAGGTAACCATCCGCTGTAAAGCCGCCACCGATCTCGAAGGTGCCGACAACCGTCAGTGTGCGTCCCTTGACTTCAAAGCGGTATGGTTGCCCATTTGCGATTTGGGCGAAGAGGCCATCCGGGGCGTTCCGGGTCTTCGCGTCGATGAGCGCCACGTCAGCGCGTGCAATGTCTGCGAGCCGGGCGTCGATGGCAGGATTGCGGATGGTTTCGGACGAGGGGTCAATGCCGAACACATCAAGGTTGCGAATGGTCCCGTCGGACTGCTTCCACTCGATTTTGCCGTAGTAGAGCGGCGTTGCCCTCGCGACGCCCTCAACGGAGAGCGCCTCGAACATGCGTTGGCGCGGGAGAGGGCTGCCGTCCGCCAGCGTGTTCATGTCCGACGCCGAGATGAGGATGTCGGCGTTCATCTGGTCATACGGCAGCCTGATGCTGCCAACGAGAGCCCCAAGGAAGCCGAGCTGCATGAGGACAAGAACGCTGGCGAAGGACACACCCGCTACCGCCGCCGCGAGCCGGGTCTTGTTGTGCACCAACTGGAGCCATCCAATCGGGAGCCGGTCGAGGAGTTTGGCGAGCAATTCGGTCATAGCTCGCCCCTGCTCGTGATGCGAGCTGTCACCTGCAGGTTTGTGAAGCGTTGGGCGAGACTAGAGGAGTCAGGCTCAAGGGCTACCGTGATTTTCACGACCCGGGCGTCAGTATTGGCCGCAGGGTTGGCGTCGACCACAGTTTGGCGGCCGACTTCAAGTCCGATCCGGGTCACGCTACCCTTGAGCCGCTGAGGCAAGGCTTCGGCTGTCACTTCCACGGTGTCGCCCACCAACACGCGACCGATCTGTGCCTGATAGACCTCAACCTCGACGGTCATTCTGTCGATATTGCCAAGGTTCATCAGGCCTTGCGCACCAGGCTTCTCCCCCGGCCGAACATGGACGGTCAGCACAGTCCCAGTAATCGGAGCGCGGACATAGGCCTTGTCCAGATCCGCTTGTGCGCGGGCTAGATCAGCTCGAGCGGTATCCACGTTGCGCTCCGCCACTCGAACATCCGCCTGCGCGTCAAGATCGCCTGAGCCATAGCGGGAGAGGGTGGCTCGTGCCCGCTCCACCTCCCGTGCGGCCTCATCACGAGCGGCACGGCGCTGGTCAAAGGACTGTTCGGCCGCATAGCCACGTTGGCGCAGGATCTCCACCCGTTTGAATTCGCGAACCGTGTTCTGATACGTGGTCTCTGCGCGAGCGAGGGTGGCTCCTGCCTCGTCACGGCTGGCCTGCACGGAAGCTCTGACCTGGGCTAGGTTAGCCTCCCGGGCGGCAAGTTGGGCGCGCGCAGACCCGAGGGCTGCCAGCAGCGTCCGCTCGCTGTCGAGAACGGCCAGCACGCTCCCGTGCTCGACGCGATCACCCTCCGTGACCTTCAGGCTTGCGACCCGCGCATCACCCGCGCCAAAGGGTGGCGCGACGATTACCACCTCACCTTCGGGGAGAAGCCTGCCGAGACCCACCACCATCTGGCGGGTTGAGAGATCCGCAGCTCCGACCTGGTGGGGGTCAGGCCGTTGAACCGGCAGCGCGATGGGAGAGGACGTTCCGCCGCCGGGTTGCAGTTGCAAAACGGCCATGAGCTTCTGAAGCCCCGGCGGCTGGAAGTAGAGGCCGATAAAACCACCCAGCGCCACAAGAGCGATCATCACTAGGATGAAGCGGGCGCGTCTCAGGACAGCACGCCAGCGCGACCGGTGTGGCCTGACCTCCGAAGAGTGCCGAACGACCACGAGGGGCAGCCTCTCGCGCTCTGCAGTGCCCGTTTTGGAATCAGCCGTGAAGGCGTGATGAGGTTGTACGGTTTGGGAGATGATCATGGCTAAGCCCGATCTGCTGAGATAGCGCTGGACGATTAATGACGATGGGGTCATTATAGCCGACATCAAAAGCATTGCAAACTTTAATGACCAGCAAGTCATTTGCAGCGTTGAGGCGTAGATGGATCAGCCAATGACTACCCCTCGACCGAGGCGTCGGCGCAAGGAAGCCCGGCCAGCCGAACTGGTAAGGGCAGGACTTGAGGAGTTTGCGGTGAACGGCTTTGCGGGAACGCGTCTTGACGACGTTGCTCGCCGTGCTGGCGTCGCCAAAGGAACGATCTACCGCTACTACCCGGACAAAGAGGCACTCTTCCTGGCCGCGGTGCGGACCGAAGTTGCACCGGTGTTTGAGCAGATCATCGGCTTTGTGGATGTATATCCCGGCACCACTCGCGATCTTCTGAAGCTGATGTTTGAAACCCTTCACCGGCAGTTGGTGAACTCGGATCTGCGGGTGCTGGTCCGCATCATCATAGCAGAAGGTGAGCGCTTCCCGGCTTTGACCGAGCTGTACTACACAGAGACGATCTCGAAAGGTCGTGCTCTCTTGGAGCAGATCGTGGCGCGCGGCATCGCCCGTGGTGAGGTGCGGCAAGGGGCTGCTGCTAACCTCCCGCTTGTGCTCGTAGCGCCTGCCCTAATGGCTGCCATTTGGCGTATGACCTTCGATCGATACGCCCACATCAGCAGCGAGGCCTTCCTGGACGCCCACATTGATGTGGTGTTCAATGGGCTTCTGACGCCTGACGCTGATCGAATTGGAAGGTCATGAAGCGGCCCGCTATTCTTCGCGCAAAGCAGCACGCAGATACCCACTTGGGCGCCGCGACGTATGTGGGCGGGAGTGTGAGCGTTCTACCCGTTGCGATGAGCCGCAGGCACAGCGCTCAAGGGCAGCTTCGGGTCAAAGTGTAACCTAGAGCGGACTCAATGAAGGTCCGCTTGTCGCGCCTTTGCAGAAGTTCAGCGTACTTCCGAAACGTGTCATGAGCCGACATTCAGCATAGAGAATGTTCAGGTGCCGCTTGGGAAATTGATTGCCGCGAATGAATTCATGGGAATTGAGATTCACCCGTGAACCTGACTTGACGTCGTTCCAACGACCGTGTGGCCAATCCGAATTTTGCTTGCGACCATTCCGACGAGTGTAGAGTTGATGGTGAGGAGCACCACAATATCCTCACTCAAGACATCCTCGCAAATATCCAATCGCCCGGGCTGCAGATGATGGTCCGTCCGGTTCATAGATGAACGGCTCAACCCCAAGAAACCCGCTATATCCCTTCTCGCGAAGAGCTTGCAGGATTGGCTTGAAGTGGAGGCTGCCCTGGCCCGGGCCTCGCCGGTTCGGATCGTTCAGGTGAACATGGGCGATCAGACCACTTGGGAGCCATGTCGATAGCAATCTGGCTGGGTCGCCATCTCTCCCGCGCATTGCTGCCGCGCAATCAATCATCGTGCGAAGGGCTGAAATATTGATCTGCCTGACCAGGTCGGCGGCTTCTGCGACGCTCGTCACGAAGTTGGTCTCATCCGGTGCGAGCGGCTCTATGCAATAGACCACACCGGCGGTCGATGCATGTTCACCGGCTGCTGCAAAGCACTCAGCACCAAAAGCGCGCTGCTCGCGCTCATGTTCTGTGATCAGCTCGCGCTGCCGAGGCGAGCCGTGCACGAGATAGTGCCCGCCGAGGTCTGCGCAGAGATCGATCAGACTCCGCATCACAGCCACCGTGCGTTGTCGGACCGGGGCATCGCGGCTCGTGATCGACAAGTTCTCCGGTTTCATCAGGAGCCAATGCAAGCCCGTGATTCCGATGCCTTCGCGCGAGGCGATCGAGCGCAACTCGGCGATACGGGCCGGTGTCAGACGGTGCGGCTCATCACCGAGAGTAAAAGGAGCGATCTCGAGCCCATCGTATCCGAGCTCACGCGCAAGAGCGCATTGCTGAGGAAACGGCAGGTGTCGCACGACTTCGTTGCAAAGGGACATACGCATTGGCTCAGACGGCTCCTGGTCTCGTACCCGGCTTCCCGAGCCTAGTTTTGACCCAAGCCGTCGCACGACCCACAGCGGGGACATTCGACATGAACGTGTAGATCACAAGAAGGGCTAGGATGGCACTGATCGGGCGTGTGAAGAAAGGAGTCATATCGCCGTCGCTCAGAGTGAGAGCACGCCGAAGGCTCTTGTCCAGAATATCGCCCAGCACAATCCCCAAGACGAACGGAGCGATCGGGTAGCCATGCCGGCGCATGAGGAAAGCAAGCGTGCCGAAGCCGAGCATGACCCAGACGTCGAAAAGGCGTGACGACAACGAATAGGCTCCCACAGTGCAGAGGACAAAGATGATCGGCATCAGGATCGTCCGTGGCACCCGCAGCACGAGAAGAAGGGGACGAATAAAAAACAGACCGAAGAAGAGGATGCCGATCGTCGAGAACAGTACCATCGCCACGACTTGGTAGATAAAGTCGGGATTGTTCACCATCAGCATCGGGCCAGGCTGGATGCCGTGAATGATCATGGCGGCGAGGAGCACGGCACTTGGTGCCGAGCCCGGGATTGCGAGTGCCAGTGCAGGGATCAGTGCGCCGGGAACGGACGCGTTGTCGCCAGTTTCGGCTGCCATGAGCCCCTCGACAGAGCCATTCCCATATTCCTCCGGCTTCCGGCTCAGCCGCTTTGCGGTCGCGTAGGATGTCCAGGCCGCCATATCCTCACCGACTCCCGGCAGGATCCCGACCCATACGCCGATGGTGCCGGACCGCAGGATCGTCTTCCAATGCCGCAGCACGTCCACGATACGGGGCAGCGCAGTGTCGAAGCTCATGATCTTGGACCGCGTTCCACGCTCAGCCATAATGGTCAGGATTTCGGAGAAGCCGAACGCTCCGACGAGAACAGGGATTAGCTGAAAGCCGCCGGCGAGATCGGTATTGCCAAAGCTGAAACGCGGATAAGCGTAGAGGCCCTCCTGCCCGATACAGGCGACAAACAGGCCGAGCGCACCTGCAAGCCAGCCCTTAATTGGATCTGCGGTAACGACATTCCCGGACATGACAACTCCGAGCAGTGCGAGCCAAAAAAACTCGTACGCACCGAAGCTGAGCGCAAACTCCCCCAGGAGAGGCGTGAACAGGGCGAGGCAGAACATACCGAAGAGAGAGCCCAGCACGGAACCGGCCGTGGCGATCCCCATGGCCCGCCCTGCCTCTCCTTTGCGGGCCAAAGCGTATCCGTCCAGGCAGGCGGCGGCATTGGCGGCCGTGCCTGGAATGTTAAGCAGGATCGCCGTCCGGCTCCCGCCGTAGATCGCGCCGTTATAGGCACAGATCAAAATGAGGATCGCTACCGACGGGTCGAGCTTGAGGGTCAGCGTGGTCAGCAGTGTGATCGCGAGGGTCGCGCTCAGGCCGGGCATTGCCCCCATGAGCAGACCGACAAGCGTGGCGCCCAACGCCAAGGCCAGCGTCGCCGGCGTAAGGAAACCGGCAACTGCTTGGCCGAAGAAGATGAGTCCATCAAACATGGCGGTTATGGAAGCCGGATAAGAAAGAGGTTCTGGAAAAGATAGGTCACGGCGGCCGAGGTGGCCGTCGCGATCAGTGCAGCCTCAATGGAGCGGCGTAAGAAGGGGCGCCCCTCGATCCGGTGGCGGTCCTCCAGAACGAGGACGTGGACGAACACAAAGCCTGCGGCGAGAAGCCAGAACGGCAAGCCACGACCGAGCAGGATGCCCGCGAAGGCGACGCAGAGCGCCCAGCTTGCAAGTAACCGTTTCCAGTTGGTGCCAACCTCCTCGGCCGAGGTGACGCCCATGGCTGACGCCGCCCGGCCGATACCACGGCGCGATATGAGAACAAGGGCCATGACCATCATGCCCAATCCGAGGAGGCCCGGCAGGAGACCGGGCGCCGTGAGGGGATTGATGTTCTGTGAGGCAAGCCGGTCCATGGCCCAAGAACCATAGAATACGGCTGCCCCGAAAACGAACCAGATCACTCCGGCGATGCGGTCCCCGTTCATTGGGCGCGGGCCATCAGGGGCGCTGGATCCCGACGGTGTCCGGCGAGACCTTGGCTTTGCCTGCGTCAAACAGGAGCCAAGCGTTGGCGCGCACAATAGGCATAGACTGCTCCACAGCTGCCGCACCAAAGGCCGGAGCAAAGAGCGCGCCCCGCTCGCGGGCGTAGCTCTTGAGCTTTTCCGAGTTCGCGATCTTCTCGCGCCAGATCTGGTCGAGGGTCTCCACGACGGGCTGGGGCACGCCTTTCGGGACGAAGATCCCGAAGTAGCTTGTGGGCGGACGCAGATTCGACAGGGTCTCGGTGACGGGCGGTATTGTGCCGTAGCCCGTGAGTTCGAGGGGCTTGTCGGAGAACGCTGCCAGCGGCCGCAGACGCTTGCCGCGGATCATTTCCGCTTGTTCCGTAGCAAGCTGGGTCGTTGCTTCGACCTCTCCTGCGACTGCCGCGACCACCGCCGGATTCCCACCATCATAGGCCACATGCTTGTAGGTTGCGCCGGCCGCCTTAGTGATGGCCTCCGCTGCATTGTGACTGGCCGACGCGGCACCGCCGGTCGAGATCGTAACGCTGTTGGGCTTTGCCTTCATGGCGGAGACCAGTTCCGCAAGCGTCTTGTAGGGTGCATTTGGGTTAACGCTGATGACCGGAACATTCGCAACGGTAAGATACACGTTCCATTGCGAAAGATCGGTGTCGAACATGCCGAGGACTTTATAGACCCCCAGGTCCTGCACGGCTCCCGCTGTCAACGTGTAACCGTCTTTCGCCGCCTCGAAGGCGTTCTTCGTGCCGATGGAGCCGGAGGCTCCGGGTTGGTTCACGACGACGACTTTCTGCCCGAGGGCCTCCTCGATTTCGCTTGCCGTGATCCGCGTGACCTGGTCGGTGGCGCCGCCCGGGGCCCAAGGCACGATGATCGTAATCGGCCGATCCGGCTTCCATGGATAGTTCTGCGCTTGTGCGGGCGCCGTGAGGCCGACGGCAACGGCCGCAGCGAGTAGAGTTCGTATCAACATCGTTCATCCTCCCTCACATGGGCAGGTACAGCCTGCCCTTTGTCGTGCAGGCCCCGATTGGGGAGACCTGCTGAAATTTCTCAACCGAAGGCCTATCGAGGCGCAGTGTCCGCCCGACCTCGCCCCACGGTCAATATCTCCTCAATGAGCTGCTGCGTGGCCAAAGCCTCCTCGCCGGTCACGGCCGGGTCTCGGCCTGATCGCACCGCGTCGAGAAAGTCAGCAATCAGCAGGCAATGGGCATCGATTGGGAAATCCATGATGTTCGCACCACCACCAGTCCTGGCGTCGGCTTCGACGCGCTCCTCCCGTCCGTCCAGCCAGATAACTTCCAAGCCCGCACCGACCAGTTTCGCTGTTCCGAGAGTGCCGACGATGCTGATCGCCTCAGGTGCGCCATGGGGCATAGCGGTCGTGGCCATCAGGCTTGCTGGCGCTCCGTTCGGAAGCCGCAGCAAGGCCGAGGCATAGTCCTCGGTCTCCATGCGGTGCAGAGCCGTTGTCGTGACCTGGGCCGCCTCCACGGTGCAACCGCCGACCAAGGATCGGAACAGATCGATCGTGTGGATCGCCTGGGTTAGCAGCACCCCTCCCCCATCGCGGGCAAGCGTGCCGCGGCCGGGCTCGTCGTAGTAGCTCTGCGGCCGCCACCAGGGCACCGCCATGGAGGCCAGTTCGATCGTGCCCAGTTCCCCTTGAGCGAGAAGCTCACGCAGGCGAATGGCTCCTGGACGGAAACGGTGTTGCAGGACGACACCGAGCCGCCGCTGCGCGCGTCGAGCGCTCACGACCAGTTCCTTGGCACGATCAAGCGAGACCTCAAGCGGCTTCTCGAGCAAGACGTGCCGGCCCGCCAGAAAGCATCGCTCTGCCACTTCGAGATGTGCATTGGGCGGAGTCAGGACGATGATCGCCTCAACGGCAGGATCGGCAATCGCCGCATCCAGATCAGTCGTCACAGGAAAAGGGTATTGCGTAGCAAAGGCCTCGAGCCGCGCGGCGCTTCGTCCAACGGCCCACCGCACGTCGACTTGCTCGTGCAACTCCATCAGACTAGCGGCATGGGGCTGGGATGCAGGGCCAAGACCTACGAGAGCAATACCGATCCGCCTCATCTGTCTCCTCCCGGACTGATCAAGCGGGCACGGCTCTGAGCTTCGAGCGCAAGCCGGCTGACTGTGAACACATGCGCCTGGGGCACGGCCGTTTCGGTCCGGTCCTGGACATCGGCGACGAAGCGCTTGAAATAAGTCAGGGGCTCGCCACTGCAATTGATATGACGCGTTCCATGTCGGTCGGCGAGGAAGAGGTGGTCCGTGCCTGAACGTCCCGCGATGTCGACATACTTGCGCAGCTCAATCGTGCCGCGGGTGCCCAGAATAATCAGACGCCCGTCGCCCCAAGTCGGCAAGCCGTCGGGGGTAAACCAGTCGACCCGCACGTAGCCGGACGCCCGCTCACTCCGGAGCAAAACCTCACCAAAATCCTGAAATTCGGCGGCTGTCTCCGTGCCGAAATGGCCGATTGCCGCCGAAACGATCTCGGCGTCCTCGGAACTTGTGAAGGTAAGGAACTGATCGATCTGGTGAGAGGCGATATCGACCAGAATGCCGCCGAACTGGCTGGCATCGAAGAACCATGCCGGACGGATTGCTTTGTTGAGGCGGTGCGGACCGAGCCCGACGGTCTGGACAACCTCGCCGATCACGTCGTCCCGGATCAGGCGCAGCGCCACTTCCGTTGAGGGCACGACGAAACGCTCGGAAAAACAGATCGAGAAGATCCGTCCGGTGTCCTTGACTGTGCTACGGACCTCCTCGAGCTGCTGAAAGGACGTGATCCCTGGCTTGTCGACCATCACGTCCTTACCCGCCCGCATCGCCGCAACGGCAATCGCGGCGCGCTCGCTGGGGATTGCGGCCGAGCAGATGATGTCGATTGAGGGATCCGCCAGCAACGCCTCTCGGTGGGCTTGGGCAAGCTCAGGGAAACGTTCTCGAAAACCTGCAAGAACTCTCGGATCCGAGGTCGTCGGGTCGAAGCCAACACAATTCGCTCCGGCATCGATCAATCCGCCGACGAGGTGGTAGATATGTCGATGATCGAGACCTATTGCCGCGAAGCGCATGGATACTACCCTTACCGTACGATAATACTCGAAGTTGCTGAAGCGCAACCGAGGAATTGATTACGGAGGTAATATTTTGAGCCGATCCCCTCGTGCACGATGTTCTGTTTCTCTTTGGGAGCCATCAACTGCACGAGCAGACCCAGAAGGACCTGCCGCTCGTCATCGGAGAGGGTGAAGATACTCACCAGTTTGCGGATGAGAGGATTGTGCTCGGATGGAAAGATGGCACCCCGGCCACGCTCTTCCTGTTGCCCACGGCAGCGGGCAAAGCGTTTCGGTCTAAGAAATACAATTAACTGACATTCATGCGCTACAGTCAAGAACACCTTCCGGCTAGGTTCTCATTACCTGATTGACGTGATGGACAAGAATCTCGACAAAGGCAGCGTCGTTGATGTGGTGTGGAACACGTATGATCTGATGTGTATCCGACACCTGAAAAGCCTTCTCAAGACTCGTAAACAGTGCTTCATCTGCCGCAGGATCGAAGAAGGGTTCCCCTGGGGCATCAAGCATGGACAATCCACCCTCCGGGAGCAATAAACGCACGGGAGCCTGGGATTGGTTCAGCTTCCTCGCTAGCCACTCGCCGATGATTACCATCTCATCCACGGACGTCCGCATCAGGGTGACATAGGCATTGTGTGAGTGGAGGAGACGTCCGCGATAGTGTTCCGGGATGGTATCCACTGCCCAGAAGTTCACCATGTCCAATGCGCCGCACGAACCGACCCACGGCACACCTGCACGAGCCGCGGCCTCAAAGCGGTTTGGGCCGGCGCTGCAGACGCCTCCGAACAGATAGTCGGCCGCCTCCGTGGTCGTGACATCCACAACTCCCCGGAACAGCCCCGAAGCCGTGAGAGCTTCCAGCGCCCGACCTCCAGGACCGTTGGCGTGAAACACCTGACAGTCAAACCTGCTGGACAGGGAGGCCGTCAGCTGTTGAACACAGGGCGTGGTCACGCCGAACATGCTGATCCCAAGCGACGGCTTGTCATCATCGGGCTGAGGAGCGTTTCGCACCATCATTCCGGCAAGCGCATGAGCGGCATTGCCCAGGACGACGCGCGATACGCGGTTCAATCCTGCGATGTCCGTTACCGGGAACATCATCATGATGTCGCTGACGCCGATGAAACGTGAGATATCGCCCGATGCCAGTGTCGAGACCATGACCTTCGGCAAGCCGATCGGAAGGCCTCGCATCGCGGGTGTGATGATCGCGGTCCCGCCGGATCCGCCGAGGCCGATGATGCCGCCGACATTCGGGCAGGCTTGCAAGTAGGCCTGAAACGCGTCTCTCATCGCATTGACTGCGGCGCCGCGTTCGCCTGCCTTGAAGACGGCATCAACTCCGCCCGAATGACAGGAAGCAACCATCTCGGCAGATACGTCCGCATCTGCCGAGATGAACTTGGTTCCGACATCCACCAGAACCGTCGGAATCCCCACATCCTGCAGCAAGGCGCCTACGTAACGGAGTTCTTCAGCCTTCGTGTCGAACGTGCCGACGACATAGGCGCTTCCTTTGTTCGGAGACGCGCTCATGAGGCACTGCGCCGCCTCGCTTTGGCGACTTCCGCAACCCCCTCGAAGGCGAAGCGGAATGTATCCGTCACCCGCGCCACGAGGTCTGCCTCCTGATCGGCAGGAGTGTTGAACTCGGCCCACCACTCCCCAAAAGTCTGCTGGCTTTCCGTGACAGAGCGAAGGCGCATCTCGGACACATAGTTCAACAGGGGAACCGATGCTTCAATGATCGTATAGCAGCAAAGATAGTCACGATCAGACAGGCTCAACAACTGCTCGCGGATATAGTCGTCTCCCTCCTTGGTCTTGAAGTTGCGGACACAACCGATCCTGTCAGCCGGCCAGTCATTCTCGATATAGCTGTCCTTGAAGAACCGATGGTACACCGGCAAGGCGTTGAAATCTCGCAGAACACTCCACGCTTCCTCGACGGTAACGTCCATCACTGCGCTTACATGGACGCGGAGCATGAAGCCTTCTCCTTTTGGCCGGGTTCGACGGAAAGGTTTTTGAACGTGCGAATGTGCTCCGTGAGGGCGATTTCGGTTGGAAGGCGCTCCATACTGCTGGCACCGTAGAAGCCATTGCAGTGCTCACTGTTCTCAAGAACATAGATGACATCCTGAGGGGTCGCGATGGGCCCACCATGCGCAATCACCACGACGTCCTTGCGAACCTTCCGAGCAGCCTCGGCCCACTCGTCGATCAATGCCACAGATTGCTTGAGGGTCTTCGACGTCGTTGCTCCGATCGTTCCCCCGACTGTGACGCCCATATGCGGCACGATCAGATCGGCCCCGGCCTTGGTCATCTCGACGGCCTCGTCAGCGCTGAAAACATAGGGCGTTGTAAGGAGATCAAGCTCATGGGCCTGGCGGATCATGTCGATCTCCGATGCGAACTGGATCCCGGTCTCCTCCAAACTGATCCGAAATGTGCCGTCGATAATCCCAACGGTGGGGAAATTCTGGACCCCTGAGAAGCCCAATTCCTTGAGTTCTTTCAGGAGCACGGGCATGATCGCAAAAGGGTCAGTTCCATTCACGCCTGCTATCACCGGCGTGTGCCGGACGACGGGGAGGATCTCGCCAGCCATCTCCTTGACGATCTGGTTTGCATTGCCATAGGCGAGCAGTCCGGCTGAGGAAGCGCGACCGGCCATCCGGTACCGCCCGGAATTATAGACGATGATGAGGTCGATCCCTCCAGCCTCTTCACATTTTGCCGAAATTCCGGTTCCGGCTCCGCCGCCGATGATGGGCTCGCCTCTCTGGACCATCTCCTGGAAGCGTTTGACTAGAGTTCTGCGCTCAAACCGGGCCATATTCTATCCTAAGAATGAGTGTCTGGATTCCGCCCTCACTTGTCTCGAGGTGAGAGCCGGTTCGAGATGCCGCGCTCAAGTGGATCCGGAGCGCAGCACCTCTTTCGTCAGGATTTGTTCACAAGGTAGCACTTGCTCTGGTCGAGAGGCTGGAAAGCCCGTTCGGCCGGAATTGTATCGACCAGCTTGAGATAATCCCAGGGATACTTCGACTCCGAGGGGGCCTTTACCCTCCAGAGATACATCTCGTGAACCATGCGCCCATCAACCCGGATCTTTCCATTCTTGGCGAAGAAGTCGTTGATCGGCATTTCCCGCATCTTGGCCGAAACGGCGTCCGGCTCGTCCGTGCCGGCGGCTTGCACGGCCTTCAGGTAGTGCATGGTCGAGGAATAGTCCGCGGCCTGGCTCATGTTGGGCATGTTGCCGACACGCTCGAAATAGCGCTTCGCGAAAGATCTGGTTTCCTCGTTCATGTCCCAGTACCAGGCATTCGTGAGCAGGAGCCCTTGGGCCGTATCGAGGCCGAGCGCGTGAATGTCGTTGAGCCACAACAGGAGGGCGGCAAGGCTCTGATCCTTCGTGATCCCGAATTCCGCCGCCGCCTTGATCGCGTTGATTGCATCTCCGCCGGTCGACGCGATGCCGACGATCTTCGCTTTGGAGGCCTGTGCCTGCAGGACGAAGGAAGAGAAGTCCGTGGTGTTCAGCGGGTGTCTCGCAGCTCCAATCACGTGCCCTCCGGAAGCCCGGACCAACTCGGAAACCTGCTGCTCGAGCCCGATGCCGAACGCAAAGTCAACGGTGAGAAAGAACCAGCTGTCGCCGCCTTGCTCGACGACAGCCTTGCCGGTGCCGTGAGCAAGCGAATAGGCGTCATATGCATAATGCACTGCATAGGGCGAGCACACTTGGTTCGTGATGCCCATATTCGACGAGCCGTTAACGATGATATGCCGCTTCTGATCCTTTGCGAGCGTAGCAACCGACAATGCAACGGCAGAATTGGAAAGATCGGCGATCAAGTCGACGCCGCCCGTATCGAACCACTGACGAGCAGTCGCCGAGCCGATATCCGGTTTGTTCTGGTGATCGGCAAAGATGACATCGATAGGTTTGCCGAGAATGGTGCCGCCAAAGTCTTCCGCCGCCATTTTGACAGCTTCAACGGCACCCTTTCCGGCTAAGTCGGAATAGACACCGCTCATATCGGTTAAAACGCCGATCCTAACCACATTGTCGGAAATAGCGTTTTGTTGCGCTGTTGCGGCCGTTACTGCCAGCGGCACAAGCAGTGAAGCCGAAAGGACACTCTTGAGAGTCGCGATCATCGTTTCCTCCATGTTGATTTTTGTTATCTTGGTGGAAGTCTGACAGTCGAGAAACCTTGAAGCCATGGTCGTAGCGCACGAGAAGCTACTCGAAACACACATCGTCGGCGCCAAGACGCAACAGTGGATCGTACGCGATGACGTTTGTCCGCTTCTCCGCCAGCGGCACATCGCGCATGTGGGGGTCGGAGACGCAGCCCCGCCCTATCGCATCGTCAGAACCAAGCTGAGCGGCGCCTACCTGCACGGATCGCTGGGTGGGGAAGGACGCATGCTGCTCGACGGGCGCTGGCGGCCGCATCGAACGGGAATGACCACTTTCGCGCCCGCCCACGTGCTGCATGCCTTTCACGCGATACCGTCGCGGCGGTGGCAGTATTGCTGGGTGCGCTTCACACCCTCATCGCCCTTTTCAATGATCGGCGCGGTGGCTCCGCTCATGGCCCGCTTCAACCCGGAGCCGCTCCGGCACGCTATCATGGGTCTTGTTCAAGAGGTGGAAGGCGCTCGCGATATCGGCACATGCGGCCTCTGGATCGATCTCATCGAGCGTTATGTGGATCTGTTCATGGAGCCGTGGCGCCGGGAAAAGCGCCTACTGTCCCTGTGGAATATCGTACAACAGGATCTCTCGCGTGATTGGACACTCGGTGAACTCGCCAGTCTAGCCAGCATGAGCGGCGAGCACCTGCGCCGCCTGTGCCACCGGAGCCTCGGACGGAGTCCAATCCAGCAATTGGCCGTCCTGAGGATTCAGCATGCGGCACACCTCCTGGCGACGACGGATGCAAAAATCGAGTTGATTGCAAACCAGGTTGGCTATGAAAACCCGTTTGCTTTCTCGAATAAATTTCAGCAGATCACAGGCATCAGACCGTCTCAATTCCGCAAGCACAAACATCGTAACTTGGTGTAGCTGCAAGATTATCCATTCTAACTTTAGTTTACCCTTACGCTCTCACAAGACCTCGCCTCAAGAATGAAAAGCAAGTCGGCTGTTGCAATTGATATGGCCAAGGCCGATACACGCATTCTTTACCTCGCAGCTGCCGAATGCCTGAGGCGAGGCCTAAAGGACTGCTTTGGGTCAAAGTGTAATCTTGGGCGGAACAATTAAAGGTACGCTCGTCGCGCCTTTGCAGAAGTTCCGTGTATTTCCGGAACGTGCCGATACTGTTGAAAAAGTCCGCAACGGCCGATTTTTGCGCAGTCAGCATACAGGATGCTGGGCC
>NZ_JBWBEW010000051.1:0-29381 GCF_056148915.1 Microvirga sp. jy35 | reverse complement strand
CCTGGACGGCTGATCCGGATGAAATCATCGCCGCCGTCAGGCGTGGGCACCAAGCGTTAGATTCGATCCACTAGCACGACGTTGCAGTAAAGTTTCGGTCTGCTCTCCCAGCCCAAATCGACTCTTGTAAGGGCTGGGAGATCTTCGGAGGCGGTCTTGAAGCTTGTACTCTGGGCATACGATCAATGGTCAGCACCCTAATCAGTCTGCGCTCCCTCCGCGCGCAGGCTCTTGAGGAAACGTTGGGCAATGTCGCGTACGGCCTCGTCGCTCCGAGAAGCATCATCAGCCAGGTCCCGCAGATGGGACAAACTACTCTCCAGTTCGTTCAACAGTTCAGGATGACGTCGCGAGAGAAACCGTATGGTGCCGAAAAGAAGGTGCTCAATCGCCATCTCACGGCGACGAGCCTCCACAATTTGAGAGGAGTCGGGCTGGTCCTGCAAGCTGCTCATGGCACACCAAAGCCTTTTCTGACGTGTTATTCTTACACAAGCCTCTACAAAGTAGTGATTTCGGCGCGCCAAGCGCTGCTGAGACGTAACGTTAGCTTCCTTGCTTGAACGCGGCTCGGTGGCAACGTGGTTGAGGATATGAGGTTTCAGCTTTGCCGTTTGATACAGATCGCCAGGAGCACTGTTGGAGCCTGATCCGCCCCCACCGAGTGGGCTTGATCAGATTGCCGCAACCCATTCTTTGAGCGGGTTCCGCAAGGGGGCTTCTGCGAAGTGCCTGGTCCGACTTAAATCTGGGTGAATGTGCCCCTTCCGAAAGGATGCGACAGGCCGCTGATGGATGATCCTGCATTCACCGCCTGCTTTGAGGCCTGCTCTGGAATGAGCCGCCGCGCCAGCAGGCTCCTTGCGGACCACCAGGACTGCATGCACCGCAGTCGCGAGCAGTTAGCCCTGTCCCGAAGACTCCTGGCTATGCGGGTTTACCCCAACGATGGCGTGCCGCCGCACAATCCGTTCGATTACAACGGGTTCAAGACAACGGAGCAGAGCGAATGAACAAGCCCATGGTTTGGTTTCCGCAGCGGCATTCCGCATGTGAGCCCGGAATGTGGCCTCCTGGCACGAGGCGGACGTTTGATGAACGTCCGCCTCTGCGTTGAACTCGGTCTTACAGGTGAGCATCCAAGCTTCTCAGGACGTTACTTTAGCTGACCGATTAGCCTACCAAGCTCCCTAGCTTTCGATTAGATGTCGCTGGTCCTGGACGAACAGGATTGGTGAGGAAACGAGGCTCGCAGCCTCGTCGGGAACGAACCGGAGCACCTCGGATCCTGAAGCCTGGATCACGTCACCCAGCGTTGGCTCAAAGATGTCGTCCAAGCGGCAGAAGGACTTGGCGGAGGTTTGGCGGAAACACCCCCGAATACCCCCAATTTCGACCGTTTTCCCCGCTTTCAGCGCCTCGAAATCCGGCTCATCCCGAGGGAGACCATCAGCGGACGCTCCGAGTGGTAGCACCCGCTCCTGCCTAAACATCTGCCACACAAAGGGATTCTCCCGGGACTTGGCTGCGATGTGGCGGAGGAGCCAGTTCTCCTCGCCCTCCGCCGGCCCTCGCTCGAAGCGGCCTCCCAGTTCCTTGAGCCGGTCCTCCAGCAGGAAGGGCACCACCTTTGTCAGCCCAACCGCCTCCTCCTCGGTGTTGGTGAAGCCGCTCACCCGGCGGCCATCGACAATGGGACGCCCATCCTCCCGCGTGGCCTTCACGAGCCCAGCCGGACCATGGCAGACCGCAGCGACAACCTTGCCCTGGTCGAACATCGATCCAACGATGCGGGCGAGGGTCTCGTCATTGGCCGCATCCCACATCGGCCCGTGCCCGCCGGGCAGGAACACCGCGTCGAAGGAGCCTGGATCCACGCTGCCGAGGGCAGGGGAGTTGCGGGCCGTCTGCATGACGCTCTCGTCGGAGAGGAAGCGGTGGACCGAGGCCGGAACCTCCTGCTGCTCCTCCGGCTTCTCGCCCGGGCCCTCTCCGGCCTCGGCTGGCAGGCTGCGCGGGTCCCAGGGAATGGCGCCTCCCTTGATCGACACGAGCGTGACCTCCGCACCTCCGTCGAGCAGGGCGTAGTAGGGCGTAGCAAGTTCCTCCAGCCAGACACCGGTGCGGTGGCCGGTGGATCCCATCTGGTCGTGCGAGGTGGCGACAACGAGCACTTTGGGAGCGGGCATGGCGGTTCTCCGGGTGAAGGCGGTACGCTGTCAACTCGAAGCTGCGGGGGAGGTTCTGACCGGAGGGAGGAAAGGCCGCTGGGTGGTTCATCCTGCCTCGATGGGGCTTGCGATTTGGGTCCGATCCCCATGTCGGGGGTACCCCAGCGGACATCGTATGTGGACTTCGAAGCGGCGGGCGTCACTGCCAGCTTCGATGAAGCCGTGCCAGGACAGATGTACTCCGGTCCGGTCATGATCCTGCGCTTGACTGACGATGCAGGCGCCCGACTGGTAGCACATCAGCCCAGGCCCGTAGTGTGCGAGGCAGAGATGCGAAGGCATCCTATCCGTTCGCGCCGGAGCCTGGGCTTTTCCATGTCGGCCAATACGGCTTCGACCAACGCACGAAGCTGTCCCACTCCTTGACCTGGGATCCTGATCTTGCCCGTTCCAGGCCACCTCATGCTGCCGAAGCTAGGCTAGTCTTATTCCGCTCCCACTTCTGCTTTCCTGTCGCCGGCAGGTGCCCCCAGAGCCCGCTGCAATGCAGCCTTCAGATCGCGCGGGCCGAACGGCTTGAGCAGAAGCTCGCTCTCGACGACTTCGCCACCTTCCAGTCTTTCGCTGTACCCCGTCATCAGGATGACGACCAAATCAGGCGAAGCAGTCTTGGCAAGCCTTGCCAAGCTAATCCCATCCATTTCGCCGGGCATGACAATATCCGACAGCAGGACGTCAAAGTCTGTTTTGCGCAGGATCGACATTGCCTCCGTCGCGGAGTGTGCTTGCTTTACAATGCAGCCTTGTTCCTCAAGAGCATTGGCAGCCAGGTTTGAGACGTCGGGATTGTCATCCACAACGAGGGCCCTCAAGCCCGTAGGAAGTGAGGGCAACTCCTCGTTCTCGGCAGCCACGGGCTCCCGTGGTTCATATGATCGAGGGAATAGCAGTGATACTGCAGTGCCTGCTCCAGGAGCCGTGTCAAGCTTCAGCTTGCCTCCTGACTGATGAACAAAGCCATACACCTGTGCCAGCCCGAGACCGGTTCCCTTGCCCATCTCCTTGGTCGTGAAGAAGGGCTCGAACACCCGAGCGGCGATGTCCTGGCTCATGCCGGTGCCAGTATCGCTCACCGTGAGGCAAACCTCGTCCGTGGCGGATAGATTTTGGCTCTGGATGCGCAGCACGCCGCCATCCGGCATGGCGTCTCGGGCATTCACGGCAAGGTTGATGAGAGCGACATGAAACTGATCCGCGTCGACCTTCACGGGCCATAGCTGCGGATTGAGGTCCAGTTCCACCGTGACGTCGTCGCGAAGGGAGTGGGTGAGCATGCCTCCAATTTCGACGATTAAGCGGTTGAGGTCTGTAACAGCGGGCGAAAGCGTCTGGCGGCGGCTGAAGGCGAGAAGCTGGTGCGTCAGCGCCTTGGCGCGGTCAGCAGCAAAAACAGCATTATCGATGTAGCGCGCACGCCGCTCCTCCCTGGCCCGGCGCAGCATGTCGAGGCTGCCCATGATGATGGTGAGAAGATTGTTGAAGTCGTGAGCGATGCCGCCGGTCAGGCGACCCAGGGCCTCTAGGCGCTGCGTATGGTGGAGGCGTGCTGTGGCCGCTGCCTCCCGCCGCACAACCCAGACCGCGCCAATCATGGCAAGCGTCAGCACCAGGGCCAAGCCAAGCAAGGAGGCAATGATGGGCAAGCGCACGGGGGCCAAGCGGCGATCCAGGTAAGCCTGATCGAAGGCTACCATCGTAAGAAACGGGTAGCGCTCCGACGTGGTGAAATAGCCAACGCGTGCGACATTATCGATGGCGCTGAGGTCGTCGAAGCGGCCGTTCCGCTCCTCGACGATCTTTCGGAACCGCGGCAATGCGGAAAGGTCCTGCGCATAGCTCGCCTCTGCCGCGCTGCGGACCCGCACGATGCCATCAAGGCCCGCCAGCGCGACCATTCCTTGTCCGCTGATGTTGAGGCCACCATAGAACGAGGTGAAGTCTCTCAGGTCATAGGAGGCCACCAGGATGGCCTGAAGATTGCCCACAGGATCCCGAACCGCTCGCGTGAACTGAATCGTCCACAGGTTCGAGATGCGTCCCAGAACAGGGGGGCTGATATAGAGGCTGTCCACTCGGTTCTCGCGGTGGACACGGATATGCATCCGGTCGGAGACATCAACGCGCTCGGGCTCAGGGGTGAGATTGTTCACCAGCGCTCGTCCGTCTGGGCTGACAACGGTCAGCTGCACAATTGCGCTTGGCAGGTTAAGGCTGCGAAGCCGCTCGAAAAGCTCGCTTGGAGTCGACTGCGGGGAAAACCCGGTTGCGAAATTCTTCAGGAACCCGTCGATTGAGTCCGATGTGCGCTCGAAGTTGGCGAGCAGCAAATGGGAGATCCGCTCCGCATTGGCTGCCGCCTCGTCGGCCATCTGGTGCTTGGTCTGGCGCAAGGTGCCAAACCCCACCAAGCCGATGCCGATACAAAGTACCGCCCAAGCAAAGGCGATCCACAAAAGGGCTCGTTTCCCGCTCAGGATCTCCGCAATGTTGCGCAACTTGAAACGCCCCACGTCATATGAGTTCAGCCATACCCGTAAAATTGCAACGGGAACAGCAGGCTCTCTCTAAACCATGTGCTCTCGTCAGGAGCTGAAAGTATCCAAACCCCTCTTGGACAAGTTACGAAGCTTCCTATCGGCGGCAGGATGCCTCCGCGTAAAGGGGCATTAAAGATCTTATTACAAGGATTTGTCTTGCACTTGGAACACCATGACTGCGCCTAACAGGCCAAGAGATCCCGGTAATCCGGACCTGCAGGCCGATGGGTGCGAAGATCGTCTTGACCTCAAATATCTACGGCTCCATGCGGGAGCCCCGCTCGGGTACCTTAAGGTTCCGCCTTGGACCCTTGTGTATCTTGGCCGTGAAGTCCCGCACTTTCTCTCTCGGAGACAGTGGAACCAAGTGGTGTGTCAAAAGTTGTTACGGGTCCCGCCCTCGCCTGATGATACTTTATGACCATCCGCAAAACCCGCAACGTTTCGCTCACTCCCGAGCTGGAATCCCTTATTGACAGCAAGGTCGCCTCAGGCCGCTACCGCAGCGCCAGCGAGGTGGTGAGAGCCGCCCTGCGGCTGCTGGACGAGCGTGAGCGTCAGGTTGAGCAGCCGCTCAGGCGTGGTGCCGCAGAGCGTGCACCATGCTGATGAACTTCCCGGCGAAGCAACTGCCGGCGGTGCATGACTTCTTCCAGGGTGGTGGACATATGGGCGCCCGCATGCGCGCGCACAACTGGTCCACATCGCCGTTGGGGGAGCCGGGCCACTGGCCCCAGTCGCTGCGGAACTATGTCGAGCTGATGCTCAATGCCAAGCAGGCGATGTTTGTCGCCTGGGGGCCTGAACTCGCTTTCCTCTACAATGATGATTATGCACCGATCTTTGGTGCCAAGCATCCTGGCGCGCTCGGCCGTCCCTTTGCTGAGGTGTGGGCCGATATATGGGACCAAATCGGCCCCATCGTCGAGCAGACACTCTCCGGACAGGCGAGCTGGTTCGAGGACCTCCTCATCCCCATGGAGCGGCACGGCCGCAGAAAGGATGCCTGGTTCAGCTTCTCCTACACGCCCATCCGCGATGAAAGCGGCCAAGTCGCCGGCATGTTCTGCGCCGCTGTTGAGACGACGGGCAAGGTTCTTGCTGAACGCCGAGCCATGGCTGAGCGCGAGCGCCTGCAGCAGCTGTTCCAGCAAGCGCCAAGCTTCATGGCAATGGTCCGGGGGCCCGACCACGTTTTTGAGCTCGTGAACTCATCCTACCAGCAACTGATCGGCCATCGCGAGGTGCTCGGGAGGCCGGCACGGGAGGCGTTGCCGGAACTCGTGGAGCAAGGCTTTATCGAGCTGCTGGACGAGGTCTACCGGACTGGAAAGGCCTTTGTCGCGAACGCAATCCCGATCTCGCTTCAGCAGGTGCCAAGTGGAGCGGTTGAGCAGCGGTTTCTCAACTTCGTATATCAGCCCATCACCGATGCTTCCGGCCAAGTCACTGGCATCTTTGGTGAGGGCTACGATGTCACCGAGCAGGTCCAAGCTGAACAGGCGCTGCGGGAAAGCGAGGAGTTCAACCGGCGCATCCTGGAGAGCTCCAGCGATTGCATCAAGGTGCTCGACACCGACGCTCGGCTCCAGTTCATGAGCACGGGTGGCATGGAGGTCATGGAGGTCGACGACTTCGGCGCCATTCAGGGCTGCGATTGGCGCAGCTTCTGGTACGGTCCTGAGCATGACAAGGCGCGTGAGGCTGTCGAGACCGCTCTTGCCGGCGGTATGGCCCGCTTCCAGGGACCGACGCAGACCTTCAAGGGCACGCTCAAATGGTGGGATGTGGCCGTTACTCCGATCACCGGGCCTGATGGCAAGGTCGAGAAGATCCTGTCGGTTTCCCGCGATATCAGCGACCTCAAGAAGGTCGAGGAGGCCCTGCGCAAGAGCGAGGCGCGGCACCGGGCGATTATCGAGGCGACGCCGGAATGCGTGAAGCTGGTAGCGGCTGACGGCAAGGTCCTGGAGATGAACCCAGCTGGCCTTGCCATGCTGGAAGCAGGCGATCCTGCCGTGCTGAGGGGCGCCAGCGTGCTGGATGTCATTGCTCCTGAGTTCCGGCAGGAATGGCGAGCCAACCACGCGCGAGTCTGCAAGGGTGAGAGCGTGAACTGGGAGTTTGACATC
This sequence comes from Microvirga sp. jy35, assembly GCF_056148915.1. Lineage (NCBI taxonomy): Bacteria > Pseudomonadati > Pseudomonadota > Alphaproteobacteria > Hyphomicrobiales > Methylobacteriaceae > Microvirga > Microvirga sp. jy35. The sequence goes on along the minus strand of NZ_JBWBEW010000051.1, from coordinate 22,481 downwards.
ATCAGCCTGAAGGGCACGCGTCGGCACATGGAGACGCATGCAGTCCCGCTGACGATGCCGGACGGCTCCGTGACGCATCTGGCGGTGACCCGCGATATCAGTGCCCGCAAGCGCGCCGAAGAGCACCAGAAGCTTCTCATTAACGAACTGAACCACCGGGTGAAAAACACGTTAGCCAGCGTGCAGTCGATCACCGTGCAGACCCTGCGGACTGCCGCAACAGCGGAGAGCGCCAAAGAGGCTCTCGAAGGCCGACTGCTGGCTCTTTCCCGTGCCCACGACGTGCTGACGCGGGAGAACTGGGAGGGAGCGGGGCTTCGCGAGATCATCGGCCAGGCGGCTGAGCCCTACAGCAGTTCGGGCCAGGACCGGCTGCACGTGGACGGACCTGAGGTCAGGCTCTCGCCTCGTATGGCTCTGGCGCTGGCGATGGCTTTGCAGGAGCTGGCGACCAACGCGGTGAAGTATGGCGCGCTGTCAAACCTGACGGGTCAAGTCCGGATCACATGGAAGGTCGAGCAAAAAGACGGGCAGCCCTGCCTGCATCTTAAGTGGGCGGAGAGGAGTGGGCCACCCGTTCAGGTGCCAAAGCGACGTGGCTTCGGCACACGCCTGATTGAGCGCAGCCTTGCGCATGACCTCGGGGGCACGGCCCAGATCAGTTTCGAGCCGGATGGCCTACTCTGCACCGTCCATGCGCCCTTGGCATAAGGCGGCCTTGCTAAGGCGCCAAGGGCGAAGCAGTCATCGGTGAGTTCGTGCTCAGGCAGGGATGAGACCGTGCCGAAGCATGATGTTCTTCACCTGCCCGAGGTCAGGCTTGCCCGGACCATTCACCGCTTCGGCAATCTCCTCGAAGTAGCGCCGCCCGATTGAGCCCGGCGTCAGGACCACCAGTGCCCGTGCGGTCTGCTCATGCAGGTTCTCGTGGTGGTGCACGCTCCCGCGTGGGATGAAGATGACGTCACCGGAGTGCAGCTCGCGCCTTTCTCCATCCAAGGTCATCGTGAGAGTTCCTTCCAGTCCATACACGGCCTCGTCCACATCGCGGTGGAAGTGCGGCGCTGGCACCCGAGCTTGTGGCGGGACGGTGAACTCAAACATGACGAGGTCACCTGAGCCTTGTGTTTCGTCGACCAGGAACCGCAGATCCAGGTCGCCGATCCGCACGGTGTTGCTGCTGATGCCTTCCATGATGCGCTCCTCTGATGTAAAGTGACTTTACGTCTATAGACATAAAGCGACTTTACAATGGGTGCAAGTGCGTTTGAACACACCAAAGGACCCGGGGCGGGCGAGGATGACGTCCCGCCGTTTGTGGGAGCCTTGCTGCGCCAATGCTGGCGACGCGTGCGCGACCGGATCCAGGGCGCCGTTCGGGCAGCCGGCTTCGACGACCTGCAGGAGGCGCACCTTGCGGTGTTTACTTACCCCCTGCCTGACGGGGTCAGGCCGGCGGACTTGGCGCGGCGAATGGGGATGTCACCACAGGCCACCAACTACCTCATCGCTCAAGTTGAGGCCCTCGGATATCTGGAAAGACGCGCCGCAAAGGGCAGTGACCGGCGCTTGGTCTACCTGACTGAGCGCGGCTGGCAGGTGGGCGAGACGATCTTCGCCTGCCTGCGCGAGCTACAGGCGGAATGGGCTGCTGAGGTGGGGCAGACACAGTTCGCTGACTTTATGGACGTGTTGCGGCGCCTAGCAGCGGAGGAGCCAGTAGCACGCTCTCGCGAATAGGACATGTGGAGGTCGACCTGTGTTCTGGGGTGGTCCATCCACATGGCCCAATGGCATTCGCGCCGAGGCCCCCAGCCTAGATTGACTGCTGAACGGAAAGTCAGCGCTTGGCAGATACTGTTGAAAAACTCGCAGACGGCGCGCCGACGCTGTCAGGTGCGTTGGTGCTGCTAAAAACTGGGGTTTCGCGACTCTCCCAACAAAATTGGCGCTTCTCAGAAGTAACGCTGGGTCCGCTCCTCCTGCACAAGGAGACATTTGCGACCAACAACATTTGCCTTTGTTGCTCCCATGGTTCCATGGCCGCCTGCATTAAAGGCAGGCAGTAGACACAGAATACCGGCTCTCAGTCGCCCTGTTGCACGGATAGCGATTTGGCTACCGAGACTGGATCGCATAGGAGGACTGTGCCTTCCAAATCTCGGATTCGACCGTGCCGTTCAAGACCAATGCCGCTCACCGTCACCATATTCCCAAGCAGCGGCACCGAGTGATGAATTGGGCGGAGTACGACGCAGCCTTGCGCCAGCGGGGCAGCCTCACGGTCTGGTTCTCCGAGGAAGCAATTGCCGCTTGGCAGGCTGAACCTCGTACAACGCGAGGCGGTCAGCCGCGTTACTCAGCTCTGGCGATCACGACAGCCCTAACACTCCGGGCGGTGTTCCGGCTGGCTCTGCGCCAAACCGAGGGGCTGATTGGCTCGATCCTTCAACTTCTTAGTCTGGACCTGGCGGTGCCCGATCACTCGACCCTGAGCCGCCGCGCCGAGACCCTGGAGGTGCCAAGGCCAAGTTCCGGAGGACCCGTTCACCTGCTGGTCGACAGCACAGGTCTGCGTCTGTGCGGACCCGGCGAGTGGCTGATCGAGCAACACGGCACCCGGAGACGCCGATCCTGGCGCAAGCTGCACATCGGCGTCGACGCCGAGACCGGCCAGATCCTCGCATCAGAGTTGACCAGCTGCGATGGTGACGATGGCGCGCAGGTTGAGCCCTTGCTCGACCAGATCACAGCTCCACTTGCCACCTTCGTTGGTGACGGAGCTTACGACCAGATTGGCATCTACAACACGGTTGCCCAGCGCCATCCTGATGCGGATGTGATCGTTCCGCCACGATCAACGGCCATACTGAGCGAGGACGGGGAGATCGCCCCGACCCAGCGCGACCGGCATCTCCAGAACATCGCGGAGCATGGACGCACGGGCTGGCAGAAGAGGTCCGGGTACACGCGTCGGGCTCTGGTGGAGACCGCCATCAGTCGACTTAAACGAGTGACCGGGGATGCGCTGCGTTCGCGGACGGACCGACGTCGTGGAACTGAGGTCGCCATTGCAGTTCAGGCCTTGAACCGGATGCTCGAGCTCGGACGCCCGAAGTTCGTCCGCATCGCTTGAAGAAAGGCATTGAGTGGGCTCCGTCTGGTCACCAACCGATCCATGCAACACGGTCGGGTGCCGGCTCTGGACTTTCTCAAACCCTACTTACTAGGGAAGGCTCAAACCCTACTTACTGGGGAAGGGGCACTGTCCTTCCCAGTTGTCGGGCAATCGTGCAACGGACGTTCGTTCAGAGGTGGTGCCGCTAAACAAAGGCGAAAAGCGGCCAGAAGATGTAGCTGTGCCCTTCGTCAAGCAACAGTGCGAGCAGACTATAGAGCCCTGAGACACAGCACGTTAGCTTAGCCGTAACACCATACCAGTTTCGGCCATAGTCTTCGTGTTTGTTGAAGGTCTTGGCGCCGAATCGGTCGGCGCGTCACAGGGCCTCCAATGACCCGCGCTCTGGCACTTGCCACTGCTCTCCTGCTCGCCAGCCTCTCCCACACACCCACCGCACAAGCCGCAGACCCGGTTCACTTCTGGGATCTCCAGCCTCGGTCTCTTCGGCTGCTTGTTGCGTCCCCACAGGTGATGGTCACCCGCACCAAGACAGGGTGGGATGCCTACTGCCGCTGTCCGGTTGTGCTCGCACCCTCGGAGATCCCGGAGGTGATGAAGAAAGCCATCGTCGCCGTCGAGGACAAGCGCTACTTCGACCACAGCGGCGTTGATGTGGTTTCGCTGCTGTCCGTCCTCAAAGGCGGCCTCACCCGAGGCGGCAGCACAATCCCGATGCAATTGCTCAAGAACCTGGTGTTTCACGACCTGCGCGCCAGTGACGTGCTCACGCGGCTTGAGCGCAAAGGCGCGGAGGTCTGGTACGCCGGCCTCTTCGACGAGGCCGTGGGCAAGGAGGAGCTTCTGGCCGCCTACCTCAACCAGATCGAGTTCGGCGGCCGCGACATCGTCGGTATCTACCGGGCAACCCGGCACTACTTCCGCAAGGAGCCGAAGGATCTGACGCCGTACGAGGCCGCTCTGCTGGCTGGCATGGTCAAGGCGCCGGCCCGGCTCAATCCAATCCGTGAAAAGACACGGGAGCGGGCGCATGAGCGAGCACTTCTCGTCCTTGAACTCATGGCCGAGCAGGGCCTGATTACCCAGAAGGAGCGTCGCCAGGCTGAAAAGGCTGGCATCCGTCCCGGCCTGCTACCGGAGTTCAAGATCCAGCCGCAGGCTTTTGCCGAATGGGTGGTGGAAACTTGGGCCGACAAGTACGTGCAGCCAGGGGAGACGGTCCGGTTTTTTGTCACCCTGAACCCGCGCGTCCAGCACATCGCGGAGCAGCAGCTTAGCAGGCTGGTCAAGGACGGAGCTGTCCCATCCCAGTATGATGCGGGCGCGGTGATGATGGCACCGAATGGACGCGTGCAGGCGATGTTGGGCTCCGTGAACTGGTCCCAGCGGCAGTTCAACAACGCCGTGAAGGCCAGCGTCCAGGCTGGCTCAACAGCCAAGCTGCCGCTGTTGATTGCCGCCTGCGAGGCCGGCAAGTCCCCTGAGAGCCGACTCGTGGACCAGCCGATCAGGGGAACATGGCCCGCGAACGGCGAACTGGGCTATCGAGGGCAGACGACGCTAAAGGAGGCTTTTGCCTCATCGCGCAATGCGGCGGCCGTGCGGCTGGCCCAGGAGATCGGGGCTGACACTGTCGCGGAGGTCAGCCGGCGCATGGGTATCGATCCTGGCCCTGCACCTGATGCCGGATTTGTTCTGGGCTCTTCCTCGAGCAATGTCATGGCCATGACAGCAGCCTATACAGCGGTAGCGAATGGCGGTTACCGCGTCGGTCCATCGGGCGTGCTGGCGGTGGTCGATGGCCGGGGACAAGTCCGGGCTGACTTTCTCACCCCCATGCGGACGAGGGTCATCCCGGAGAGGTGCATTGAGCCCACCCAGGCTATTTTGCGTGAGGTGGTCCAGCATGGGACCGGACGCGCGGCGCAGTTGAAGCGGTGGGCCGCCTACGGGAAGACCGGGACCTCGACCGGCAATGCAGACGCCTGGTTCATTGGCTGGAGTGAGCAGCGGGTATTCGGTGTTTGGATGGGGCGGCGCCGTGGCGAGAGCGGGCCTGCTCTTGCTGGTGCGGGCGCACCGGCCGCTTACTTCGGGCGTGTTGCCACTGCGGTGAACGAATGGAGCGAGCGACAGCAGAGGTTGGAGGCGCAGCGGCTCGCGAGTGCAGGCTCTAAGAGAGGGCTTGAGCCGGGCAGGATCGTTGATTGGCTCTCTTCCGTTCCGCAGGCCATGAAACAGCCTGATACACCACCAACTCAGGAAAGGCCTCTCAGAGAGAAACGGACTTGAGCCATGCGGGCTCGGCTGGATCTATTCTCACCATGATCGTATCGATCTAGGGTGCTCATGATGCCCATCCGCTATGTCAGCTGCGTGTTTGCCGTTCTGCTTGCCGGAGGTTCCAGCGCCCTCGTGGCGGCGGAGCGCTCGCCGGCGCAGGCGCAGAGATCAGACACGCGACAACAGGTTGAGGGTCAGTTCCGCGAATGGCTGGCCGGCACAGTTTGGCCCGATGTGCAAAAACAGGGGACTTCTCGCGAGACGTTTGACCGCGCCCTCTCGTCCCTCTCGCTTGATTGGAGCCTGCCGGAACTGCTGCCCCCAGGCCAAACAACCCCAAGGGACGATCAGCGGCAGGCCGAATTCCAGAGCCCCGGCCGCTACTTCTCGGAACGCCAGCTCACCTCGCTCGCGACCGCCGGCGGAAACCTCCTGACGCAGTGGGCAAACGCTCTGACGATGATCGAGCAGCGCTATGGTGTGCCGCGGGAGATCATCGTGGCGATCTGGGGCCGCGAGACGCATTTCGGCCGAGTCAGGCCCAAGCACCAGGCCGTGAGGGTTCTGGCCACGCAAGCCTTCATGGGCCGGCGGCGCACGCTCTACTACCCGGAGCTCCTAGCGGCGCTGCAGATCCTGGAGCAGGATCATTGGCCGGAGGAGACCTTGCTGTCATCCTGGGCTGGGGCCATGGGGCAGCCGCAACTCCTGCCCTCGAAGTACCTGCGCTATGCCGTTGACGCAGACGGAGATGGACGGCGCGATATCTGGGGCTCCGTCCCGGATAGCCTCGCATCCATGGCCAGCTATCTGCGCGAGCACAGCTGGAAGCCCGAGCGGGCCTGGGGAATAGAGGTTCACGTTCCGACGAGCGTTTCCTGCACCCTGGAAGGGCCGCGGCAGGGCAAACCGATGCGAGAGTGGGCCCAGCTTGGACTGACCCGCGCCGGTCAGACATCCCTTCCGGGCGATGACAGCGATGCAACCGGGTTCTTGCTGATGCCGGCAGGGCGACTGGGACCAGCATTTCTGGTGTCAGAGAACTTCTACGTGCTCAAGCAGTACAACGAGTCCGATCTCTATGCGCTGTTCATCGGTCACCTCGCCGATCGGCTGCGCGGCGGCTCCAGCTTTCGAGCGACGTGGGCGCCGACTGATCCTATGCGGCGCGGGGATATCTGGGCCATGCAGGAGCGCCTGCAGGTCCAAGGCCACGATGTCGGCAAGGTCGACGGCTTGATCGGCTTTGCAACCCGCACGGCCATCGGCCAGTGGCAGACGAGAAACCAGCGCGCTGAGACCTGCTTTCCTGACGCCTTCTTGATCGAAATGATCCGCTAGGCCACTTTCCTCATGACGCTCCCGGTCGTCGCATGACAGAGTCCTTCATTCCTCACCTGGAGAGTGAGCCTGGTCTCACACCCGACGAGAAGATGGCTCTTGTCAGCCTCGAACCACGCCTTGGCCACACCTACGTCGTACAACGTCTCAGGCGAGAAGCAGAGTACGAGGCTCAGGCCTTGCGCGAGCGCACCCAGCTCTTCAATCGTGAGCACTGGCTCTCGAACCCAGCGCTGATCCGAGGTGGTCTCCGGCTGCTCGGTCTGCATGAGAGAGCTCGACGCAATGCCCTTGCTATCGAGGTCCGCCATCACGAGGTGCGACTGCCTCATCTTCCGGACGCGTTTGACGGGTTCGTCCTCCTGCACCTTGCCGATCTGCACTTTGGCATGAATGACCAGTTCCTGAACACACTCATCCGATGCGTTGAGCCACTGCGCTACGATTTGTGTGTCCTGACAGGGGACTACCGCGCTCTTACCTATGGACCCTACAGGATAGCGTTGGACGGACTGGAGCGTCTGCGGGCAACCATCAAAGGCCCTGCTTATGCAATCCTGGGCAACCACGATACGATCCGGATGGTGCCCGCCATGGAGCACTTCGGATACCGACTTCTGTTGAACGAGGCGACGAGCGTTGCACGCGCTGATGAGGCCATCTACCTGGCCGGTGTCGATGATGCAAACGTTTACCGCATGGCCAACATCGAGCAGGCTGCGCGTGACATTCCAGTGGGTGCCGTCTCCATCCTGCTCTCGCACACTCCCGAGACATATCGTCAGGCGGCCGACGCTACGTTCGACCTGGTGCTCTGCGGACATACGCATGGTGGCCAGATCTGCCTGCCGGGCGGCATTCCGATCCGCACCGAGGCCACCAGCCCCCGCTGCCTTGTCAAGGGCTCATGGCGGTATGGAGGGATGATCGGCTATACTTCGACTGGGGCTGGCACCTGCATCGTCGATGCGCGCTTGAACTGCCCGCCCGAGGTGACCCTGCATCGGCTCCAGCGCGGTTCTGCCTTGATCCGAGGTGGCTCATCAGAAGGGACGGTCGCGGATCTTCAACCGGAATAGGATCCGGGATAGGACAAGCTCCAACACAATGAACGCGATGACGAGAACAGCTATGTCGTTGCTCGTCAGATTGAACTGCTCCTTGACGATCAGAAGAGGCAGCAGAGCTTCGGGGATCTGATCCAGCCCGAAGGCCTGGGCATGCAGCGGCAGGTGAAGGCGCCGTTTGACAAAGCTGGAGAAGAGGTCCCCCAACATGGACAAGCCTGCAATTGCAGCCCCTGTGCTCCAGTCCAGATGCAGCAGGGCTGCTGATCCAGCTGTAGCGACGACGGACAGAATGACACCACGAACGGTTTTCGAGGTTCCGAAAAGAGGTTCGCCATCGGGCAGGGTAAGCCCCCCATCTAGGGGGGTGCTGAGTCGGTCTTGGAGCAGCTTTTTGGCAAAGATCGGTGTCCCATTGGCCACCCCGAGGAGCGCCAGGAGTTGCAGGCTCAGCATCCAGTCGGCCATGTCGGTCACCAGGTCAAAGGGTACCTCGACGATAAGGGAAAGCAGGTAGATTACGTTCAGTTCAGCACAGGACGTACGCTGACCGGACCCCATCACATCTGTTTCTCAGATCCAATGTGCTCCTGGTGCTGGGGCCATAAACAGTGATCGAAGCTGTCTAGGAGCAGTTAGGCCCTGAGGGCTGAGCCCGCATTGCCGAAAAAGGTTGATTGCTGCCCATCTCTTCGAGCTTTCCGAAGTAGAGAGGCACAAGAGGGGACCTCAGCGGAGCCGATCAGCATGAGAGCCCTTGTTCCAACAGCATCTTAGACATACGACACCAATCTGTTCTAAAATTCAGATGCAATTTCCTTGCAGCAGGGGAGAGTGCACTTGTGGAACGTTCCGGAAGGGCAAGGTCTATTGGAACAATGGTTCCGTGAAGAGGCCGCTATCACAATCAAAGTAGACCTTTACACGGCCGCGCTTAAGGGGTCTTGCGAACGACAGCACCGTCTTGATCGCCGCACGCGGCCTTCAGGGCGTCGGTGCTGCGTTGACGGCGCCAAATGCCCTGGCGCTGATCGCGACGACGTTCCCCGAGGGCAAGCCCCGCAACGATGCCTTGGCCGTGTACGGCGCGATGTCCGGTCTCGGGATCGTCGCCGGGCTGCTGCTGGGCGGAATCCTAACTGGAGTGTTCGGCTGGCGCTGGGTGTTCTTTATCAATGTTCCGATAGGCGTTGCTGTCCTCACGGGATCGCGTGCGCTCGTCGAGGCCGAGCTGCACAAGGGCGATGTTGACCTCTTGGGAGCGCTGACGAGCGTTGTCGGCCTGACGGCGCTGGTCTACGCGATCACCCGAGGTGGCGAGCATGGCTGGACCGACAGTGTGACCGTAGCGTCCTTCGTCGCCGCTGCCGTCTTCCTGCCCCTGTTCACCTTGATTCAGTCGCGTCGCGCGAACCCGCTGGTGCCCTTGTGGCTGTTCAAGGATCGCAACCGCGCTGGTTCATACCTGTCGATGCTGCTGATCGCCTTCGGGCCAATGGGAGCATTTTACCTCCTGACGCTCTACATGCAGCACATTATGGAATACAGCCCGATCCGGACAGGACTGGCCTGGCTCCCCTTTGCCATCGGGATCGTTCTCGGGGCAGGAGTAACAACGAAGATCGTTGCCCATTTACCGCCCCGCGTCGTGGCCGCTCTTGGCATGGTGATCGCGGCCGGCGCACTTCTGTGGTTGTCCGGCATCAGCCGTGAGACCGCTTACGCCTCCCACATCATGCCCGCGATCTTTGCTCTCGCGTTCGGCTTTGCAATGGGGTTTGTTCCGCTCACGCTGACAGCGGTCAAAGGCGTGAGGGCGCAGGAGACCGGGATCGCATCCGCCTTGCTCAACGCCTCTCAGCAGATTGGCGTCGCTTTTGGGCTGGCAGTTCTCTCATCGATCTCCGTCACGGTCACGGCCCGTTCGCTGCCCGATGCACTGGCATCCCTCTACGAGGCGCGCAGCGCTGCCGATACTGAGGCTGTGCGTCAGGCCAGCGATGCCATTATCGATGGCTACAGCGCCGGACTGACCTTCGGAGCCGTGGCGATTGTTCTCGCGGCTGTCATCGCGGCCGTTTTCATCAATGCGCCAAAGGGGCAGGCTCCGGTTGCAGGTGAAGCGGTAACGCGCTGACGAGGAGCGCAAAAGCAGGGCGCAGGCGTGGGGCTAGCGGCGGCGCTGTCCCAGCCCTTGCCTGTCTCTCACAGCGGACGCGAAGGCCCCCTGAAATGGACGACGTCGCTATGGTGGCGAGGGCCGGGACATTCTGCCCCACAGTCATACCACGGCCTTCCTTGTTTGGCCCGGGATGCTGCTGGTCGTGGCGGTTCTCGTGGTCGCGGCCGTCACCATCCGGAGGACGCTAGGTGCGGCGGCTTGAACTGCGGCACCGAGGAGCGGGGCTGGCGAGCGTCAAGGAGGTGCCCCGCCGCTTCACCGCGAAGTCTGAAACCGGAACACCGGAGACAGGTCTGAGGGCAGCAATCCACCCTAGGCCGAGGTTTCCCGGGGAACGGCGAAGCGGCCCTCCTCGGCCTTGTGGAAGTACTGGCTTGCAACCAGCATGCCCTTAAAGGGACGGATTGGAGGGATGCAACTCAGCAGCATGAACGGCAAGGTCGTGAGCAGATGCACCCACGCGGACGGCTCGTAGGCCAGTTCGATCCAGACGCCAAATGCCGTCGCTTGGATAGCCATCGTCATCATGACAAAGAAGGCGGGTCCATCGGCCGGATCGGCGAAGGAGTAGTCGAGGCCGCACGCCTCGCAGCGGGGAGCCAGCGTGAGGAAGCCATTGAACAGCCGGCCCTGCCCGCACGCGGGGCACCTGCACTTGAGGCCGTACTTGAAGATGGAATCCTTGGCGCCGACTTTCGCGGTCATCTTTGATCCTTCATGTCTATGCTTCTGCGCGTTGTGGTGGCGCGCCCTTGGGAACTGCCCCGACTGTCATGCCAGCCAGAATTTGATGACGAAGCCCACGGCTGCTGTCGTGCCAACGCCGGCGGCCCAGAGGCCGACGAACCACAGCCAGCGGCTCAGGGCTGAGCCCCGTTCGAGATCGTTGGTCATCAATGGTATCCCTCGTGTCCGGTCTTGCCGCGGAACACCCAGTACGAGTAGCCAGTGTAGGCAAGGATGATCGGGATCAGCACGCTCGCGCCCACCAGCATAAACTGAAGGCTCGCCTCCGGAGCCGCGGCTTCGTGGATCGTGACGGCATTCGGCACCACGTACGGGAACATGCTGACGCCCAAGCCGAGCAGGCACAGACCGAACAGCCCCAGGGTCAGCAGGAACGGCCAGTACTCCCAGCGGCGCACTAGGCTCACCAGCAGCGCACCGGAGCAGAGACCCACGAGCAGCGGCACTTGGGCGGTGAACAGCACCTGTGGCCAGGCGAACCAGCGCTCATAGTAGGCGCCGCTCAGGAATGGCGTTGCCGCGCTCACGAGTCCGATGCATGCAATCAGCGCGATGGCGAGCTGACCGCCAAGGCGGAAGCTGTGGTTCTGGACCATGCCTTCGGTCTTCATCACCAGCCAGGTCGCTCCGAGCAGGGCATAGCCCATCACGAGGCTGACCCCGACCAGCAGGCTAAACGGCGTGAGCCAATCCCACCAGCCACCAGCATAGGAGCGGCCTTCCACCGCAATGCCCTGAAGCAGGGCGCCGAGCGTGATGCCCTGCGCCAAGGTCGCCGCCACCGAGCCCGTTGTGAAAGCAAGGTCCCAGTAACGGCGGTGGCCGGGATCACGCCAGCGGAACTCGAAGGCGACGCCGCGGAAGATCAGCGCCAGCACCATGGCGATGATGGGTGCGTAGAGAGCCGGCAGGATAATCGCATAGGCGAGCGGAAAGGCCGCCATCAGGCCGCCGCCGCCCAGCACCAGCCAGGTCTCGTTGCCGTCCCAGACCGGGGCGACCGAGTTCATGGCGCTGTCGCGCTCAGGTCCAGGCGCGAAGAACGGGAACAGGATCCCGATGCCGAGGTCGAAGCCGTCCATCACCACGTAGGCGAAGACTGCGAACGCGATGATGAAGGCCCAAAGGGTGGGGAGATCAAAGAGAGTTGCCATAGGTTAAACCTCCGCGACGAGGGTGCGGGCAGGGTTGACAGCAGGGGCGGGGGTGATGCCGGCGGTGCGGATCGGCTCGCGGCCTGCTTCAGGCCCGGTCTCGCCCGGATGCGGGGCTTTGCCCATCAGCTTGAGGATGTAGCCGGTACCGGCGCCGAACACGATGAAATAGACGACGATGAAGGTCAGCAGCGAGGCCGCCACCGCCGGGGCTTCAAGCGGCGAGGCCGACGCGGCTGTCTTGAGCAGGCCATAGACGGTGAAGGGCTGCCGTCCGACCTCGGTGGTGACCCAGCCGGCGATCACGGCCACGAAGCCAGCAGGACCCATGGCGAGCGCCAGCCAGTGCAGCGGACGCCAGTCGTAAAGCTGGCCGCGGAAGCGTGCCCACAGGCTGAGCATGCCGAGGGCAAGCATCGCGAAGCCCAAGCCCACCATGACGCGGAAGGACCAGAACACCACCGGCACGTAGGGCCAGTTGGCACGATCAACCGTGTCGAGGCCGTTCAACGGGGCGTTCAGATCATGCTTGAGGATCAGCGAAGATGCCTTCGGGATTGCGATGGCGTTGCGCACCGTGCCGGCCTCTTGGTCGGGGATGCCGAACAGGATCAGGGGCGCGCCATTCGGGTGGCTCTGAAAGTGACCCTCCATGGCCATGACCTTGGCGGGCTGATGCTCAAGCGTGTTGAGACCGTGCATGTCGCCCGCGAGGATCCGGAGTGGGGCGACGACGGCCACCATGCCCATGGCCATCGAGAACATCACCCGAGCGCCCTTGTTGGTGCGCTCGCGCAGCAGGTGCCAGGCACCGACGCCGCCGACCACAAGGGCTGTGGTGAGATAGGCCGCCATCACCGTGTGGACGAGGCGGTAGGGGAAGGAGGGGTTGAAGATGATCGCCAACCAGTCCTCGGGCACGAACTGCCCGGCCTCGTTGATCCCGTAGCCGACCGGCGTCTGCATCCACGAGTTGGCGGAGAGGATCCAGAAGGCGGAGATGAAGGTGCCGACGGCGACCGCGAGCGTGGCGGCGAAGTGCAGCTTGCGCCCGACGCGCCCCATGCCGAACAACATGATGCCGAGGAAGCCCGCCTCCAGGAAGAAGGCGGTCATGACCTCGTAGGCCATCAGCGGCCCGATGATCGGTCCGGCCTTGTCGGAGAACACCGACCAGTTGGTGCCGAACTGGTAGGACATGACGATGCCCGAGACCACGCCCATGGCAAAGGCGAGGGCGAAGATCTTGAGCCAATACTTGAACAGGTTGAGATAGACCTCGCGCCCGGTCCATAGCCACAGCCCCTCCAGCACGGCGAGGTAGCTCGCCAAGCCGATCGAGAACGCTGGGAAGATGAAGTGGAACGAGACCGTGAACGCGAACTGGAAGCGCGCCAACAGCAGGGCGTCGAACTGATCAAACATTTCTACCTGTCCTTGGGATCGTCGCGGCGGCTCTTCTTCGAGCCCGGCACGACGAAGAGACGATCCTTCATCTCCAGGATCTTCTGCACCTTCGAGCCCAGCGTCAGGAGCTGGACGAGGCGCTCGGTGTCGAGCCGCTGCACGTCGGCGTACCAGCCTGTGAGCAGCTCGAAGAGGTCGTGCATCTCGCGCATGCGCTCCTGAGCGTGGCGCTCCTCGGCGCTGGCGGGCTCCTGCATGAGCACCTCGCGCAGGAGGGTCATGGTCGGATCGATCTCGCGTTTCTTTCGCTCCTCGACGAGGGTCCGGACGATCTGCCAGATATCGTCGGGAGTACCGAAGTAATCACGCCGATCGCCGGGTTTGTGCTGGAGCCGGACGAGGTTCCAGGCCTGCAACTCCTTGAGCCCCATGCTGACGTTGGAGCGGGAGACGCCGAGGCGCTCGACAATGTCCTCGGCGTTCAGCGGCTCCTTCGAGAGGTAGAGCAGGGCATAGATCTGACCGACGGTGCGGTTGATGCCCCAGCGGGAGCCCATCTCGCCGAAGTGGAGCACGAAGGTTTGAACGAGGGGAGGGAGGTTCACGCAATGTCCTGTAATTTCAGAATTTTATGAAAAATGTGATTTGTTTGTTTCACGTCAAGTCCGCGCCAGACCCATAGGTGCAGAATGTTCTGTTTCGGACCTGTCCTGGAACCGCTTCCTTGGGACGGTGCCTAGCTGTGGCCTGCGACCAGATGCTGCTGGACTAATCGGTCCAGAACTCTTATGTCCAACACTTAGCGGACCAGTTGGTCCCGAATAAGTGCCTTGAGAGGGAGACACACCATGGCACGGCCGCAGGAGTTCGACACCGCTGAAGCTTTGCACCAAGCCATGGGCATGTTCTGGCGCAAGGGCTACGAGGCCACTTCGCTCGTCGACCTGCTGGAGGCCACGGGCCTGAGCAAGAGCAGCCTGTATGGCACCTTCGGAGGCAAGCGTGAGCTGTTCCTGGCGGCCTTCGATACCTATCGCGAGGAGCGGGCCCGGGACATGGGACAGATCCTTCAACAGGGGTTGGCCCGCCAAGCCATCGAGACGTTCTTCCGTATGATCATCGACGTTGCCCAAGCTCCCGAGCTCTCGCGCGGCTGCATGAGCATCAACCAGGCCGTTGAGATGGCCCCGCGCGACCTTGAGATCCAAAGCCGTGTGGAGGAGGACTTCCAGCGCATCGAGGATGCCCTGACCCGTGCCATTCAGCGTGGCCAGGCGGAAGGCTCGGTGAAGAGCGCCCGGGATGCCCGGGAGCTGGCCCGGCTTTTCGTGGTGGCGTTCCCAGGCTTGCAGGTGATGATGCGGGCCGGCGGCAACAAAGCCCGGCTCGATGATGCCTTGAGGCTGATCCTCTCCAACCTCGACTGACCCGAACGCGTTCATTTTACGCGTTCTTTTGTAACCAAACTGGACCATTCGGTCCGCAACCTGAGCTGACGACAAAGGAGCTCTATCCCATGAAGATCAAGCAAGTCCGCAACGCGACCCTCATCATCGAGTACGCCGGCAAGACGTTACTGGTCGATCCGTTTCTGGCCGAGAAGGGGGCCTATCCCGGCTTCGAGGGCACGGCCAACAGCCACCTGCGCAACCCCCTGGTCGATATGACCGTGCCGATGGACGAGATCCTTGATGTCGACGCGGTGATCGTCACCCATCTGCATCCGGACCATTGGGACGAGGCGGCCCAGCGCCTGGTGCCGATGGACATGCTGATCTTCGCCCAAAACGAGGAAGATGCGGCCGCCATCCGGGTTGCCGGGTTCAGCAACACGCGCGTGCTGAGCGAGAACACCACGTTCGATGGCATCACCCTGATCAAGACCCCCGGCCAGCATGGCACCGATCAGGCCTATGCCGTCATCGGTGAGATCCTGGGTAACGTCTGTGGCGCCGTGTTCAGGCATCCGGATGAGAAAACCCTCTATCTTGCCGGCGACACCATCTGGAACGGCTACGTCGAGGAGAACCTGAAGACGTACAAGCCGGACGTGGTCATCCTGAACTGCGGCGACGCCCAGGTTCCCGGGCTCGGCTCGATCATCATGGGCAAGGAGGACGTCCAGAAGGTCTACGAGGCCGCCCCGCAGGCGATGCTGGTGGCCAGCCACATGGAGGCGGTCAACCACAGCCTGCTGTCGCGCCAGGAACTGCGGGAGTTCTCCGAGGCAAACGGCATGACCGACCGTCTGCTCGTGCCGAATGACGGCGAAGCCCACACGTTCTGAGAGGGACGCGATGACCACCGAGACCAACAAGGAGGTTGTTCGCGCCTTCTACGACGCGATCAACCGCCGCGACTTCGGCGCCCTCTCGGCCTACTGCCACGAGGATTTCGTCTTCTACCACTAGATGGACACGCCGCGTCCGGGCGTGGTGGGGTTCATCGCCTCGGAGAAGAAGAACTTCGACGCCTTCGACGATTGGCAGATGCCCATCTGGGACATCATCGCCGACGGTGACAAGGTGGCGGCCTCCCTGGTGTTCGAAGGTACGCCTATCGGCGAGCACCAGGGGATCGCGCCGACCGGCAAGCGCCTTCGCTTCTCGCTCCTGATGCTTCTCACCTTGAAGGACGGGAAGATCATCGAGAAGCGGGCACACTTCGACCGGCTGGATATCAGGAGCCAGTTGGCGAACTGAGCCCGGGAGGACAGCCGATTGCTTGCCATCATGTAAGAAGGAGCGGTCGTTGACTCAAAGCGACCGCTCCCCAATGGCGGCAATGGGCACGGGCCGATCTTAACCGGACTTCCGGATCATTTGGATGCGAGGAGCTTCTGGTTCCGGCTATAACCGCAATCGATTTGATTGGTCGTCCAATCGCGCGCCGTTTTGCAAAACATAGTTGCTCAAGTCTTTTCAGGGTGGTGGGAGCCTAAGAAGATCTTTTACCGCTCGCGAGTTGCGCTGCATACAGCCCGCAACTCGCGAGCGGAGCACCCGAAATGAGCTCGAAACGCCCGGGAAAAATGCGCGGCGTCGTTGAAGCCCCAGCTGAACGCGATTTCGCTGATGCTGCGGTTGACAAGAGCCGGATCACAGATGTCACGCCGTGCGCCCTCCAGTCTCTGAACCCAGATCCACGCATTCAAGGAGCTGGGCTCGCCTGCGAAGGCGCGATGCACGGTGCTTGGCGAAATCCGCAAATACGCTGCGATCTCGTCGACCGGCAGTCGCGGATCCCGAAGCCGGCGGGTCACATAGGCTTTGATCTGGTCGCGGTGCATCGCGGTAAGGTTGGAGACCGGCGGATCGGCGGCACCTGGGAGGGAGCAGAGGCCGGCTAAGATAATATTCTCCACACTTTTGGCAACCGCGGCCACCGAGCTTGGCTCCAGGTTTTCGATGTCGGCGGCAAGCGACTTGATCATGCTGATCATGAGATTGCCGGCACCACGGGTGCCGCACACCTTGCGGGCTGTCAGCTGCTCCGTGCCCTGCGGCTGG
Source organism: Microvirga sp. jy35 (assembly GCF_056148915.1). Lineage (NCBI taxonomy): Bacteria > Pseudomonadati > Pseudomonadota > Alphaproteobacteria > Hyphomicrobiales > Methylobacteriaceae > Microvirga > Microvirga sp. jy35. Next base: position 5,652 of record NZ_JBWBEW010000051.1, on the reverse strand, counting down.
CTCCGCAAGACGGAACCCGGCAAGGTCAACACATACTGCTGGAAGTCGCGCCCGAAGACCAGTTCGTAAGGCCGGGTGGAGTCGTAAAGAGTGAAGTCGCCTGGTTCAAGCTCGGCTGTCCGTCCTGCAGGATCGTGCCGTTGCCGACGGTCTGGATGCTCACCAGGAAGAAATCCTCGGTCGCCTGGGCTATCTTGGCCGGCGTTCGGCGTACCGATTGCGATGCGGCGGTCACCCGGGAAATGCCCAAGGTCGCCAGTTGGTCGACCTCGATATGGCCATAGAAACCCCCGTTGATCTCGGCGGTGTCGCAATCCAGTTGCACATACGTGTTGCAGACGGCCTCAACCCAGTAGGATAGCCGCTCCCGCTCATCCACCTCGTCTGTGGACTACAGCCTCTGCATTCTCACAGAATATCAGCGGGGGTCATGCCGTCCATAGGAAAAACCGACTGATGCGACGGCGTATACGCCACTGGCAGAGCCTCTGTCGCTGGACGAGGCCTATCTCGATGTGACCAAGAACCTGAAGGATATTGCGTATGCCACCCAAGTGGCCCGGGAGATCAGAGCCAAGATCTGGGAGGAGACCCATCTGTCAGCCTCGGCCGGGATCAGCTTCAACAAGTTCTTGGCTAAAATGGCGTCAGATCAGAATAAGCCGAATGGCCAGTTCGTGATTACGCCCGAAATGGGGCCAGCCTTTGTCGAGAGGCTGCCGGTCAGCAAGTTTCATGGCATCGGCCCGGCCACAGCGAGGAAGATGAACGAGCTCGGCATCTTCACCGGCCTGGATCTGAAGGCCCAGTCGTTCGACTTCCTGCAGCAGCGCTTCGGCAAGGCCGGGACCCACTATTTCTGGATTGCCCGTGCCGTTGACCATCGCCTGGTCCAGCCCGACCGCATCCGCAAGTCTATTGGCGCCGAAAACACGTTCGAAAAGGATTTGGAGAGCTTCGAGGAGATGAAGGGTGCGCTCCAGCCAATCATGGCTAAGGTCTGGCGGCATTGCGAGCACACCGGCGTACGCGGGCGGACGGTGACGCTCAAGGTGAAGTTCTCCGATTTCCAACAGATCACCCGCAGCCGCACCTTGCCCGGCTATGTTGAAAGCCGGTCGGGGCTTGACCAAGCCAGTGTCGACCTCCTTCGACAGTTGTTCCCACTGGACAAGAGTGTGCGCCTTTTAGGCGTGTCCCTATCGGCCCTGAACACGGACGAAGAGGGTGAAACTCCGCAGCTATCACTCCAGCTGTAGAGAGCTCCCAGGAGCTGTACTCGGAACTCAGTGACCAAGTTAAGCCATGGTTGGGATGGATTGGCCAGACCGCCGGAAGCCACACCCACTAAATCCCGGACCGATAGACAATGTCGCCTCCGACGATTGTCATCAATGCCTTGGTGTCGCGGATTGTCTGTGGCGGCACGGAGAGGATGTCCTGAGATAGAACCGCAAGATCTGCGAGCTTGCCATTTTCAATGGAGCCCCGATCCTTCTCCAACCCCATGACAATAGCATTGTTGATGGTGTAGAGCTGAAGCGCCTCACGCGGTGTGATCGCCTGTTCTGGCCCAAGCTGATAGCCATTGAGCGTCCCGCGTGTTGTCATCCACCACATCGACAGGAATGGATCCACAGGAACGACCGGGCCATCTGTTCCGCCACCAACATGCACACCGGCATCGAGCATGGCGCGGATTGGGATGGCATAGCCTGCGCGCTTGTCACCCCACCACCGCCGTTGGTTGTGCCCCAGTAGTACCGCATGGTCCTGCGCGGTCGCCATGATGCCGAGCTCGCTCATCTTCTTGAGTGCGCTCTCCGTCGGAAGAAACACATGCATGATGGCCCAACGCAGGTCCTTGATCGGCGTCTCGGCGTTGACCCGCTCGTAAGAGCGCACGATGACATCGATTGTCTCGTCCCCGACGGCGTGGGTCTGAACCTGGACTTTGGCTGCCGCCGCAAGCTTCAGTCCCTCGACATACTCATCCTCTCCTCCTGGAGGAAGGAGGAGGACGCCACGATAGTTCGGATCCGGCTGTTCGCCCGGCACAATCTGGTAGGGCTCATAGAGGCGCGCTCCCTCAACGCCGCCATCAAGCGGGTATTTGATCCCGGCAAATCGAAGTATGTCGTCGGAGCGCAGTGAGGCCTGTGATAGACCTTTCTGCACTTGGTCCTTGGTAAGCGCACGATAGAGCAGATCCGTACGGATCGTCATCGCACCAGCGTCGCGCAATTGCGCATAGATCTGGATCGTGGGTTCATCAATGCCGGGCTCAACGACAGAGACAAGACCGTAGCTGTTGAGCTCCCGCATAGTCTCTCTGAGGAGGCGGGCGCGCTCGGCGGGCGCAGGAGGTGGCGGGAGGACACGGCGAGCGAAGTACGCGGCCGTCTCAAGAAGGACGCCGGTGGCCTCACCTGTGGCGGGATCTCGGACGATCACCCCGCCCTTTGGATCAGGGGTATCTTTTTTGATCCCGGCAAGTTCAAGGGCCTTGCTGTTGACGGTAACAACGTGCCCGCCGCGGGGGATGAACACCGGGTTGTTGGGCGACACCTCGTCGAGTTCATAACGCGTCGGGAGGCGGCCTTCCTTGAGCAGGCTCTCATGCCAGCCGGATGAGGCGATCACCCACTGGCCAGGCGACGTCTGGGCAACGCGCTCGGCGATCAGCTTCTTCAAGTCGTCAACTGAGCGAGCCTCCAACAGCTTTACGGCAGGCCGGTTCAGGGCTGCGGAGGCCATATGGAGATGCGTATCAATCAAGCCTGGCACAACAGTGCGCCCGTCGAGATCGATGATCTGGGTATTGGGACCAGCTCCCTTGAGCACGGTTGCATTATCACCCACTGCAACAAAGCGATCGCCGCGGACAGCAAGCGCCTCGGCGGTCGTAAAGTTCTTGTCGACCGTGACGATCTTACCATTGTGAAGGATCAGATCGGGCGGTTGTGCCCAGGCCGGTCCGGCCAGCAGGGAGCCTACAAGCAGAAAGCCAGCGGGCAACAGGTGCCGTATACGAGTGTTGATCATGGCGAACGTTCCCGATCCTGCGGGTGAAAATCTGCACAGGCTCAGAGGGTACGCGTCCTGGCGTCCAACAGGATTACTGTGGCAGTTGGTCCAGTCACCGCGAGCTGACCCTCGACCAGGACAGATTCGAAGATCGGGGGAACGCTTTCGGTGGAAGCGGAACGGATTGTAATCGTCGCGCTGGGATCATGGATCGTGCCGCATAGCTGACAGGCGCCTGGCGAGAACTCGGACAGGGCAAATTCACGTCCATCGAGGCTTGGTGCCAGATAGCCTCGGACCCTGACCGTCTGGCCTGTCATGGAGCGTGCAAGGTTGGAAGCCTGCCCGTCTGGTCCAACAAGATTGGCCAGAGGCAGTTCGTCCTGTGCGTAGGCTCTGGCGAGAGGGGCGAGAGTGATGAGACCAGCGATTCCAGTCAGAACGGAGCGCCGATCGAGTTGAGGCACAACCTCGTGGCAGCAGATCGTGGCGAAGCGAGACATGATGAGACCTCCTGATCCCTTGCCTGCCTTTATGCTACTCTCCAAGCGTAGCGTCGCCTAAAGCGGGCTTCAGCTGTGCTTACAGATGAGCACTTTGAACTGCCCCCACTTAGTGTTTTGCTGTCTGAATATTCCAAGCTTAAAAGAAGTAGTTGTCAAGCAGTGGCCGCAAACTCTCATCTGCTGACCAAGCGACTACCCAGCACTGTTGTCCGCGGCAGAGTGTTGCTTCTGATAAACATGAGTCCCGTCGCCGATCAGGATCTCGGCAAGCCCGTCGATCTCTCTTACAACACGGTCGATTTGACAGTATTCCGGACCACCGATCGGGATCTCTGCCAGGGATCGCGTGAGGAGATGGCGGGTTGGACGTAGGGTCTCGAGGAGCCTGTCGGCAACCTTTCGGTTCATGATGGGGTGGGACCTTTCGAATGACCATGTTGCATGGGAATCAGCCCTTCATGTTCCTGATTTGTTCTAGTTGGAAGCGAAGGAATGGCAAGAAGGTTTCTGGGGTTTTCACCTGTTTTTACCTCATGGCATTCTCGGGCCGCCAACAGCACTTTTCTGTTCGGACCTTGGGGACGGCCCTCTGACCTGCGCTATATATTGGCACATGACAAAACCCTCTGATTTCACAGAAGCACTGACCTCACCCTCGGTTGCCCGCAATTGCGATCCCATCCTGAGCGTGCTTCGCCGGTTGCTCCCGCCGACCGGGCAGGTTCTGGAGATTGCCAGCGGGACCGGTGAGCACGCTGTTCACTTTGCGGCTGCCCTCCCTCATCTGACCTGGCAACCCACAGATCGTGATGAGCAGGCCCTCAAGAGCATCGCCGCTCATCGGGCGGCCTCAGGCTTGCCTAACCTGCTCGCTCCACTTTTCCTTGATGCGGCCGCCCTGGAATGGCCTGTGGAGCGGGCTGATGCAATTAGCGCGATCAACATGGTCCACATCTCTCCCTGGCAGGCGACCCAAGGACTGATGGCCGGGGCAGGGCGCATACTCCCACTCGGAGGAGTTCTCTATCTCTACGGGGCCTACAAGGAGAACGGCGCCCACACGACACCAAGCAACGCAGCTTTTGACCTGGACCTCAGGCAGCGCAATCCGGAATGGGGTGTCCGCGACGTGGAAGGAGTAGCAGACTTGGGGAGGGAACACGGACTGGATCTCGTCGAACGTATGCAGATGCCCGCTAACAATCTTAGCCTTGTCTTTAGGCGATCGAGGTGATCTGACGATGATCATCCTGACCTATTGCAGGGTAGCAAAACGTCAGAGATGGATCAGCTTGGACGGGCAGAAGTGCCGAGGACCCATCTGTTATCAGTATAAATACTAGATATTTTAGTCGCCGCGCGGCTTCAACAGAACAATCCAGCGGCTAAATAGAAACAAGGCATGTTGCAGGGATGCAGCCACATTGAGTGATACGCAGGAGCTATTGCCTAAGCCTTCAGATCCCACAAAGCTGTTCAAAATGGGTGGGGAGGAGAAGTGCCGCATCTATCGCACCTGGCGTGACTTTCACAGGCCCCAGGCGGTTCCTCTGTTCCATCGGAGCAATGGTACTGTTCTGCTGACGGAACAAGCAAACCAGCTACTCGCGTCCTGCTCCAAAGGCGGGATGTACCTCTACGTAATGGAACTATCGGTCGGAAACCTTCACCTCCCGCTTTACATAGGCAAGAGCAATGCTCCCTCCTCTCGGTGAAACGGTGGACATGTTCGACAGCTAAACACCGCGTCGAAAGGATCCTGCGTGTCTTGGCGACGTGCGCTCTCTGAGCTGAGTGATCCTATTAATCTTTACGTCCTACACGAGACCGAAATACGGCAGCCCCCGTTAGCCGGGTTCCCATGCTCTGTAGGTGCTGTTGAATACCAATTGGTGTCGCTGGCGAGCGACTTCTGTGCGGTGCTCTTGAACTCCGAGGGAAAAGCGCGATGATCATCAATTGGCTTCAATCTGTCGAGGCGGTCACTGCGCCACTCTTGATACCGATGGGCTTGAACCACGTGTGTTTTTGCGTGGTGGCATAATGTCGATTGATGGCACGTTCTAGAAGTAAGCCGAATTTTTGTATATGGCGCGACAAGCAGACCTCCATCTGGTTC
>NZ_JBWBEW010000050.1:0-29725 GCF_056148915.1 Microvirga sp. jy35 | reverse complement strand
CGCCCAGGAGCTGTCGCGCCACTCCAGCGACCTCGCCCACGAAGTCGCCAACTTCCTCACAAACGTCAAAGCCGCTTAAAAGGCCGGGAAGCTGTCCGCGCCCGATCCGGGCCTGCCCCACGCAGCTCGCATTCTGGATGACAGAGTTTTCTCAAGCAGGAGCCGCTGGAAACGGCGGCTCCTTTGCTTTTGATGGCCTGGGCGTCCTGACTTCCGCCAGACTAGCGCTCCGTCAGCTTCAGCTCGATGCGCCGATTGCGGGCATAGGCTTCTTCTGTCGTGCCGTTGTCCAGCGGCTGGAACTCCCCGAAGCCGGCGGCGGCGAGGTGCTGGGGCTGGATCCCCCGGGCGATGAGAGCCTGCACCACGGCGATGGCGCGGGCGGACGAGAGGGCCCAGTTCGACGGGAATTGCGGGGTGTTGATGGGCCGCTGGTCCGTGTGGCCGTCGACCCGGATCACCCACGGGATGTCGGGCGGAACCTGGCGCGCGAGTTCGGTGAGGGCGCTGGCGATGCGATCGATCTCGCCGGAGGCCTCGGGGCGCAGGAACGCCTGGCCGGCCGGGAAGAGAACCTCCGACTGGAACACGAAGCGGTCGCCGACGATGCGCACATCCGGGCGGTTGCCCAGGATCTGGCGCAGGCGCCCGAAGAAGTCGGAGCGATAGCGGGCGAGTTCCTGCACCCGCTGGGCCAGCGCCACATTGAGGCGGCTGCCGAGGTCGGCGATGCGGGCCTGGCTCTCCTTGTCCCGGTTCTCCGATGCTGCAAGCGCTTCTTCCAGAGCTGCGAGCTGACGGCGCATGGCGGCGATCTGCTGGTTGAGGATCTCGACCTGACTCAGCGCCCGGCCCGTGGTCTGGCGCTCGGTCTCGAGCTGCGTGTTCAGCTGCTCGGCCTGGACCTGCGCCGCGCCGCCGCTGTCGAGGAGGCCCTGGAGGCGCGCCCGCTCGGCCTCGTTGGCCCGCAGGGTGGTTTGGAGCGACGTGACCGTCTCTTCGATGGTGCGCCGGCTCGAGCGTTCGAGGGAGAGGAGATCGGTGAGTTCGGCGATCTGCCGGTTCAGCCGGTCGAGCACCGTGTCGCGGCCGGACAGCTCGCGCGACAGGAAGAACTGGCCGACGGTGAAGACGGAGATCAGGAAGATGATGGCGAGCAGGAGGGTGGACAGGGCGTCCACGAAGCCCGGCCAGTAGTTGATCTGGCCCCCGCGCCCGCGGCGGCGCCCGCCTGCGGATGAGACCGGCATCAGGGCAGCCTTTCACGGGAGAGGCGGTCGAGCACCTGCTTCAGCTCCTTCTCGCGGGCGGCCTGGGCCTCCACCCAGTCGCGGATCATCTGCTGCTCCGCCCGCATGTGCTGCACGAGGCCCTGCACGCCCTCCGCCAGGTTCGCCATGGCCTGGGTGGCCGCCCGCCCGCCCCCGCCGTCGTTGACGGCGGCGGTGAGCCGGTTGAGGGCGAGGGCCAGATCCGGCGTGGCGCCGGTGCGTAAGGTAGGTTCGGCCGGGGTATCCATGGTGGAGGTGGCGAGCCAATCCTCCAGCTCCGTGTAGAAGCGGTTCTGCGCCTGACCGGCCTGAAGGTCGAGGAAGCCGAGGACGAGGGAGCCCGCGAGGCCGAACAGGGAGGCCGAGAAGGACAGGCCCATGCCCTGGAGCGGGCCGGCGAGCGAGTTCTTGAGCTCGTCGAAGAGAACCGCCGAATCCTGGCCCGTGCGCAATGACGAGATGATGCGGCCGACCGAGCCCACCGTGTCGATGAGGCCCCAGAAGGTGCCGAGCAGGCCGAGGAAGACCAGGAGGCCGGCGAGGTAGCGCACGATCTCGCGGCTCTCGTCGAGCCGGGCGCCGATGGAATCGAGGACCGAGCGGGTGGCCGCGACGGAGAAGCCGGACTGGCCCGGCCTGCTCCCCAGGAGGGCGGCCAGCGGTGCAAGCAGCACCGGCGGAGTAGGGGCGACCAGCCCTTCCTCGCTCTGCCGCAGGGTATTGACCCAGCGCACCTCGGGCCGCAGGCGCCAGACCTGCCGGATCGCCAAGGCGATGCCGATGAACATCACGCCCAGGATCAGGGCATTAAGGCCTGGATTGGCTTGGAAGGCCTCCCAGATCTGCCGGTAGAGGATGAAAGCGACAAACCCTGCCAGAATGAGGAAGACCGCCATGCGGATCAAATAGATCCGCGGTGGGGTAAGGGGTTGGTCCGCCATCGTTATCCTGTGCATTCGTGCTTCGGGACTAACCCAATGTGACCGCGCCGGTCCGAAGGATCAAGCGCGACCATGGGTTCCTTAACCCGGCACGAACAGAAATATCAGCCCGGACCTATCCCTTGGCCTTCTTCAGGAGCTTGAGGAGTTCCCGCTGCATGATCTCGTTGCCGCAGGCGATCGAGCCCTTGGCCATCGGGTCGCTGCCGCCGTCCGCGTCGGACACGAAGCCGCCCGCCTCGCGGACCATGAGAATACCGGCGGCCATGTCCCAGGAGTTCAGCCCGCGCTCCCAATAGGCGTCGAACCGCCCGCAGGCCACATAGGCCAGGTCGAGGGCCGCCGCGCCCCAGCGGCGCATGCCGCCCACATAGCCCATGACGGCGGCGGTCTCGCGCAGGAAGAGCCCATGGTCGCCGCGGCCGATATGGGGCAGCCCGCAGGCCACCACCGCATCGGCGAGATCGCCGCGGGCCGCCACGCGGATGCGGCGGTTGTTGAGATAGGCGCCCTTGCCGCGCTCGGCGATGAAGAGCTCGTCCTTGGCCGGATCGTAGATCACGCCGGCGACGATCTGGCCGTCGCGCTCGAGACCCACCGAGATGGCGAATTGGGGCAGGCCGTGCAGGAAGTTCGTGGTGCCGTCCAGCGGGTCGATGTGCCAGCGGTGGCTGGTGTCGGTGCCAACGATGACCCCTTCCTCCTCCATGACGAAGCCGTAGCCGGGGCGGGACTTCTCCAGCGACTCGCGCAGGATCTTCTCCGCCTTGCGGTCGGCGGCGGACACGAAGTCGCCCGGACCCTTGCGGGAGACCTGCAGGTTCTCGACCTCGCCGAAATCGCGCTTGAGCGAGCGTGAAGCCTTCATCACGGCATCGGTCATAACGGTCATGAGGGGCGAGCGGATCATCGTACAGGTCCTGACAAAGAGCGGTTTTCAAAGAGGAAGGTGGTCGATGGACCACGGAGGGGGGAACGTCAAGCCCTTGCTTGCTTCATCGGTCCTGTGGGGCAAACGCAGGGGCCGAAAAGATGATCCCAGAGAATCCTGCATTTGGTGAGGTCAGTTGCGCGGCAGTCTCCCTCTCCCTGAGGGAGAGGTGAAGGCTGCGGCATTCCAGAATGTTTCAGCGCATGCCGAGGCGCTCGGCCGCCAGCTTCTCGGCCCGGGTGCGCTCGTCGGCGGTGAGGTCCTTGAGCGCGTTGTCGAGCCAGGGATCGCTGAGCCCCTGGGCCGCCGCTAGGATATGCCAGGCTGCCGCGTCGATCTTGTTGGCCGGCACGCCCCGGCCGGCCACGAGGAGGCGGGCGAGGCGGTTCTGGGCGATGGCATTGCCCTTGGCAGCCGCGCGGCGGAAGGAGCGGGCGGCCTGGGACTCGCTTGCCGGGACCCCGTCGCCGTTGAAGAGCAGGATGGCGTATTCCACCTCGCCGACGGAGCTGCCGTTGCGGGCGGCGCGCTCGAACAGGCGCGCGGCCTCCGTGGCGTTGCGCTCGACGCCCCGGCCCTTGAGGTAGAGCACGCCCAGGGCATGCTGCGCATCCGGGATCTCCGCTTCGGAAGCCCTTTTCAGGAGCCCGACCGCCTTCTGAAGGTCCGCGTTCGCCTCGCTCGTGAGCAGGAGCAGGGCGAGGTTGTGGCTGGCGAGCGGGTTGCCCTTGGCGGCCGCTTCTTCCAGCCAAGTACGGCCCTGGCCTAAGTTCTTCGGCATGCCGCGCCCGTCGAGGGCCATGAGGCCCAGGGCCGCCAGCGCATGGGCATCGCCGCGCTGGGCCGCGAGCCGGTACCACTCGGAAGCCTTCTTCGGGTCTACCGTGACGCCGAGACCCTGGTTGTAGAGTTCGCCCAGCAGGGTCATGGCGGCGGCGTCGTTGTTGTTCCTCTCCAGCCGCAGGGTCGCCTCGCGGAATGCCGTCTGATAGAGGCCGCGCTGGTAGGCGCCATAGGCGAGATCGGGCTGTGCCGCCGCGCCTGCGGTGGCGGAGGCCAGCAGAAGCGCGCCGCCGATGATCCAGTGCAGACGCATCAGCGCGACGCCTCCTGGCGCTTGAGGATTTCGGCCGCGGCCTTCACCCCGGCGGCAGGCCCGTCCGGATGGGACCAGACCGCCTCACCCAGCGCCACGAACTCGGCGTTCGTCGCAGCAAGGGGCTCGACCGCCTCGAGGCTCGGGGCATAGGCCGCGCAGGGCGTCTCGAAGATCTCCGCCCACCACGAGGCCCGCTCCACCACGCTCTCAAGAGAGGGGAGGGACCCGTCCGGGCGCGGTTCGCCGAAGAGCAGGTAGTCGACCCCAATCTCGCCGAGCGTCATGGCATCGTCCTTGGTGCGGATGGCGCCGACGCCGATGGCGCGCTCTGATTTCAGGCGATCCCGCAATTCGCGTGCAAGCGCCGGATCTCCCGCGATGTGAACCCCGTCGGCCCCGCCGCGCGCCGCGATGGTGGCGAGATCCGCCTTGGCCTCCGTGGTGACGATGACGGCCGCTCCATGCTCCTGGGCGGCGGGAGCGAGCGCCTTCACCTGATTGGTCAGGGTGCGCTCGTCGGCGGGTGCCAGCCGCAGCAGCACGGCGGCCACGGCTCCGGTCGCGCAGGCCTCGGCGAGGCGGGGCGCGAAGGAGGCATCCTCCAGAACGGGGGTGATGAGATAGAGGCGGGCGGCGGTATCGGCCATGGATCCAAGTCACGAGAAAGGAAGACAGCCTTCCCATAACGAAAACGGGGCCATCTTGCGAGGCCCCGCTTGTCGATCATGATTGAGGCGAATGTTGAGCGATCAATGGTGCCTCCAGTCCGGTCATGGCCGGGCTCGTCCCGGCCATCCCGATGCTGAAGAGCTCGCCGCCTCTCGAAACGAGATCACCGGCACGAGGCCGGTGATGACGTAGAGGGGTTGTCGAGAGGCGGGGCCCTCTCTACTCCGCCGCCTGGCGGGTCGCGCCGAAGGTCGGGTCGAGCTCGCCGGAGGCATAGCGCTTGGCCATCTCGGCCAGCGTATAGACCCGCTTGATCTTCGACGCCTGGCCGGCGGTGTTGAACTCCTGCAGGCGCTGCTTGCAGAGCTTCGTCATCGCCTCCATGGCGGGCTTCAGATACTTGCGCGGGTCGAACTCGCCCGGGTTCTCGGTGAGAACCTTGCGGATCTGGCCGGTCATGGCCATGCGGTTGTCGGTGTCGATGTTGATCTTGCGCACGCCGTGCTTGATGCCGCGCTGGATCTCTTCCACCGGCACGCCCCAGGTGGGCTTCATCTGGCCGCCGTACTGGTTGATGATGTCCTGCAGGTCCTGCGGCACCGAGGACGATCCGTGCATCACCAGGTGCATGTTCGGGAGCTTCTTGTGGATCTCCTCGATGATGTGCATCGCAAGGATCGCGCCGTCGGGCTTGCGGGTGAACTTGTAGGCGCCGTGCGAGGTGCCCATGGCGATGGCGAGCGCGTCGACCTTGGTCTCGGCCACGAACTTCACGGCCTCGTCGGGGTTCGTCAGCAGCTGGTCGTGGGAGAGCTTGCCCTCGGCGCCGTGGCCGTCCTCGGCCTCACCCTCACCGGTCTCCAGGGAGCCGAGCACGCCGAGCTCGCCTTCCACCGAGATGCCGCCGAGATGGGCCATCTCGACCACTTTCCTGGTGACGCCCACATTGTAATCCCAGTCGCCCGGAGTCTTGCCGTCCGCTTTCAGCGAGCCGTCCATCATCACCGAGGTGAAGCCGGCCTGGATCGCCGTCATGCAGGTGGCGGGCTCGTTGCCGTGGTCGAGATGCACGCAGACCGGAATCTGCGGGTAGATCTCGGTGACCGCGTCCATCATGTGCTTGAGCATGACGTCGTTGGCATAGGAGCGCGCACCGCGGGACGCCTGGATGATCACCGGGGCATCGACCTCGCCGGCCGCCGCCATGATCGCCAGCGCCTGCTCCATGTTGTTGATGTTGAAGGCAGGCACGCCGTAGCCGTGCTCGGCTGCGTGATCCAGAAGCTGCCTCATCGTGATGCGGGCCATTTGGTCCTCCGTATTGGTTTTGCTTTTAAACAGCGCAGAAGCTGAACCTCAGCTTAAGCCATCTAGAGCATCGGATCCAAAAGTGGATTCCACTTTTGGGATCAATCCGATGATCCACGTTTCGGGAGCGCATCGTGCAAGTGGAAACAGGGGCCGCTTGTCGCCTAGCGGAGTGGGTACCCACTCCGCCGGCTCGGGCCTCAGGCTCTCAGAGCTTCCACGCCCGGGAGCGACTTGCCCTCGAGCCATTCGAGGAAGGCGCCGCCAGCCGTCGAGACATAGGTGAAATCGTCCGCAACGCCCGCATGGTTGAGGGCCGCCACGGTGTCGCCGCCGCCGGCGACCGACACAAGCTTGCCTTCCTTGGTGCGCTGGGCCGCATGGCGGGCGGCCGCGACCGTGCCCTGATCGAAGGGGGCGATCTCGAAGGCGCCGAGCGGACCGTTCCAGACCAGCGTCGCCGCATCGTTGATGGCCGAATTGACGCGCTCGACCGACTGCGAGCCGACATCGAGGATCATCTGATCCTCGGGGATCGCATCGATGCCGTAGGTGTGGTTGTGGGCTCCCGCCTTGAACTCGTAGGCGCAGACGCCGTCGACGGGCAGGATGATGGCGCAGTTGGCCTCGCGCGCCTTCTCGATGATGCGCATGGCGGTGGCGGCGAGGTCCTTCTCGGCCAGGGACTTGCCGATGCCGAGACCCGCGGCGTGCACGAAGGTGTTGGCCATGCCGCCGCCGATCACGAGGGCGTCCACCTTGGACACGAGGTTCTCGAGCAGATCGATCTTGGTGGAGACCTTGGCGCCGCCCACGATGGCGACCACCGGACGCTTGGGCGCTTCCAGGCCCTTGGTCAGGGCGTCGAGCTCCGCCTGCATGGTGCGGCCGGCATAGCCGGGCAGCACGCGGGCGAGGCCCTCGGTGGAGGCGTGCGCGCGGTGAGCCGCCGAGAAGGCGTCGTTGACATAGAGGTCGCCGAGCTTCGCAAGGGCCTCAACGAAGGCAGGATCGTTCTTCTCCTCGCCCGCATGGAAGCGGGTGTTTTCGAGGAGGAGCACGTCGCCGTCCTTCAGGGCTTCGACGGCGCTGCTGGCTGCCTCGCCGATGCAGTCGTCGGCGAAGGCAACCGGCTTGCCGAGGTGGCTGGCGACCGCTTCCGCAACCGGCTTCAGGGATTCTTTGGGATCGCGTCCCTTCGGGCGGCCGAAATGGGCCAGAAGGATCACCTTCCCGCCCTTGTCGGCGATTTCCCGGATGGTGGGCAGGACGCGCTCGATGCGCGTCGCGTCCGTGATCCTGCCGTTCTCCATGGGGACGTTGAGGTCCACCCGGACGAGAACGCGTTTTCCCTTGACGTCGGCCTGATCGAGCGTGCGGAAGGCGGTCATTGAGGCAGCCTCCCTTAGATGAGCTTCGCCATGGCGACGGCGGTGTCCGCCATGCGGTTCGAGAAGCCCCACTCGTTGTCGTACCAGGACAGCACGCGCACGAAATTGCCTTCCATGACCTTGGTCTGGTCCAGATGGAACACTGAGGAGTGCGGATCGTGGTTGAAGTCCGACGAGACGTTGGGCTGGTCCGTGACGCCGAGGACGCCCTTCAGCTCCTGCGCGGCGGCGCGCCTGATTGCCTCGTTGATCTCCTCCTTGGTCGTCGCCTTCTTGGCCACGAACTTGAAGTCGACCACGGAGACGTTCGGGGTCGGCACGCGGATCGACGAGCCGTCGAGCTTGCCGTTGAGCTCCGGCAGCACGAGACCCACGGCCTTGGCGGCGCCGGTGGAGGTCGGGATCATGTTCAGGGCCGCCGCGCGGGCGCGGTACAGGTCCTTGTGCATCTGATCGAGGGTCGGCTGGTCGTTCGTGTACGAGTGGATCGTGGTCATGAAGCCCTTCTCGATCCCGACCGCATCGTGAAGCACCTTCGCCACCGGGGCGAGGCAGTTCGTGGTGCAGGAGGCGTTCGAGATGACCACGTGGTCCTTGGTCAGCTTGTCGTGGTTGACCCCGTAGACGACCGTCAGATCGGCGCCATCGGCAGGAGCCGAGACGATGACGCGCTTGGCGCCGGCGGTCAGATGCGCCGAGGCCTTTTCCTTGGAGGTGAAGATGCCGGTGCATTCCATGGCGATGTCGACGCCGAGCTCCCGGTGCGGCAGGGTCGCCGGATCCTTGATGGCCGTGACCCGGATCTTCTGGCCGTTGATGACGAGAAATTCGCCATCGACCGCGACGTCCGCCGGGAAGCGGCCATGGACGGAGTCGAAGCGGAGCAGGTGAGCGTTCGTCTCGACCGGGCCGAGATCGTTGATGGCCACCACCTCGATGTCCTTGCGGCCGCTTTCCACGATGCCGCGGAGGATGTTGCGTCCGATGCGACCGAACCCGTTGATCGCGACCTTCACCGTCATAGCTTTAGCTCCCTTGCGTAACGAGGCCTCAGTTCTTGTCGAGCCTCAGAGATTATGTGTCCGGAGAACCTTCTCCGCGATCGCCTCGGCGGTGATGCCGAAGTGCTTGTAAAGGTCCTTGTAGGGCGCGCTGGCGCCAAACCCATGCATGCCGACGAAAATTCCGTCCGGCCCGATGACCGAATCCCAGCCGAAGCGCACGGCCGCCTCCACCGCAACCTTGACCGGCGCATCGCCGATGATCTGGGCGCGGACTTTTTCGGGCTGGGCCAGGAACAGGTCGAGCGAGGGTACGGACACAACGCGAACGGCGAAGCTTTGTTCATCCAGAAGCTTCTGAGCCGCGAGCGCGATCTCCACCTCGGAACCCGATGCGAAGAGGGTGGCGCGGGCCTTGCCGTTGGCGGGCGAGAGCTCGTAGGCGCCTGTGGCCGAGAGGTTGCCCTGGCCGGATTCCTTGCGGACCTGCGGCAGGTTCTGGCGGGTCAGTGCAAGGGTGCTCGGGCCGTTCGTGCGCTCGAGCGCCATCTGCCAGCACTCGGCGGTCTCGACTGCATCGGCGGGGCGGAACACGCGCATCTTCGGCATGGAGCGCAGGGCCGCCAGATGCTCCACCGGCTGGTGGGTCGGGCCGTCCTCGCCCAGCCCGATCGAGTCGTGGGTCATCACGTAGACGGCCGGAATGCCGGCCAGCGCCGCGATGCGCATGGCGGGACGGGCATAGTCGGTGAAGACCAGGAAGGTCGCGCCGGCCGGCACGTAGCCGCCGTGGAGCGCGATGCCGTTCATGGCCGCAGCCATGCCGTGTTCGCGGATGCCGTAATGGATGTAGCGGCCGGCGTAGTTGCCCGGCGAGATGGCGTTGAGGTTCTTGGTCTTGGTGTTGTTGGACGGCGTGAGATCCGCCGAGCCCAGCACCAGCTCCGGCACGGCCTCGGTGATGACCTCCAGGGCGATCTCGCTGGCCTTGCGGGTGGCGACGTTCTGCGGCTCGGCCACCAGCCGGTCCTTCAGCTTGGCAACCGCATCGGACAGGCCTTCAGGGCGCACGCCCTTGACGCGGCGCTCGAACTCGGCGCGCCTGTCGGCGGGCAGAGCCTTCAGGCGGTCGCTCCAGGCCTTGCGCTGGCGGCTGCCCTTCTTGCCGGCTTTCGCCCAGGCGCTGCGGATGTTCTCCGGTATCTCGAAAGGCGCGTGGCTCCAGCCGAGCGCCGCCTTGGCGCCGGCCAGCTCCTCGGCACCGAGGGGCTCGCCATGGGCCTTGGAGGTGCCGGCCTTCTTCGGGGCGCCGTAGCCGATGACGGTCTTGCAGGCGATGAGCGTCGGGCGGTCCGACTTCTGGGCGCGGGAAATGGCGCGCTGGATCGCCTTCTCGTCATGGCCGTCCACGCGCACGGCGTTCCAGCCGCAGGCCTGGAAGCGCTTCACCTGATCGACGGAGTCGGAGAGCGACAGGGGACCGTCGATGGAGATCTCGTTGTCGTCCCAAAGGACGATCATGCGGTTCAGCTTCAGGTGGCCGGCGAGCGCGATAGCCTCTTGGCTGATGCCCTCCATCAGGTCGCCGTCGGAGGCGAGCACGTAGGTGAAGTGGTCGACGAGGTTGTCCCCGTACTCGGCGTTCAGCATGCGCTCGGCGAGGGCGAAGCCCACCGCCGTGGCGATGCCCTGGCCGAGGGGCCCGGTGGTGGTCTCGACGCCAGGGGTCATGAAGTTCTCAGGATGGCCCGGGGTCTTGGAGTCGAGCTTGCGGAAGTTCTTCAGCTCCTCGACCGTCATGCCCTTTACGCCTGTGAGGTGCAGCAGGGAATAGAGCAGCATCGAGCCGTGGCCGGCCGACAGGATGAACCGGTCGCGGTCGGGCCAGGTCGGGTCGGCGGCATCGTATTTCAGGAACTTGGTGAACAGCACCGTGGCGATATCGGCGGCCCCCATGGGCAGGCCGGGATGGCCGGATTTGGCTTGTTCGACGGCGTCCATGGCGAGGACGCGCACGGCGTTCGCCAGATCGGAATGGGTGACGCGATCGGCGGAGACGGTATTGAGCACGGCGTGATCCACAGTCTTGAGGGCCCCGCAACGGGGCGGTCTGTCTGGAAAAGGCGTGGGCTCCTTATCACGCGGCTAAGGCGAGTCAAAGGCTCGAAGGGGTGTAATCCCCTTCCGGACCGCTGCTCCTTACTCGAATGGGCACATCGTCCTTCGCGGAATACCGGGTCCACTTTTCCGCACGATGCGCTAGTCTCATGCCCGATTCACGGAGGCATGATGGCGCCCACTCTCGACGAAGCGATGAAGCGGCTGGACATGGCTCTGGGCCTCCTCGAGGCATCGGTTTCCCGCCGCCTGGAGGCAGACCGCCGCCGCGGCGGCCTGGAGACCGAACTCCAGCTGATGCAGGACGACCGGGCCCGCCTGGCAGTGGAACTCGACGGGGCCCTCACCCGCCTGCACCGCTTCGAGGCCGCCACGGACGATGTGAGCCGGCGGGTCCGCCAGGCCATCGGGGCCGTGGAGACCGTTCTGGCCCAGGCCGGGCAATTCGAACCCGAGGAAGGCTGAAGGCATGTCCCAGGTGACGGTGACCATTGCCGGCAAGACCTACCGGATCGCCTGCGCCGAGGGCGAGGAGCGACACCTCGAGGGGCTGGCGGCCTCTTACAGCTCCAGAATCGAGGAGATGCGCGCCACCTTCGGCCAGGTCGACGACCTTCGCCTCCATGTCATGGCGGCCATTGCCCAGGCGGACGAGCTGCACGAAATGAAACGGCGGGTCGCCGCGCTTGCCGAGGAGGTGGCTATGCTCAACAGCGTCAACGTCTCACGGGACGAGCGCCTCGAACGGATCGAGGCAAGGCTCGCCGAAGGCCTGCAGAAGGCAGCCGAGCGGATCGAGGATATAGCCCGCAGCCTGAACGGGGCAGGACAGGTTGAGGCGGGTCCCAGGTGATCCTGTTGCGATTTCGCAGGTGTTCTGCTCTCATTGAGGGATGAAGCCTCTCTCGGACATTCACCTTGCCAAGCGGGTCGAGGAGGCCTGCCTGAACGGCTGGCCGGCCCTGCGCGAAGTGGTGTACGACGGCTGGCTGATCCGGCTGGCGAACGGGCACACGCGGCGGACGAACTCCGTGAACCTGCTCTCACCTGGAGCTTTGCCGCTCGACCACAAGATCCGCTACTGCGAGACCGTCTACACCGCCCAGGGGCAGCCGACGATCTTCTGTATTCCCTCCACGGCCGATCCTGCCTTGAGCCTGGCTCTTGATGCCAGGGGCTACGGTCCGCCGGAGGATGAAAGCTGCGTTCTGTTCAAGGACTTCGCCGGAACCCCGCTCGAGCCAGCCGGTGACGTCGTTCTGGAGGAGGGATTCCCCGGGAAGGCCTGGCTGGACGCCCTTGCTCTGCTCCACGAGCAGAGCGAGACCGTACGGGACAATCACGCCAGGATCCTCAGCAGCCTGTCCATCCCTGCGGCCTTCACGGCCGTTCGGCGCGACGATGGGCGTCTCGGCACTCTTGCCTATGGGGCGTTCCACGACGGGCTCGTCTGCGTGAACTCGGTCGTGACCGATCCTGCCCTCAGACGGCAGAGCTTGGCCAGAAAGGCTGTCGCGGCCGTTCTGAACTGGGCGCAGGAGCGCTGCGGCGCTACCGGGGCCTGCCTGGCGGTGGTGGCGGAGAATGCTCCCGCAAGAGCCCTGTATCGGGGCATGGGCTTCGACCGCGAGGTCTACCGCTACCACTACCGCAGGCGGGACGGCTGACGGAAAGATCTCGCCTGCCCGTCACTTTTCCCCTTCCCCCGGCGCGTCTCAATCCCTACATAGGAAAGGCGGGGCTGCGGGGCGCGTTAGGAGTTCATATTCCCCGGGGCCTTATCGATCCCAATGGGAGCTGTCCCTGCCCGGTCCGTGGACCGGAACATACGGCGCCCACCTACTTTGTAGGTTCCCGGGATCGCTTCTCCGACGGCTTTTCGTGGCTCCGCACCTAATGACATCTCTTCCCCCTCCCGAACTGAAAGAGCGGCTTCGCAGTGAGGGGTTCGCCCGTCGCGACGGGCTCGATAAAGAATTTCGCCATGCGGCGGCGCAACGCATCATGGCCCAAGCCCTCGACCTCCCCGATCTTCAAGACGTGACGCCGGTGGGCGGCTATTGGCCGATCCGCACCGAGGTCGACCCGCGTCCGCTCATGGAGGCGCTGCTCGAGCGCGGGCAGGACGTGGCCCTCTCGCAGATTCTTCATCCTCATCTGAGCTGGCGCCTCTGGCAGCCCGGCGACGTGCTGGTCAAGGGCGGGTTCGGCGTGCGCGAGCCCGGGCCTGACGCGCCGGAGGTCTTTCCGAAAGCGCTGCTCGTGCCCCTCGTCGCCTTCGACCGCCGGGGAGGGCGCATCGGCTACGGCAAGGGGCATTTCGACCGGGCCATCGCGGCGCTGGAAGAGCAGCATCCCACCTTGACCATCGGCCTGGCTTATGCGGTTCAGGAGATCGACGAGGTTCCAGTCGAACCCCACGACCGGCTTCTCGACGTCATCATCACCGAGGCCGAACTCATTCGGACCAAATCCGCGTAGGGACTTGATCATGCGTCTTCTCTTCCTCGGCGACATCGTCGGGCGGCCCGGCCGCAATGCGGTGATCGAGCGCCTGCCGGGCCTTCGCGACCGCTGGCAGCTCGACTGCGTGGTCATCAACGGCGAGAACTCCGCCGGGGGGTTCGGCATCAACGAGGCGATCTGCGACGAAATCCTGAATGCCGGCGCCGATGCGATCACGCTGGGCAACCATTCCTGGGACCAGCGCGAGACGCTCGTCTTCATCGAACGCCAGCCCCGGCTCCTGCGGCCTGTGAACTACCCGTCAGGCACGCCGGGACGCGGCGCCAACCTCATCGACACCCGCTCCGGCCACCGGGTTCTCGTGGTCAACGTCATGGGCCGCCTCTACATGGACCCGCTGGACGATCCGTTCGCGGCGGTCGAGCGGGAGCTCGAAACCTGCCCCATGGGTCAGGTGGCCGATGCGGTCATCGTCGACGTGCATGCGGAGGCGACGAGCGAGAAGGAGGCCATGGGCCACTACTTCGACGGGCGGGCGAGCCTGGTGGTGGGCACCCATACCCATGTGCCCACGGCCGATCACCGGGTCCTGCCCGGCGGCACGGCCTACATGTCGGACGCGGGCATGTGCGGCGACTACGATTCCGTGCTCGGCATGCAGAAGGAGGAATCGATTCGCCGCTTCCTCCAGAAGACTCCAGGCCCCCGCATGGAGCCGGCCCTCGGGGAGGGGACGCTCTCCGGCATTGCCGTCGAGACGGACGATCGCACCGGTTTGGCCAAGCGCGTGGCGGCTGTCCGCCTCGGACCGAACCTGGAAGAGACCTGGCCGCGCTTCTGGGATTGAGCGCGGGATTTCCCTCTCCCCTATGCGGGAGAAGGTGGCGAACGAAAGTGAGCCGGGAGAGGGGAAGTCATCAAACGAACGCGGCCCCTCTCCCAACCTGCTGCGCAGGTCACCCTCTCCCGCATAGGGGAGAGGGCGCAGGTCCCTTGGCGTGGAGCGTTGCCGTTCCCATCTCTCCTGCCACGGAGGTGATCGGTGGACGCAGACACGAAGACGACCAGGACCGGCAGGATCAACGTCTATCGGCAGACGAGCGAGTTTCACCAGGCGCACGAGCACCTGAGCGCGTCGGCCGTCCTGCGGGCCGTGATCGACGAGGCCAAAGGCGAGACGATCTCGATCGGTGAGATCATCGAGGCCTTCGGCGAGCGCGCCTTCGGCTTCGTGCTGATCCTGTTCTCCCTGCCGAACTGCGTCCCCAACGTCCCTGGCATCGCCGGCATCGTCGGCACCCCCGTGCTCATCTTCGGCATCCAGATGATGCTGGGCCACAAGCGCCCCTGGCTGCCGGGCTTCATCCTGCGGCAGACGGTGTCCGTCGCGAAATTCAAGCGCCTCATCGACATCGCGGAGCCCAGGCTCCAGAAGCTCGAAAGCTTCTGCAAGCCCCGATTGCTCCAGCTCTTCGGCCCCCTGGGCGACCGGCTGGTGGGGCTCTTCGCCTTTCTGGTGGCCGTGTCGGTCCTGATCCCGTTCCCGGGCACCAACTTCCCGCCCTCCATCGCCCTCGTCATCGCATCCATCGCCGTGATGGAGGAGGACGGCTATCTGTTGCTCGCCGGTTATCTCATCGGCCTGGCGGGTCTGGCCTATACGGTGACGATCCTGGGGGCCTCCTACCACCTTATCCTGGCCGCCATCCATAACCTGCCGGGCTGGCTCGGGTTCTAGTTTTCGGGAGCCGAGCAAGAGGGCTTTGCCTCAAGCCCTTCGCCGCCTTATAAGCCTGCCATCGTCAACTTCTCCGGCCTGACGGGCGCTTCCCAGGGAAGCGGCTCTCGGCCGAACATCCGGAGGCCCCGATGGCCGGGCATTCACAGTTCAAGAATATCATGCACCGCAAGGGCAAGGTGGACGCGGTGCGGTCCAAGGTGTTTTCCAAGCTCGCCCGCGAAATCACCGTGGCGGCCAAGATGGGCATGCCCGATCCCGCCATGAACCCGCGCCTGCGCGCCGCGATCCTGGCCGCCCGCGCCGAGAACATGCCCAAGGACAACATCCAGCGCGCCATCAACAAGGCTTCCGGCGGCGACGCGGAGAACTACGACGAGATCCGCTACGAGGGCTACGGCCCCGGGGGTGCTGCCATCATCGTCGAGGCCATGACCGACAACCGCAACCGCACGGCCTCCGATATCCGCTCCTACTTCACCAAGAGCGGCGGCAACCTGGCCGAGACCGGCGCGGTCTCCTTCATGTTCGACCGGGTCGGCTACATCGAGTTCGGCCCCGAGGTGGCGGATGCCGACGCCATGCTGGAAGCCGCCATCGACGCGGGCGCCGACGACGTGGCCTCGAGCGAGAACGGCCACGAGGTCTATTGCGACCAGGGCACCCTCAACGAGGTGACCAAGGCACTCGAGGACAAGTTCGGCGAGCCCAAGGCGTCCAAGCTGGTCTGGAAGCCCCAGACCCCGGTTGCCGTGGACGACGAGACCGGCGAGAAGCTGATGAAGCTCATGGAGTCCCTGGAGGAGCACGACGACGTTCAGAACGTCTACGGCAACTTCGAGCTGTCCGATGCCCTGATGCAGAAGATGGCGGGGTAAATCTTAACCCTCTCCCCGTAGCGGGAGAGGGTGGCGAACGAATGTGAGCCGGGAGAGGGGAGTAGCGGGCATTCAATACTGCCCCTCTCCCGACCCTCGCAAATGCGAGGGCCACCCTCTCCCGCTACGGGGAGAGGGTTTATTCTGTGACTGAGCGCGTCCGCATCCTCGGCCTCGATCCCGGCCTGCGCAACACGGGTTGGGGCGTCATCACCGTCGAGGGGACGAAGCTTTCCTTTGTGGCCTGCGGGGTCGTGACCTCGGATGGCGACCTCGAACTGGCGCTGCGCCTCAAGCAGCTCCACGACCGGCTGACGGACGTGATCCGGACCTGGACCCCCGACGAGGTCTCCGTCGAGGAGACCTTCGTCAACAAGGACGCCCAGGCGACCCTCAAGCTCGGCCAGGCCCGCGCCATGTCCCTGCTGGTCCCGGCCCTCCATGGGCTGCCGGTGGCGGAATACGGCGCCAACCAGGTGAAGAAGACCGTGGTGGGCGTCGGTCATGCCGATAAGAACCAGGTCCAGGCCATGATCAAGATCCTCCTGCCCAAGGCCGACTTCAAGAAGGCCGACGCCGCCGACGCGCTTGCCATCGCCATTGCCCATGCCCACCAGCGCAAGGCCCGCGCTTTGGCGGCGAGCTATTAATTTGATACAGAAGCACAAGCGCTATTCTGGACAGCGTGAGCCGATCCGGGATTGCCCAGACAAGTAGAGCGCATGTTTCCCTCCCCCTTGTGGGGAGGGCCAGGGTGGGGGTGCCTGCGCCGGATTGAACCAGCGCAGCGCCGGCACCCCCACCTCCAACTCCTCCCCACAAGGGGGAGGAGGGTTATCGGGAGCAAGGACTGACGTGATCGGCAAACTCAAAGGCACGGTGGATTCCTACGGCGAGGATTTCGTGATCCTCGACGTGCACGGGGTCGGCTACGTGGTCCACTGCTCCTCCCGCACCCTCCAGAACCTGCCGCCCACCGGCGAGGCGGCTACTCTGTCCATCGAGACCCACGTGCGCGAGGACATGATCCGCCTCTTCGGTTTCCGGTCGGACTCGGAGCGCGAGTGGTTCCGCCTGCTCCAGTCGGTCCAGGGCGTGGGATCCAAGGTGGCGCTGGGCATCCTCTCCGTGCTCGACCCCGGCAGCCTCGCCACGGCGATCGCCACCGGCGACAAGGCGTCCGTGGCCCGCGGTCCCGGCGTCGGCCCCAAGCTCGCCCAACGCATCGTTTCAGAGCTTAAAGACAAGGCCCCGGCCTTCGCCGCCGTCGACCCGGCCCTCATCCGCCTCACCGGCGCGGTGGAGGACAGGAGCGCGCCGGCCCCGGTGACGGACGCCATCTCGGCCCTGGTCAATCTCGGCTATCCGCAGATCCAGGCCTCCGCAGCGGTGGCCGCCGCCATGAAGCAGGCGGGTGATGAGGCCGAGGCGAAGACTCTGATCCGGTTGGGGCTGCGGGAACTGGCGCGGTGAGGGCATGGTGCACTGGCTCATTTTTGCGATCTTGGGACCCTTGATAGGTTTCGCAACGGCTCTGGGAGCCGTCATTGGCCTGAGTGAAATGCCTTATCCAAGTGACTTGATATTGACGGCGCTGCCAGGATTGCCACTGGCCTACCTCTATGGGGTCATACCTGCACTGATGGCCGCATTTGCCGTCCGACAACTCCAGGTCAGGCAAACTTCTCATGAATGGCTTTGGGTGATGCTGATCGGCATGGGAGTTGGAAGCTTCTTTGCCCTGTCTTTGGCTCTGATCTTGGGAGGAAGTCTTTACAGCCTCGGTGGCGAGGCGATCACCGTCTATGTCCTTACGTGTCTCGTCCCGACCCTGGTTTGCTGGTGGTCCAGCAAAAGGCTTGCTCGACCGAGAGCCACTGTGGGGCAGAAGTCCCGAATGTTCCTGTTTTGATCTTGTTAAAGATGGCGTATGACACGCAAAACGCCTATATGAGGCCTTTGGAAGGTAAGCCTCTTTGACCGATTCCCGCCGCCTGATCAGCCCCGAAAAGCGCGAGGACGATGTCGATGCATCGATCCGGCCGCTGTCGCTCGACGATTTCACGGGCCAGAAGGCCGCGCGGGCCAACCTCCAGATCTTCATCAATGCCGCCAAGGCGCGCGGCGATGCTCTCGACCACGTGCTCTTCGTCGGCCCTCCGGGCCTCGGCAAGACCACGCTGGCCCAGATCGTCGCCCGCGAACTCGGGGTCAATTTCCGCTCGACCTCCGGCCCGGTGATCGCCAAGGCGGGCGATCTCGCGGCGCAGCTCACCAACCTCGAAGAGCGCGACGTGCTCTTCATCGACGAGATCCACCGCCTCAATCCGGCCGTGGAGGAAATCCTCTATCCGGCCATGGAGGATTACCAGCTCGACCTGATCATCGGCGAGGGCCCGGCGGCCCGCTCGGTGAAGATCGAGCTGCCGAAATTCACCCTGGTCGGCGCCACCACCCGGGCGGGCCTGCTCACCACGCCGTTGCGCGACCGCTTCGGCATCCCGATCCGGCTCGAGTTCTACACTGTGGACGAGCTCGAGCTGATCGTGCGTCGCGGCGCCCGGGTGTTGGGCTTAGGCATGAGCGAGGAGGGCGCCAACGAGATCGCCCGCCGCTCCCGCGGCACGCCGCGCATCGCCGGCCGCCTCCTGCGCCGGGTGAGGGATTTCGCCATTGTGGAGGGCGTGCAGACCGTCTCCCGCGACCTTGCGGACAAGTCCCTGCGCCTCCTCGACGTGGACCCCATCGGCCTCGACCTCATGGACCGCAAGTACCTGACCATGATCGCGGGCTCCTTCGGCGGCGGCCCCGTGGGCATCGAGACGATTGCCGCAGCGCTCTCCGAGCCGCGCGACGCCATCGAGGACATCATCGAGCCGTATCTCATCCAGAAGGGCTTCGTGCAGCGCACCCCGCGCGGCCGCATCCTCACCCCCCACGCCTTCAAGCACCTCGGCATCCCCGAGCCGACCCGCGAGACCGCGGCACAGTTCGGGCTGTTCGGCGGGGATGCGGATGAGTGAGCGGCGCGATCAGGGAGGTGTGGTCGGCTCCCACCTCTCCGGCTTCATGCAGGACGGCGCTCATATCCTGCCCATCCGCGTCTATTACGAAGATACGGATTTCTCAGCCCGCGTGTATCACGCCAGCTATCTCCGCTTCATGGAGCGCGGGCGCACGGAGCTGCTGCGGGCGGTCGAGGTGGCGCAGTCGGAACTTCACGCGAGCATGGACGGCCTCGCCTTCGTGGTTCGCAAAATGAATATCGATTTTCTCGGCGGCGCCGTCATGGACGACGTGCTCACCATCGTGACCCGCCCCAAGGAGATGCGCGGCGCCTCGATGACGCTGGCCCAGGAGGTCCGGCGCGGCGACGAGGTGCTGGTGACGGCCGACGTCATGGTCGCGGCCGTCAGGGGAGGGCGGGCCGTGCGGATACCGGACGAGCTGCGGGCGGCGCTGACGACGCCCTAGGCCTGCGACGGCCCGTCGAGCACAGGCGTACCCGTCCTGAACCAAGCTTTCATGATCTTTTCGCCTTCGACCTCGTAGATCCCGATCACATCCACGCGACCGGGGCCGTTCGGAAAGGTGCGGGTCACGACCTCCCTGTCGACCACCAGATTGCCGACATTCGTGCGGCTGATGAGCTGCGCGAAGAGGTTTGGCTCCTGAAAGCGGGCCACATGGCGCTCGCGGATCTGCCCCGCGCCCTGAGCCAGGAGCTCCGACGGAAAGGCGAAGAATTGCGCGTCCTCGGCCCAGAAGCTCATGAAGGCATCGATGTCCTTCGCGTTGTAGGCCTCAAGCTGCCTGCGCACGACCTCGGTTGGATCAATCTGATATCCCACCATGGCAACCTTCACTTCGTCTCATGATCGCTGGAGGATAGTATTACGGCAGAGCTTCGCCGCAAGGCAAATGGCCATGGTGGATCTCAATCGATGCTCCCTATCGGCAGAGACGCCACGAGCACTGCCTGGGCCGCATACCGGCCAGAATTCTACATCAATTTCAGATAATTCCGCCTTGCGGCAGCCGCACTTAAACCAGACCTTAACCTTACTCTGTGCCTAACAGGTAACGGTCCGGGACGATCTGAGGCTCATCGGTCGGCTGCCCTTATTTTCGACAGATTCGGGGGCGAACCAGCTGTGATACAGAAACAAGTTTTCCTAGACCAATCTGCCGCGGGCCTCGAGGCGACTCAAGGCTGCTCGAAGAGCGAGGACGAGAGATTATGAATCCGGCTGATGTGGCCCAGGCCGCCCCTGTGGCCCACGACCTGTCCTTCTTTGGCCTGTTCTGGCAGGCCCATTTCATCGTCAAGCTCGTGATGATCGGCCTGCTCGCGGCCTCGGTCTGGTGCTGGGCCATCATCGTCGACAAGACCCTGCTCTACAGCCGCACCAAGCGCGCCATGGACCGGTTCGAGGACGTATTCTGGTCCGGCCAGTCCCTTGAGGAGCTCTACCGCAACCTCCAGAGCCGTCCGGCCACGGGCCTGGCTGCCGTCTTCGTCGCTGCCATGCGGGAGTGGAAGCGCGCCTTCGAGGGCTCGGGCCGCTCGTTCCAGACCCTGCCGCAGCGCATCGACAAGGTGCTCGACGTGACCATCCAGCGCGAGGTGGAGCGGCTCAACGCCCGCCTGACGGTGCTCGCCTCCATCGGCTCGGCCGGGCCTTATATCGGTCTCTTCGGCACGGTGGTGGGCATCATGAATTCCTTCACGTCGATCGCCGCCTCCAAGAACACGAGCCTTGCGGTCGTTGCCCCCGGCATCGCCGAGGCGCTGTTTGCCACGGCCATCGGCCTCTTCGCGGCCATTCCGGCGGTGCTGGCCTACAACAAGCTCAACTCGGAAGTGGGCAAGCTCCAGTCGCGGCTGGAGGGCTTCGCCGACGAGTTCTCGGCCATCCTGTCCCGTCAGGTGGATGAGCGCATCGGTCATGCGGGCCGCTCTCCCGCCAATGCGGCTTAAGGGAGATCTGGCATGGCCATGATGGCAGGATCGGCAGGAGGCGGACGCCGCCGCAGGCGCTCCCGGCAGGCGGGCGTGATCAACGAGATCAACATGACGCCGTTCATCGACGTCATGCTCGTGCTGCTCATCATCTTCATGGTGGCGGCACCCATGATGACCGCCGGCGTGCCGCTTGATCTGCCGCAGACCAAGGCGGCACCGCTCAATTCCGATTCGACGCCGGTGACCTTGTCGATCAAGGCCAACGGCCAGGTCTTCCTCGGCGAGGCGGAACTGACGGACGAAGCCATCGTCGGCAAGCTCGCGGAAGTGTCGAAGGCTGGCTTCGACGAGCGGGTCTTCGTGCGCGGCGACAAGAAGGTCGATTACGGACGCGTCGCCCAGGTGATGTCGATCGTGACCACGGCCGGCTACAAGCGCGTCGCCCTCGTGACTGAGATCGACCAGCGCTGAGCCGATTGAGAGCAAGGGGCAAACACACGTGGCGTTGAAGCTGAAATTCAGCACTTCTGAGCCGGGCTTCTGGGTCTCGGGCGTCGCGCATGCGGCGCTGCTGACGGCTGCCATGATCGGCCTGTCTTCGGTGGCCGAATTTCCCGAAGCGCAGGAAGGCATCCCGGTCGAGGTCATCACCGATGCCCAGCTCTCCCAGATCACAAAGGGCGAGACCAACGCCAAGGCGCCGCAGCCCAAGCCCCGGGCCGAGCGCGTGGCTGACAAGACCGAGTTGAAGGATCCCGGCGAGGACAAGCGCGATGCGCCGGCCCCGCCGAAGCGCCCGGCCGAAATGAAGGTTGCCGACAAGGAAGAGCCGGTGGCCGCCCAGCCTCCGCCGCCCGCGCCGCCGACCCGCTCGCAGGAAGACAAGGCCGCCGAGGCCAAGGCCGCGGAGGAAAAGCAGCTGCGGGAGAAGGCCGAAGCCGAGGCCATCGAGAAGGCCAAGGCCGCAGAGCTGGCCAAGGTCGAGGCTGAGGCCAAGGCAAAAGCGCAGGCGGAGGCGAAAGCCAAGGCCGAGGCCGAGGCCAAGAAGGTCGCCGAAGCCAAAGCGAAGGCCGAGGCCGACGCGAAGGCAAAGGCTGAAGCCGAGGCGAAGAAGCTCGCAGAAGCCAAGGCCAAGGAAGAGGCCGAAGCCAAGGCGCGCAAGGAAGCCCAGGTCGCCAAGAAGCTCGACATGGGCGACCTCAAGCAGTTCCTCGACAGCAAGGACAGGAGCCAGTCCACTGGCGCGACCGGCGCGGAGGTCCAGAAGACCGCCTCCCTCGGCACCGCGACGGGATCGGCAGCCAAGCTCAGTCCGAGCCTGCGCGACGCCCTCATCGGCATTCTCGTATCGCAGATCGAGCGCTGCTACAGCGCACCGATCGCCGCGTCCGGCGGGCAGGTAACGGCGCCGGTTCTCGACATCCGCCTGAACCAGGACGGCTCGCTCAGCACCGACCCGCGGGTCCTTCAGGCCGGAAGCTCGTCGACGGATCGCGCGGTGGCGGATGCGGCCGTCAGGGCCATCCGCAAGTGCCGCCAGTTCGAGATTCCGGCGAAATTCGTTCCGTATTACGCGGACTGGAAGATCCTGAACGTCCAGTTCGATCCTCCTCTCTCTTAAAGCCGTTCAAGCTTGAGACAGCATCCCATGATCACTCGTTTCATATCCCGTCTTCTCGTCGCGCTGGCTGTCGTCCTGCCGATGGTGGCGCTTGTTCCCTCAGCCCAGGCACAGCTCTCGTTCCGGGTCGGCCCCGGCGGGCAGTTCCAGCCCATGCCGATTGCCGTCGCCGATTTCTCCGGCGAGGGCGACATGGGGCAGCGCGTGTCCGGCATCATCAGCAACAACCTGCAGCGCTCGGGCTATTTCGCGCCGCTGGACAAATCGCGCTTTCCCGAGCGCCCGTCCTTCGACGCCGCGCCGCGCTTCGATGCCTGGAAGTCGGCGGGCGCCCAGGCGCTCGTGACCGGCCGCATTTCGCGCGATCCCTCGGGGCGCCTGCGCGCCGAGTTCCGCCTGTGGGACATCGAGACGGGCCAGCAACTCACCGGTCAGCAATACGTGACGGATGCCAACTTCTGGCGCCGGGTCGGCCACATCATTTCGGACGCGGTCTACACCAAGATCACGGGCTTCGGCGGCTTCTTCGACACGCGCATGGTGTTCGTCGATGAGTCGGGCCCGAAGGAGAACCGCCGCAAGCGCCTCGCCATCATGGACCAGGACGGTGCGAACGTGCGCTACCTGACCCAAGGCGATACCTCCGTCGTGGCCCCACGCTATTCGCCGGCCACGCAGGACATCACCTACATGTCCCAGGTCGAAGGCCAGCAGCCGCGCGTTCAGGTGATCAACCTGGAGACCGGCTCGCGCCAGGTGCTCGGCAACTTCCCCGACATGGCATCCTCGCCGCGCTTCGGCCCCGAAGGAAGTCGCATCGTCATGAGCCTGCAGCAGGGCGGCAATGCCAACATCTTCATGATGAACCTGGGCTCCCAGGCCACAACGCGTCTGACCTCGACGCCCGCCATCGACACCTCGCCGTCCTTCTCGCCGGACGGGAAGCAGATCGTGTTCGAGAGCGACCGGGGCGGCAAGCAACAGATCTACGTGATGAACGTGGACGGCTCTGACCAGCGCCGCATCTCCTTCGGCGACGGCTCCTACTCGCAGCCGGCCTGGTCGCCGCGGGGCGACTACATCGCCTTCACCAAGCAGCGCGCCGGCGGTTTTGCCATCGGCATCATGAAGCCGGACGGCTCGGGCGAGCGGATCCTCACGGAAGGCTTCCACAACGAGAGCCCGACTTGGGCGCCCAACGGCCAGTACATCCTGTTCTTCCGCGATCCCGGCGGACAGGCCGGCGGCAAGCTCTACATGGTCGACATCACCGGCCGCGTGGAGCAGCCCGTCCCGACCCCGTCCTTCGCGTCCGACCCGACCTGGTCGCCGCTGCTGAGCGAGAGCCGGTAAAACTCAACCTGCCCTCCTCTCCCTTGTGGGGAGGAGTTGGAGGTGGGGTGTAAGCGATCACCTCAGAAGGTCTGGCGCCGGCACCCCCACCCCGGTCGCTGCCGCGACCACCCCTCCCCACAAGGGGGAGGGAAATTGCGCTCTATCCTGCAAGCGAACTTTCCGTCCTAGGCCCGCAGCGTACCAGCACTGCCTGTGGAACTGTCCTTCCAACGCCGGAGCTTGAAGGCGAGCACCAGAAGGCCGATGCCGAAAACGAGCGCATAGGCGCCGAGCCACCAGGTCAGCACTACGGCGCCGATGAGCGGCGCGATCAGGAGCGCGATGCCGAACAGAACCGACACGATGCCGCTGAAGATCAGCCAGCCGCGGCCGTATTCGGGATTGAGCTTGAAGGCGGCCACGACCATCAATACGCCGGTGATCAGCGACCAAACCGCCACCAGGGTGACGAAGAACAGCACCGTCAGCCCCGGCATGATGAAGGCGATGATGCCGACCAGGATGTTGAGGATGCCCTCCAGGATCAGCAGGCCCCAGCGCTGGTTGTTGGATGCGGCCCTGATTCCCGAGACGATGCCGAACACGCCGTCGACCAGCATGTAGGCCGAGAAGAACAGCACGAAGGACAGGATCGTCGCGCCCGGTGACAGGAAGGCGATGAGCGCGAAGATGATCGCGAACACGCCGCGCAGGGCCACGGCCCACCAGTTCTGCGCCAGAAGCGAACTCATGGAGTGGATGCGGTCGACGGAATGAGTAGAACCGGGGGTGCCTGATGCCATGGGAGTCTCCTCGCCAGTCGGGATGCGTCTGCCCTGCGTCAGGTCAACGCCAAGCTTGACCACCGGTTTCCTTTTATTCCCCTGGGGAGGCCTCATTCTCCCGGGCCCTGGCAAGTCTTCGCCGCAGCGCAAGCTTGCGGCGTCTCAGGCGCACCCGCCGCTTGAGGCGGAAGGCGCGGATGAGGAGCGCGAGGCCGAACCAGACAAGAGCGATGACCACCGGCGAGATGATGACGACCGGAAAGAACGTAATCAGCGCGGCGAGGGCCAGAAACACGGAGCCGATGATGGCGATGCTGCGGGCTTCCGTGGCCGTGAGCGAGCGCGATCCGGACCCAACCGCCTTGCTCACGGCACTGGAGAGTGCCAGGGCGCCGGCAGCGAGCCTGCGCACGCCGCCTTTGGTGTAGCGGTGGCCGCGGCGGGACCGCATGTTCCTGGCCTGCCGGCGACGGGACTGCCAGCCGGGGACGATCTCCGTCGCGTTGGCGAGATCCTCCAGATACATGGCCTCCATGGCCTCGGCGAAGCCCGTATCCTCGACCACCACGTCGAGCTCCCAGTTGGTGGCCCAACTCGCCAGATTCAGGTTGGTGGAGCCCACCCGCGCCCAGCGCCCGTCCGCCACGGCGGTCTTGGCGTGGAGCATGGTGCCGTTCCATTCGAAGACGCGGACACCGGCCTCGATCAGGGAGCGGTAGCCCGCCCGCACCACCGGCTGCAGCGCCGGAACGTCGCTCGATCCGGGCACGAGGATGCGCACGTCGACGCCATCGCGCGCGGCCTCGCCGAGGGCCTGCACGTAGGAGGTCGTGGCGACGAAGTAGGCATCGGTGAGCCAGAGATTGCGCTGCGCGGTGGCCGCGATGAACTGGTCGACCCGGTAGGTGCGGAACATGCCGGGCTCGCCGCTGATCAGCCGGGCCGCGACGGAGCCTGCCGGTGGAATCAGGTCCGCATGGGGCAGCTCGGATTTCGGAATCGCCTGCATGCCGGCAAGCGACCAGCTCTCGGCGAAAGCGGCATCGAGATCGGCGACGAGCGGGCCCTGCACGGAGATCCCCGTGTCGCGCCAGGGCTCATGGCCGTTCTTGCCGACCCAGTTGTCCGAAATGCACAGGCCCGACACGAAGCCGATGCGCCCATCGACCGTGATCAGCTTGCGGTGGTCGCGGCGGATCCAGAGCGGGTCCGTCAGCCGGGGCGGGTTGAACACCTTGGCCTGCACCCCGGCCTCGCGCATGCGCCGCCAGTAAGAGGGCAGGGCGCGAGCGGAGGAGCCAAGCCAGTCGTAGAGCACCCTGACCCGCACGCCGGCAAGCGCCCGCTCCATCAGGGCATCGGCGAATTCGCGGCCGGTCTCGTCATCGGCGACGATGAAGTTCTCGAAATGGATGGCCGTCCGGGCCGAGCGGATCGCCTCGAGCCAGGCCGGATAGTTCTCCCGCGAGTCTCTGAGCAGCGCCACTGCATTGCCGTGCCGCAGGTCGCTGTCGGCGATGCGCGCGAAAGCCCGCTCCAGACGCAGGTCGTCGAGAGCCTTGCGGTAGGGCTGTCCAAGGGTGCCGGGTGGGGTCGTCACGATATTCATGACCTCTCAACGCGTGAGATAGGCAATCGGCAGCAGCCTAGCTTCATTCAGGCTCCCTAACGGAACATGCCGCCGGCGCATGCCACCTATCATTTACGCCTCGTTAACCCTAACCCCAACTTCCACAACTTGGCCATAATTCCCATTGATCCGGAGCCTCTCCTCAAGGTTGACGGAACCCTCCCTTAACCATCCCCCCGATATGAAAGACACAACGTTCGGCAAACGTATGTGTAAGGAGTATTGCCAATGATGACGTTGCGCGCCGTCAAGTTCGCCGCTGCACTCGTCCTCGCCCTCGGGGCGGCGGCGTGTTCGTCCAACAAAGATGAGATGGCTGGCGGAGCCGGCGGTTTCGGAGCCGGTGGCGCCGCCACCCCTGGCAGCGCCCAGGATTTCGTTGTCAACGTGGGCGACCGCGTGTTCTTCGAGACCGATTCGACCGATCTGACCCCCACCGCCGTGGCAACCCTCGACAAGCAGGCCCAATGGCTGCAGCGCTACCCGCAATACGCCTTCATCCTCGAAGGCCATGCGGACGAGCGCGGCACCCGCGAGTACAACTTCTCGCTCTCCGCCCGCCGTTCCCAGGTCGTCCGCGACTACCTGATCTCCCGCGGCATTCCGGGCAACCGCTTCAGGACCGTGTCCTACGGCAAGGAGCGCCCGGTGGCGGTCTGCAACGACATCTCCTGCTGGTCGCAGAACCGGCGCGCGGTGACGGTGCTCGGCAACGGCGCCGGGGCATAAAGCCCCAGCGCTTCAAGCCCTCGTGAAATCGCAGAGCGCCGCCACAATCTCGCCGTGGCGGCGCTTTTGTGTTATCGGCCCCTCCGTCCTGGATCCTTACGGTATTCCCAGCATGTTCCGACGCCTGTTTGTCTTTTTCGCCTTTGCCTTGGCCTTGGCCGCCACTTCGGTTCTCCCTGCCGCCGCGCAAGACGCCGCGGATGCGATCGTGCGCCTGAACCGGCTCGAGAGCCAGTTCCGTCAGCTGTCCGGTCAGATGGAGCAGCTCCAGTACGAGAACCGACAGCTCAAGGAGCAGCTGCGCAAGTTCCAGGAGGATGTGGAGTTCCGGTTCCAGGAGAGCCGTGGCGGCGGTTCCAGGCCCGCTCCTGCACCCTCCACAGCAACTCCTTCGCGTCCAGCCCCGCCCCCGGCGCAGCCGGCGCCGGCCCAGCCGCAGCGCCGGAGCGACGTGTTCGACCCATCGGCAGCGCCCGATGCACCCGGCGCGCCCCGTCCGCTCGGCTCGGCCCCGCCATCGGCGCCTCTCGCGCAAGCCGATGCCGGCCGTCCGATGCCGCTCCCGCGCGGTCAGCTTGCCGGGATCGGGGAGCTGATCGAGCAGGATGACGCCGAGGGCGCACCGCTCGACCAGCATGCCGACGACCAGCTGGCCCTGCCCCAGGGCGCCATCACCGAGCGCGCCAACCCCAGCGTGGCGGCGACGAGCGTGGGCAATCCCCGTGGGGATTTCGATACGGCCTACGCGTCCTTCACCCAGAAGCAATACGACCAGGCCGAGATGGGCTTTCGCCGCTTCCTGCAGTCCAACCCTCGCGACCGCCTCGTGCCGGAAGCCACGTTCTGGCTGGGCGAGACCTATCTCATGCGCAACCGGTATCGCGAGGCCGCGGAGCATTTCCTGAACGTTTCGGCCGAGCATCCGGACACCCCGAAGGCCCCCGATGCCCTGCTGCGGCTCGGCATCTCCCTGAACGGGCTTGGCGCCAAGGATCGCGCCTGCGCGGTCTTCTCCGAACTCGACCGCAAGTACCCGCAGGCCTCCGCTCCCGTCCGCCAGGCCTCGGAGCGCGAGCAGAAGCGGATCAAGTGCAGCTGATCCGCTGACACTTCGTGAGGCCTGTCCCGTGGCCCCGGTTTCGCCCCCCGATGATCCGCTCTCGGATGAAGGGCTCGAGCGTCTTTTTTCTTCTCTGAACCAAGGCTCAGGCGTCCTGGCAGCCGTATCAGGCGGGCCGGATTCGATGGCTCTCATGCAGAGCCTCGCCCGCTGGGCTTCCAGCGGCCGAAATCCTCCCATTCTCGTTGCGACCGTGGATCACGGCCTGCGGCCCGAGGCTGCCGATGAGGCCGCTTTCGTGGCGCGCGAAGCCGCCGCCTTGGGACTGCCGCACAAGACCCTGCTCTGGACCGGCGACAAGCCCGGGGCCGGGATCCAGGAGGCGGCCCGGAAGGCGCGCTACCGCCTTCTCGTCGCGCATGCCCGTCAGCAGGGAGCCTCCCACCTCGTCACCGCCCATACCCTGGACGATCAGGCCGAGACGGTGATGATGCGGCTCTCGCGCGGCTCGGGCCTGTCGGGGCTTGCCGGCATGCGGCGGGAGGCGGAACGGCTGGGCATCCGCCACGTGCGGCCGCTCCTCGGCATTCCGAAATCACTTCTGCTCGATCGGTGCCGGCAGCAAGGCTGGCGCTTCGTCACCGATCCGTCGAATGCGGACGAGCGCTATGCCCGGGTCCGCTGGCGCAGGCTCATGCCCCTGCTGGCCGAGGAGGGGCTCACCGCCGAGCGCCTGGCCCGCCTGGCGGAGAGGGCTGCCCAGGCGGATGAGGCGCTCGATCTCAAGGCGCGGGAGGCCTTCGTCCGCGGCGAACCGCTTCTCGAAGCCGGGACCCTGTCGTTCCAGGCAAGAGCCCTTGTGGACGAGCCCTTCGAAATTGCCGTTCGGGTGCTGGAGCTGGCTTTGACGGAGGCCGGCATGGATCTGGAAAACAGCCGTCTTCACCGGCTCGAGGCCTGCACGGAGCGCCTGCGGCAGGCCGCGGGAGCGGGAGAGGCGCTGAGTCTCACCATCGCGGGTGCCCACCTGCGTCTGACGCAGGCTGGACGGGTGTCCGTCGGGCCGGAACCGCCACGTCATCGGGGCCGTTAGCCGAATCTCCTGACTCAGGCTATCGGATGATGCCGCATGCATGCCGCATTCCCTTGGCAAGGCGGGACGGTGTGCCTACATTGAGTTTAGCCGCGCGGGGAGACCTCCTCGTGCTTTTCTCCCTCTGGGGCAGAACCTGATCAGATGAATTCAAATTTCCGCAACTTCGCCCTATGGGTGGTGATCTTCCTCCTTGTGCTGGCGCTCGTGACCCTGTTCCAGAGCCCCGGTCAGCGGGGCGGCGGCAGCGACATCGCCTATAGCCAGCTTCTCAGCGAGGCCGATGCCGGCCGCATCACCAGCGTGGTCATCTCCGGCCCCGAGATCAGCGGCACCTATACGGATGGCCGTACCTTCACGACCTACGCGCCGAGCGACCCGATGCTGGTCACGAAGCTGCAGCAGAAGGGCGTCTCGATCACGGCCCGTCCGCAGTCGGATTCGACCCCCTGGTTCATCGCGGTGCTCATGAACATCCTGCCCATCGCGCTCTTCATCGGCGCCTGGGTGTTCCTGTCGCGCCAGATGCAGAGCGGCGCAGGCCGGGCCATGGGCTTCGGCAAGTCCAAGGCGAAGCTGTTGACTGAGGCCCATGGCCGGGTGACGTTTGACGACGTTGCGGGCATTGACGAGGCCAAGGAGGATCTGCAGGAGGTGGTGGAGTTTCTGCGCGATCCGCAGAAGTTCCAGCGCCT
>NZ_JBWBEW010000049.1:0-32976 GCF_056148915.1 Microvirga sp. jy35 | reverse complement strand
ACAGCTTCCCGGCGGACGAATGCCAGAACTATCTCAGCAACTGCGGATACGAGTTCACCAAAATCGAATCCGCTCTAATTCACATACATTGCGATTGGATGAAGCAACTCAGGACTGGGTCAGTGACATAGCGTGCTGGGAAGGTGGACGGAAATGGCGGACCAGTGCGACTGGATCAGATGCGCGATCGTCGACATCCTGCTGCGGCTGCCGGACGAGATTCTGCCGCCTTCAGTCGTCTTCGACGTAGCCACGATCTGCGCGACATCGTCATATCTGAGTATGCCTTCCATCGTTGGGAACTTTGTGCAGTGCAGCACGTTCTCCCGCCTCACCCGACAGATACGAATGACACCAGAACCTTAGCCAGAGGCCCATATGCCACGCACATCAAAGACCGCCCTTGTGTTGGGTGGTGGGAATGCACTTGGATCCTATCTTGCCGGCGCTTGCGAGTACCTTGCCGAGCAGGACGTTCGGCCTGACTGGATCGTTGGCGCATCAGTTGGTGCCGTCACGGGTGCTATCCTTGCCGGCAATGCTCCCGAACACCGCCTCCCCCGGCTCAAGCAGTTCTGGGCGCAGGCGACACAGCACACATGGCCGGCGGTCGCGCAGCCGGAAAAGTTGCGGCAGACCTATAACGGCATGCACTCGGCGATGACCCTTCTGCTCTGTCGTCCCGGCATCTTCCAGCGTCGCTATCCAGGCCTCTGGTCCGCGTTGCCGTGGGTCCCGAACGACGTCGCGATCTTCGACCACTCCCCTCTGAAGACAACTCTTGAACGACTTGTTGACTTCGATCGGCTCAACCGGGCCGAGGTGCAATTCACTATCGGATGCGTCGATCTCGAGAGCGGCGACGAGGTGTTCTTCGACAACACCCGTGACGAGATCAAACCCGAGCACATTCTGGCAAGCACCGCCATCACGCCAGCATTCCCACCGGTGAAGATCGACGGGCGGCTCCTGTGCGATCCGGGCTATGCCAACAACCTGCCCCTGGACGTGCCCTTCAAAGAGGCCCCCGATCACGACCTTGACTGCATAGCCATCGAGTTGTTCAGCCTGCGTAACCCGCAGCCGGCCTCACTCGACGCGATCCTGGAGAGGACGCAGGACATCATGTTCGCCAGCCCGGCTCGCAAGAGTGTGGAGGGTCTCCAGCGGGAATATGCACTTCGCGAGCAACTCGACCCAAAGGGACCTCGGGTCAAGCTGGTTCACCTTGCCTACCAGGCAGCCAGCCATGAGCTTGCGACGAAAACATTGGACTTCTCACCCTCTTCGGTGGCGGATCGGTGGGCGGCTGGCCGCCGGGACATGGCAAACGGGCTGGGCCTCCTAGCCACGGCGGGTCGCGGCCGATCCCGCTTCAGCTATCTCCCCGTCGATGCTGGAGAGGCGGCAGCATCGGCGCAGCAGGGCGCGGCAGTGGAGGTTGACAGCCGTCGGGTCGCATAAGGGAAGTCCAGGCTTCAGCGAGTCACCGAATGATGTCCTGAAAGGCTCCGGCTGGCGGTGCAAAAATGGTGTGCAGCATGTCGCTGATCGCCCGGATGCGTTCGGGTACGTCGAACACCTCTGGCTTGAGCGCCTGCCGCCTCGCAAAGGCGAGCAACTGGCCCGTGAGCTTGGCGGCGCGGTCCACCGTGTCCGAGATGGCTTCAATGTACCGGATCCGCCGCTCTTCGGGCAGGTTGGGACGGCGCAGGAAGTCGGATGCATAGCGCAGCGACGGATCGAGCCTATTGCCACGTTTGGCGGATGCGCTCTTGCACGATGGCGAGTTGCTGGATGTAAGGCTCGCGCCGCTCGCGATGATGCTGCCTGAGCTTCTCGAGCAGGCGTATCCTGAGGTCCATATCCAGGGTGCGGGAATTGATCGTGTCGCGCTCGCGCTCGTGTTCAAAGTCGATGTCAGCCAAAGTTCCGAGGAGCGACTGGAGCAAGGGCTGAAGATCAGGGGAGTACAGCCTCGGCTGGGTCTCCTGCTGGGCAGATGCTGCGGAATGTCGTTTGTTGTTGGTCATCACTTTCCTCCCTGTCTCTTGACGTACAGTGCGGGGCACGGGTGATTTGTCTGTCAGGTAGCCAACAGAGCGGCCAAGTTTTCTTAACCTAGGTTATCGACCACTGCCTCGAGACAATCTCGTTCATGTCATGGTCGAGGAGCACCGTCTTAGTGTAGCGGGGCATGATGGACTGCTCCCCCTTGTGGCAGGTGCTTCGTGGCCCACATGGCGGCTTGGGTGCGATTGGACACGCCAATCTTGCGCAGAATGGCTTTGACGTGGACCTTGATGGTGGCCTCGGTGATAGCCAGGTTACGGGCAATGACCTTGTTGGGCGCTCCCTCTCGCAAGCAACTCAGGATTTGCGCCTCCCGCGCTGAGAGCTTGTGCGACATCAGATCAGGTAGGCTTTGCTCTGCCGAGTTGCTCTGGAGCGGCTGCGCTTGGCTCTCGGGAGTGTCATCTGACATCGAGCGCAGGACCTCGCAGGGCAGAACACTTTCGCCCAGCATGACCAGTTCCAGGCGCTTGATCAGAACCTCAGGCGCACTGGCTGCTGGACAGAAGCCATCCACACCTGCCTCGTGTCCCAATCGCACGAAGCTTAGATCGAAGTGATCGGCCAGAACCACAATGCGGGCTTCCGGAGACTGCTCTCTTGCCTGCCTGATGGCCTCAAGCGCGCGACCGGGGTTCTGATTGGCATCAATGAGGACCAGGGTAGGATGTGACGCTAATTGTTGGAGCCAATCTGGCCCTGGAGAAGAAGCTGCCCTGGCAATGACGAGTGGCGCTCCCTGTAGGACCTGCTGAAGCCCCAGGAGCAGCAGGGCGTTGTCACTGATCAGGAGTGTTGTGACTTCTGGTTCAGCACCATTTGCGTTGTGCTTTATTCCGAGCCCTGGCATAGAGACCGAAGAGATCGTTCGCCCAGACATCGCTGCTCCCCCATTGTTGAGGCGGCCCGGCAAAGTTTAACACAGGTTAATGAAGGGCGAGTGGTTAAATATATGGCAGGAGGTCTGTTCGTTGGAACTGCGATCAAACTCATTCAGCCTTTAGTCCTAAAACCTATTATTATTCATACTCCCTTTCTTAAGCTTGAAAGAAGCAAATACGCGGCTAACCTTGACGCAACTCCGCTGGAGGAGGTCAGACCGCTAGTAAAATGAAACGCCCCATGAGGGGTGCTCGACGGTCCTCTGCTCGCCGCAGCGGAATTTGTCTCAACCGTACCGTTAGGTGTGCAGACGCAAACTCTTTTCAACAACATCACCATCCATCAGGGCCTCACCAGAATTTCTGATCGAAGTTGGCATCGTTGGCAACGAACACACAAATTTAACCTAGGTTAGAATTAGCCTGTTGAATGCAAAATAAAGATTATCATAGGTTAAAAATAATTAAACAATCGTAGGTTATTCTAGTCATCTATGGAACAAACTTGTTTGGGAGAGGTTTAACTCGGACTTTGCGGATATGATCCTCATAGTTTGGTTCCTCCCGACTGGCGGGAAGCTACGGCTTCCCGCCTTTTTTGAGAGTATCTAATTCATCCGGTGCTAAGCATCGCTGCTCCAGACTCACTGCGGATTGAGCCGAACCGCAGCGCCATCACACCAGTGCTGAGCGGGAACCAACGACTCAAGCACTGTGGGGCGCAAACGGCTACGAGGCTCGGTCGCATGTTGTACCTGTTGCATGAAGCGTCACAGCTTATGCTATCTCCTGCCCGACTCGCGGCAGACCTGACGCGGTTGGTCTGTGAGAGTCCCTTCAGTCCGCTTACCTATACTCCGCACGGTCGCGCGCTGGTGGCTTCTTGTGAGATATTTGAGCGCAGCACTCGCTCCTATCCTAAACCCGCGTTCAACCTCGCTGCTTCGGAACGGGTTGTGTGGCACCGGCCCTTCTGCCGGGTAATCGCCTTCGGACCACCGTCGAACAAGCCGAAGGTTTTGATCGTTGCTCCGATGTCAGGCCACTACGCCACGCTGCTGCGCGGCACGGTGGCGGCGTTCCTCAACAGCCATCAGGTGTTCATCACCGACTGGAGCAATGCCAAGCAGGTGCCTCTGTCCGAGGGCCAGTTCGATCTCACGAATTATGTGGACTACTGCATCAGCATGTTCGAAGCGCTAGGGTCAGACCTGCACGTGATGGCAGTGTGCCAACCCGCCGTTCCGGTGCTGGCGGCGATTGCCCACATGGAGGCTGAAGAACATCCCCAGGTGCCCCGTTCAGTCGCGCTCCTGGGTGGACCCATCGATACCCGCCATGCGCCGACCGCGGTCAACAGCTTCGCCCAGACACGAGACATCCATTGGTTCAAGCGTCACTGCATCCATCCGGTGCCAGACCGGTTCCGGGGCCGGGGGCGACTAGTCTATCCAGGGTTCATGCAGTTGTGCGGGTTCATGGCCATGAACCCGGATCGCCACGTCTCAGCTCACTGGGAGATGTTCAATCACCTGGTCGAAGGAGATGGCGACTCGGCGGAAAAGCACCGGGAATTCTACGACGAATACCTTGCTGTCATGGACCTGTCTGCCGAGTATTACCTCCAGACGTTGGAGACGGTGTTCATCGACCATCTGCTGCCTAGAGGGCTGATGCGGCACCGGGGCAGACCCGTGGACCTGAAGGCGATCCGCCGCTGTGCTCTCATGACCATTGAGGGCGAGAAGGATGACATCACCGGGCGCGGCCAGACGGTGGCGGCGCTCGACCTGACGCCAAACTTGTCGCCCTCGAAAAAAGAGTACCATCTGCAGGCCAGAGTTGGGCACTATGGTGTGTTTAACGGCTCACGCTATCGAGCGGAGATCGCCCCGCGCATCAAGGCATTCATGGTCAGACATGCAATAGACAGGCCGCTCAGTTCCCGGAGGTCTCCAACTCGCGTCACCCGAGTGTCGAGCAAGGTCGAAGCTACGATCTCCAGAATGTAGCAGTACTCATGGGCTCGATGAGCCGCGTGAACTGGTCGCTGGGAGCCTCACGGATTGGAGCAGATATCCTCTAAGGTCATGCGCCTGATCATCGAGCAATGGAGATCAACCAGCCACTGCACATACGGCTCCCGCTCCCGCTGATGGCGCTCCTCAAGCTGAGTGGCAAACTTCTTCTTGATCCCGCATCCAAGAGAAAACCCTGGTGCCGTTCAAAGCAAACCAGGGTTCGTTTCGATCCACCCCCGTCGATACACGCGGCGATGGCTATGTCGTTGTGCAGGGTATTAATCCGGCTCTCCTTTTCCGGCGAGATGCTGAAGAAACGCCAAGGCAAGCGTCAATGTTCCCCCGAGCGGCTTCCTTACGGAATCGACAGGGCCTTATCGCCTGGAGCGAGACTATCTGGCGTGGCTAATGTTTCGCTTGCCGCGCAAGCCAAGCCTCCGCCGCCAACCGGCCTTGATCCCGCAGATGCTGAAGATGCCCCCAGTCCGTGTTCATGAAGCTGAGCCCACTCAAGCCATCAACATGATCCTCAGCAATCAGGTGGTGCAACTTAAGGCGTTGCAGCTTACGTCCGAGACCGGAGCTCTGCATGTCGCCTTCCCGGCAAAGCTGAGCCATCATCGACAAGGCCTCCAGATCTCTCTGTAGTGAGTTACTGAAGGTGATCTGGTTC
This sequence comes from Microvirga sp. jy35, assembly GCF_056148915.1. Lineage (NCBI taxonomy): Bacteria > Pseudomonadati > Pseudomonadota > Alphaproteobacteria > Hyphomicrobiales > Methylobacteriaceae > Microvirga > Microvirga sp. jy35. The sequence continues at coordinate 27,328 of NZ_JBWBEW010000049.1, read as the reverse complement.
ACCCGCTTATCGATGGCCCGTGAGGTTGTCGGTAAATCAGCATCGTTCGTGGGAATGATCTGCACGACCACCAAGTCCGATGCCCGTGTGGCGGTCACCAGCGGCATCAGCGGAGGATTGGCCGCGTAGCCGCCGTCCCAATGTGGCTCGCCATCGATCAACACGGCCTGGTGCAGTTGCGGCAGACACGCCGAGGCGAGGACAACATCATAGGTCAGCTCCTTGTTGCGGAAGAGCCGCAGCGCCCCGTCCCGGACCCGTGTCGCTCCAAGCAGCAGCCGCACGGGCGCCCGCCGGCACACGGCCTCGATGTCAACCTCGGTCGTGAGAATGTCCCGCAAGGGGCTCAGATCAAAGGGGTTGAACTGGTAGGGCGACAGGTGCGACGTCACCCGCGTCAGAATAGGATTTGACGTGAGAAAGCGGCTCTGACTGCCCACTTCGCTGACTTTGCGCCAGAATCGCTCCAGCGTGGCGCACGCTTCCGCGGCACCACCCTGCGCCAACCCGGAGGCGAGCAGCACAGCGTTCATGGCGCCCGCACTGGCGCCGCTTACCACATCGAAGGATACACCCTCCTCCAGAAACCGGTCGAGAACGCCCCACGTGAAGGCGCCGAAGGCACCCCCACCTTGGAGCGCAAGCGAGATCCGCCTTGGCCTGGTTCCCACTGTCTTGAGTCGGGAAGACCGGGCCGGCGGCAGAATGCCTGTCTGTGCAAGCGGAAGCGGCTCTGTGATGGGATTGAGAAGGGTCATGTCTGCCTCCATAGTGCCGCGGGTTATAGTTGTGTTGATCGGTGGTGCGGCACGGCCGATCGGATGAACAAGCCCGACAGGAGCACTGTGAACGTGTGAGATAGCCAGCAGTTGCTGCATTGCAGCATAGGCTCGGCCGCAGGCTGCACTGCACAGTGAGCATGGAACAAAGGGCACTGCTCAGGGCAGTGTCACAAGGAGGCGGGGCCTGATGTAATTTGAGGCAACGCGTCTATTAGGCATAGGCCTCTTGGCCGGTCAGGCGCTTCCACTACTTTAAGGGTGACAGGGTTCAGGAGGCCGTCCCATGGCTAATCTGCTTACCCGCAAGCTGGAGGCATTTGGGCCTCTGCCGGATGCCGACCGCCTCCTCCTGGATGATGTCATCCGCTCCGCCCGGGCGGTTGGCCCGCGGACGGATCTGATCCGGGAGGGCGACATGCCAAGTGATGTCAACCTGATCCTGGAGGGCTTCGCCTGCCGCTACAAGGTTCTCCCGACCGGCCGCCGGCAGATCATGGCTTACCTCGTGCCAGGTGACTTCTGCGATCTTCATGTCTTCATTCTGAACACCATGGACCATACCATCGCCACCCTGTCCGCCTGCACGGTGGTGAAGATCCCCCGGGCCCGTATTCTGGAGCTGATGGAGAGACCCGCCATCGCGCGGGCATTCTGGTGGGCCGCATTGGTCGATGAGGCTACCTTACGCGAGTGGCTGGTGAACATTGGTGCGCGCCGATCCGAGCAGCGCGTTGGTCATCTTCTGTGCGAATTGCTGCTGCGCCTGCAAACGGTCGGGCTGACGAACGGCAACCAATATGAACTCCCGATCACCCAGGCCGAGCTGGCCGACACCGTGAGCCTGACAGGGGTGCACGTGAACCGGATCCTTCAGCGGTTGCGGGCGAGTGGGCTGATTACCCTGAGAGGCAAAAACCTTGTCATTCTTGATGTGGAGCGGCTGATGGCCCTCACCGGTTTCAATTCGAACTATCTGCATCTGGCCGAGCAGGATGGCCTGCGGGAACAAGGCCTCTAGGATGAGTGGGGATCAAGCCGCTCCTCGGCCGAGAAGCGGAGCACGAACAGAACCTGGTCGCTCTCGTCAGTGACTTCGAGCTTCCATTCGGTGACGTTCCAGAACTCGGTCCCCATGTCGCGCAGGATCTCGCCGCTGGTGCGGATGGCCTGATCCTGGGCTGCGTAGATGTCAGGCAGTTCCGTGCCCTCGCTGTCGTGGACCGAGGAACCATCGTTCATATGGAAGAAGTAGCGGGGCATGGAGTGCTCCTCAGCCTGACAGGTGGGAGCACGTCACATCTCTCAGTCGGCAACAGCCCGAACTCCTGGCCACCGATGACCTCCATATGAGATCACAAGGATCCGAAAGCGAGCGGCGCCACCCAGGCAAGGACCGGACTGCGTTCCGGACATCATCGGGCGGTGACGAACAGCACCTGCCCGACGGCATCGGTGACCACCAGGATCTGGTTTGGCTCGATCCGGCCTTCGAGGATCTCCATCCACACCGCCGCGGCCCGGTCCGGGTCAGGGGCCAACTTCAGGTCTGGCAGATCGAGCCCGACTGGGTCCCACATCATCCGGTCGCCGATGCGATGGTGAAAGAAGTACCGTGGCATGGAGCCTCCCCGGGTTCATGCCACAACCGTCCTGCGGTATTGGGAGCGCGTCTATGATCCAGATTAGATTTTGGAGCCGTTGAGTGCCAGTTAAGGCAGGAAACTGCGGCCACGCTTAATCCGGATCAGAGCGGCGAGCACACAGATCGGGTAACGAGACGTTTAGCGCGATGATGACCTGTTAGCTCCTGAACCCTGGTTCCTCCTGGAGTGGGAGTCTGGATCGCTGTTGTGACTTAGCGAGCAACCTCTCGCGGAAAGGTCTTTAGGCTCGACGTGTGAGAAGGAGGCAAACCAGATGCCTCATGATGAAGATCAGGTGTCAGGCTCCGTTGAAGATCTGCCGCTGCCTGCGCAAGCCCGAAAGGCGCGAACACGAGAGCACATCGAGGCCATTGCCCGGCGCAGGGCCCCTGTGGAGCCGTTTAAGCAGGTCTCAGAACCAGACCACAAGACGGGCCAACGAGGGCCTGAAGAGATCAGTCGCGTCACGCTGTTCGATCTCGTCGGTGCCGGAAGGCCATTCCATTGGGGCCATGGCGGCCAAGCTTAGGGTGAGGATCTCGTTCATGGGGTGGCTCCATGTCCTGCAATGCATAATCCATCGCCGGGATTGCAAGGAGGGAGGTGTCCGCCGACCGTCGATGACCCGCCAGACGGTCGCAAACTTCCAAGACAGCAGATGAAGCTCCCCATCCGGATCGATCCTTAGCGTCGAGCGGACCGCCGGAAGGCGGTTCTTCGGATTGCCGAGCCGCGAGGATGGGTCAGGGACAGAGATAGCCGCGGTTGCCGTCGGAGGCGCACCGTGCCCCGTTGGGGAGGATGATCCCGCCCGTACCGTCAGGCGGCACGACCACCCCGTTTGCCAGCTTAAACCCGCCACCCGGCTCGGCAGCCACGTTCGAGCCGTCGGGAAGGGCGTACCTGCCGTCGCTGTAGGTCACGCGTCTCGTGTACGTGGGTGCGGATGCCGGCGCCGTGGACGCTGACGGCGTCGCTTGCTTCGATCCCAGGTTCGCGGGCGGCATGGGCTTGGCCTGCTGCTCGCCTGACGAGACGCATGCGGACACCGCGACGCACATCAACAGCACGGACGGCAGGCGCATACGGTTTCTCCAGGTTGTGTCAGGAACGCGGCACGTCCGTCGTGTCGGGAAGGCGCCCGTCCGGAGTGGACTTGTCCACGACTTCGGGCAGGGTGGTCGTGAGTCGCGACAGGAGTTCCTCGCGCGATAGCCCGGTCTGCTGGGTCAAGGTCGCGAGCACCTCGGGACCGATAGCCTGCTCGAGTTGATCGGGGGCGATGGGCTTGTTCGGTCCCGTGCCCACCCAGGACTGCGCCACATCGTCTTGGCCTTGCTGCCTGAAGCTCTCCATCAGTTCGCCGAGCCCGCCGCCGCCAAGGCTTCCGAGAAGCCCCCAAGGCCCGCCTGCTGATCATCCTGACCCGGAGCACCGCCACTGCCCAGGTTGCTGAGGAAACCGCCCAGGCCACCCTGCTGGTCACCTCGGTCCGGAGTGCCCGGGGCGCTCGAACCTGCTCCCGCCATGGCCCTCGACATCTCGTTCCAGACCATGCGCGTACTTATTATTGACGGCCACGACAGCGACGGCAGCCTTGTCCTCGCAGACGGCCAGCTAGCTGGCGTGATCGTCCGCCTCGACGACAAGTACCATAGCCCTGAGCACAAGGGGCTGTGACACCTGGAGGCGGGTTTCAGCCATTGCGATGTCCGTTCGCTCCACCCGTGTTCAAAACGCCCGAGGAGGCCGGAGCCTGGGTTCAAAAAACCCTGATGGGCAGGATCGTATATTTCGCAGCATGCCCTTTACGGAACCGACTGGGGTGCAATCTAGCAGATAGTGATCCCTGACCACCTCATGGGGACAGCCGATGAAAACTGCGATGCTGACTGTTGCCACGATATTAGCCATGCCAGCTCTCGCCTTGGCTGCGGACAAGTGCGCCAATGCTGTGGATCAGGTGGCCATGAATGCTTGCGCCGATGCGGCTTTCAAACAATCTGACAAGAAGCTCAATGAGCTTTACCGGCAGATCGAGGCGCGCCTGAAGGACGATGCCACTACCAAGAAGCTTCTCGTTCAAGCACAGCAGGCCTGGGTCAGGTTTCGCGACGCGGAGTGCAGTTTTCAGACCTCCGCGTCTGCCGGAGGAACCGTTGCCCCAATGCTCGTTTCGATGTGCATGGGCGGTCTGACCCAATCCCGCGTCAAAGACTTCGAGAATTATCTGAAGTGCAAGGAAGGCGATGTGAGCTGCCCAGTTCCCTCCGCGAACTGAGCCATCGCAGACGAGTGCGATTTCCGGTCAGCGCATTGATGGAACCGGATAGGGTATCATTAAACCGTATTCGGAAGCTTCCGTCGGCGGTTGGCGCAGTGAATCAGTAACGAGCCAGTCTATAGGGCTGCTCTGCCCCACCCCAGAGTGAGCTCGAATACTGAAGAACACTTAAGAAGCCGCTTGCTCCAACTCCGCTGCGTGGAGTGTTTTGTGCGCCAGCCAATTGAGATGGGATCGGCCAAAGTCAGCTCCGGGTCCAGCCTGTGTGGAAACGCGTTAATCTGCTAAGCTGATGTTGATCAGCGGAGGGCAGCATGAAGCGTTTCGTTGAAGGGGAAGACCGCCGGCAGGCTACCCTGCTTCCCGAGTGCCTGGACGACTATGTGGCGCCCGACAATCCCGTGCGCATCATCGAGGCCTTCATGGACGAGCTGGATCTGGTGGCCGTGGGCTTTGCCGGGGTGGTACCGGAGGCAACAGGCCGCCCGGCTTACCATCCTGCCACCCTGCTCAAGATTTACATCTACGGCTATCTCAACCGCGTTCCCTCCAGCCGCAGATTGGAGCGGGAGACCCAGCGCAACCTCGAGCTGATCTGGCTGACCGGCCGCCTGATGCCCGACTTCAAGACCATCGCCGACTTCCGCCGCGACAATGGACCGGCCATCCGCGCAGCCTGTGCCCAGTTCGTCGTGCTGTGCCGCCAGCTCAACCTGTTCACCCGCGCAGTCGTCGCCCTTGATGGCTCCAAGTTCAAGGCCGTCAACAATCGCGACAAGAACTTCACCGTCGCCAAGGTGGCCAAGCGCATCGAGCAGGTCGAGGCTGGCATCGCACGCTACCTGGCCGCACTGGATCGCGCCGACCGGCAGGCTGGCGCGGAGACCGAGGCCAGGACAGCCCGCTTGAAGCAGAAGATCGCAGGCCTGCGCCGGGCAATGCAGTCTCTGAGGGAGATGGAGCAGCAGGTGGAGGCCGCACCCGACCAGCAGATCTCGCTGACCGATCCCGATGCCCGCTCCATGGCCACCAGCGGCAAGGGCACCGGCATCGTCGGCTACAACGTCCAGATGGCGGTGGAAGCCGAGCATCACCTGATCGTCGCGCACGAGGTGACCAATGTCGGCAACGACCGCACGCAACTGCTGGCGATGGGCCAGCAAGCCCAGGACGTGATGGCCTGTGAGGAACTCACCGTATTGGCGGATCGAGGCTACTACAACGGCGACGAGGTGCTGGCCTGCGAGGGCAGCGGTGTCCTGCCCTATGTTCCCAAGACCCAAACCTCCGGCAACAGCAATCGGGGCTTCTTCACGGGGCAGGACTTCGTCTATGACGCTGAGCATGACCGCTACACCTGCCCGGCCGGCCAGCACCTGACAAAGGGCACGGTGCGCTCAGACCGGCAGGACACGATCGATCACTACCGCAATCTGACGGCGTGCCCGAGTTGCTCCCTCAAGCCCCGCTGCACCCCGGACAAGCACAAGCGGGTGAAGCGCTGGCAGCACGAGGATGTGCTTGACCGGATGCAGACCCGGCTCGAGCGGATGCCCGAGGCCATGCTCATTCGCCGGCAGACGGTGGAGCATCCGTTCGGGACCATCAAGGCCTGGATGGGCAGCACGCACTTGCTGATGAAGACCCTGGAGAAGGTCAGAACCGAGATGAGCCTGCACGTGCTGGCCTACAACCTGAAGCGGATGATCAACATCCTGGGTTTCGGACCGCTGCTGAAGGCTCTGGCAGTCTAACGCCACAGGCCAGCCCCCGCGCACCATCACAGCGCCCTCGAAACAGAGCCCGTCATTCGCATGCTTACAAACGCGTTTTCACAAGGCCTCGGTCAAACAAAGAAATTGGCGCCCGTTGAGGAACGTCCGGTGTTCCACCATAAAGCTGACATCGTCCCTTCTTCCGAGAAGTGCCATTTTTAGACCTTCCGGATACCTGAGCGATGTCGGTGCAAATTTCGAACGCTCTTTATCGAATGCGGCCACAGGTGGTATCCGAGAGCAGAACTGAACAGACCCATCCCCAACGCGTTAGTCACTATCGCTGGCATGGATGATCCAGGCGTCGGTGACTGAGAGACCTGTGCTCCCGCCTGTTGGCAGTGGAGTCCCCGATGCCGCGTTATTTCTTTCATACCTTCAACGGACACGCTCACCCTGATATGGAAGGAACCGAGCTGTCCGGGCTTGAGGAGGCTCGTCAGGAAGCCATCCAGACCGCCGGTGAGATCATCCGTAGTGACAGCGTCAAAGCCTGGAAGGGCTCAGACTGGCACATGGAGGTCACCGACACGGCAGGACAGCCTGTGCTCTGGCTTCGTTTCACTGTTGAGGAGCTGAGCGGCGCGCTCAATAGTTGAGCAGAAGCCCATTTCGGGAACAGTGTCAGAGTGTGGCTCAGCCCTGCTCGTCATCCTGTTCCATCTGAACTAAGCTGGCCGCCCGCTCCCGTGCTTCCCTTAGGAAAAGTTCATGCTAGCTAGTGCTCTGATCCGGAAGCTTGAGCAGTTCGACCGCCTCTCAGATGCGGAGTGCCAGTTTCTGGAGCAGGACGTTGTCCGCCAAAGAGCGGTGGGCCGAGGGCGAGGACCTGGTGCGGGAGGGGGATCGTCCTTCCGAGAGGCTCTTCCTCATCACAGGCTTTGCCGCACGCTATAATCTCCTGCGGAAGGGCAAGCGCCAGATCACAGCCCTACACGTGCCGGCGACTTCGTCGACCTCCACAGCTTCCTGGTGAAGAGGATGGACCATGGTGTCATGGCCATGACACCCTGCACGGTCGGCGTGGTGCCCCACGAGGCCCTGCGCGCCATCTCGGAGACCCAGCCTCACCTGATCCGACTGCTGGGGCTGCACATGGCCGTGGATGCGGCCATCCACCGTCAGTGGATTGTCTCCATCGGGCGCCAGTCCGCCCGGGAGCATGCCGCCCACCTGCTCTGTGAGCTGTTTCTGCGCCTCCAAGTGGTCGGGCTCACCGAAGGCTTCAGCTTCAAGCTTCCCCTGACCCAAGCCGAGCTGGGTGACACGCTTGGGCTCTCGACCGTCCACGTCAATCGGATCATCCAGGAGCTGCGGGCGGAGGGCCTGATCACCTGGCGGGGAGAAACACTGGTCATTGAGAATTGGCCGCGCTTGCAAGAGACGGCTGAGTTCGACCCAACCTTCCTGTGCCTGGAACGCGAGCCACGCTAGCACAGCGTCAACCTCGTCTCCTTCGTTACCGGAGGCGAACAAACCCCTCCTCGCGGGGTTTGTAGACATCTGATGGTGGGGGCGCAGGGCCGCGGTTCTGTTTCGACGTGCGAGAAGGAGACCGCTTCTTCCGTGATCACGAGGACTTGCAGTTTGAGAGCCTTGATGCTGCCGAACGCCAAGCCGCGAGCGCTGCGGCCGAAATCGGACGGGACCGGCTGCCGGGTGGAGATCCCCGTGAGGTCACTGTTGAGGTGAGGGGCGAGCAGCACCAGCGGGTGCTGAGCGTGAGGGTTGCGATGGAAGTCTGTCGGATCGACTCCGCGCATGCGTGAGACAATGTCCGCGAATTATATCTAGCTGCCTTTGGACAAGCGGTTTGACCTCGGTGATGGCTTCAAGGATGAATGGATCAGAGCTGTTGACGCCGCTCGGCAACAGGCGCACGAGCAAGACCTGTGATGGTCGAGCACGGCGCTCGGACTTCTGACGCTGCCCGTCGCTTCCCCACGGGCAAGGCCTCGGACACTCCCCCGAGGCCTTCGCCGTATTTAGACGCAAATTTCCGAGAAGGCTGTTTTTGGAACGAGACGACGGCTCGGACCTTAAGTTTGGTAGGTTCCGGAGACTTTCCGATGATGAACGTGCTCACCCGCAAGCTGGAGGCCTTCGGACCTCTGCCGGACGCGGACAGGCTCCTCCTGGACGAGGTGATCCGCCCGGCCCGGGCCGTCGGGCCTCGGGTGGATCTGATCCGCGAAGGCGAAGCACCGAGCGACGTGAACCTGATCCTGGACGGCTTCGCCTGCCGCTACAAGATGATCCCAAATGGCAGCCGTCAGATCATGGCCTACCTGGTGCCGGGCGACTTCTGCGACCTTCATGTTTTCATCCTCAAGGCCATGGATCACACCATTGCCACGCTGTCCCCCTGCACGGTGGTGAAGATCCCACGCGCCCAGATCCTGGCGCTGATGGAGCGGCCCGCCATCGCCCGCGCGTTCTGGTGGGCGGCGCTGGTGGACGAGGCTACCTTGCGCGAATGGCTGCTCAACATCGGCGCCCGGAAGGCCGAGCACCGGGTCGCCCACCTCCTGTGCGAGCTGCTGCTGCGGTTGGAAACGGTCGGGCTGACCAACGGTGACACGTATGAGCTGCCCATCACCCAGGCCGAGTTGGCTGATACCACCGGCCTGACGTCCGTGCATGTGAACCGGGTGCTCCAGCGTCTGCGCCGTGACGGGCTGATCACGCTCAAGGGCAAGCACCTTGTCATTCTGGACGTGGCGAGGCTGAAGGCATTCAGCGGCTTCAACCCCAACTACCTGCATCTCACTGAGCAGAACGGCCTCTCGGAACAGAGCCTCTAAGCAGAGCCCGGGTCGCGTGAGGGATCGGTCAAAGCGGGGTGCTCCTCGGCCGAGAAGCGGAGCGTGAGCAGGATCTGGCCCTCCTCGTCAGCCACCTCCAGCTTCCATTCGGTGCCGTTCCAGAACTTGGCGCCCATCTCGCGCAGGATCTCGCCGCTGGTGCGGATCGCCTGATCCTGGGCGGTGTAGATATCGGGTAGCTCCGTGCCCTCGGTATCGCGTTCCAAGTAGCCGTCTGTCACGTGGAAGAAGTAGCGAGGCATGGGGTGCTCCTCTGCCTTGGGGGCGGGAGCACATTGGATCTCTCAGTCGGCAACGGCCCGAACGCGGGCTGCCGATGGCCCTCACATGGGGTCTCCGAGTTCCGATTACGAGCGGGGCTGTCCGTGAGTGCCCTCTATGGAAGGAACTTTCGGAGGTTTTAGCGGCCAAGCTCGATCAGGGTTAAGAACCGCCTGTTGAGACCGGCCTATATACGCTGAAGTACCCGAGTGTCTGAGCCGGATCCCCTTAGCGGACCTAATTTCAAATGTTGTAGAGGACCGTCAATGACCTATCTCAACCGAGACACCACCAATCTAGCCGAGCAAAATAATCGCAGTATCCTAGAAACCGTTTTTGCTCGTCTCTTCCCTTTGGACATAGATCCGCGATCCCGACCTTTCGCAAAGCTCCCGCCCGCTTCATCATCGCGACGCCCTGCGCGTGAGCACGGCGAACCCGCTCTGCGCTATGGGTGAGATGTCTGGCCTTGTAGCCTGTCCAAGTTCAAGCCTGACGTGATCCTCCTGAACGCCGGCCAAGCTCGCATGCTTGGCTACGTCGGGTCGATCATCATGAGCAAGGACGATGTCCTGCGCGCGTACAAGGCCGCACCGAACGCCACCATCGTCGCCGTCCACGTGGACGCGGTCAACCACATGGCGTTGAGCCGCAAGGACCTGCTGGAATACGTCGAGCAGAACGGCATGCGGGATCGTGTTCGGGTCCCCGCCGACGGCGAAATCCTGAAGTTCTGACCCATTGGGCCGGCCCCGGCCGAGCCGGCCCCCTCCCTCTCGTGAGTTCATCAGACAAATTAAGCTCGGAGCCGGGTTTGCCTATGAGACCCAGCACTCCAGACACATGCTGATTCAGTTCTGCCTGTTCGTGATTAGGTCGTCGACCACGCCGGGGTCGGCGAGCGTCGAGGTGTCGCCGAGCGAGCCGAACTCGTCCTCGGCGATCTTGCGCAGGATGCGGCGCATGATTTTTCCTGAGCGCGTCTTGGGCAGGCCGGGGGCGAACTGGATCAGGTCGGGGGACGCGATGGGGCCGATTTCCTTGCGCACCCAGGCCACCAGCTCCTTGCGCAGCTATCTGGTTGATGAACGTCCCGACCGACGCACGCTTGCCCTTGCGGTCCGCCGGATGGTTCCCTTCGCGCTGCTGATCGGATGGCTTGTCGCGACCCGGCTCCTGCCGCCTCTTGCCCACTTTCTCGAGGCAACGGGCCGAATGCAGCCCTTCCCCGGCGCACCCGGGTGGTCGCCACTATTCCATGCGGGCACATGGCTGGTCGTGGGAGCCGTTTTGACAGGACTGGCGCGCGGCCACACAGCCGCCTTCCCAGCCGAGATCGGTTCAGCCTGGAAGACGGGCCGGCTGGCGGTCCTGACCGTCGTCAATTTCTCGATGATGGCGGAGATCCTGTCCGGTTCGGGCATCGCGGAGGGCCTGGCCACCGGAATGTTCGCGGCGCTGGACCGTTGGGCGATCGTTGCGACGCCGTTGATCTCCGCCGTGTTCGGCTCCCTCGCCAACAGCGGCAACGCCGCCAACGGGTTGTTCATGGCTTCCCAGGCCAGCCTCGCGGCAGAGGCCGGCCTAACCGTCGCTGCCGCGATCGCCTTGCAGCACGCGGCGGCCCTGTCGTTGAACATGGTCTCGCCGGTTCGCATGTCGATCGTGTGCGGTCTGGCTGGAACACCCCGGCGCGAGCGGGAGGCCTATGGGGTCATGCTCCCGTTCGCCCTATCGATCGTCGTGGTACTGCTGGTCGCCTCCGTTGTGATTGCTGCGCGCATTCTATAGTGTCGAGACCGCATTCGCTCTATCGGCGGCAGGCACTGCCTCGGCCATCCCTGCACAACCCGTCCTATGAATTCACGATGACGGGCTTCACTATGGGGCACGCTTCCATGTCGCCATCATCCGACCGCGGTTACCATCCATCTGACCGTCACGGATTCGGCACATCGGACCTCACGAGATATCGCTGAAGGGCCGCTTGGGGTCAAAGTGTAACGTTGGATGAACCAAATGAAGGTCTGCTTGTCGCGCCTTTCCAGAAATTCGGCTTACTTCCGGAACGTGCCGATACTGTTGAAAAAGTCCGCAACGGCCGATTTTTGCGCAGTCAGCATACAGGATGCTGGGCCTGGTCTCGTACGCTGACGCTAGTAATAGACCGACGCAGCGGCACCCGGGAGTTTTTCATTAAAATCTGCCAGGTGCAGACATTGATATGTGTGCGGTTGAACGTCCGAAATTGGGCCGCAAGCGGGCTGGCAGCTTCCGAACGTACGCACGAGATGTCTGGCTGAGGCCCCAGCCGTTCAGCACCACCTTGTCGTCGACGGCGAACTCGGCGCTATCCGATGCCTCGAACGTCCCCGTCAGGTCGATGCCGGGGCTCAGCGGGAAACGCTGGATGACCGGCGATGCATTGGTGATCGCCAGCCCGTCCTTGTAGTTGATGGTCGAGGAATCGACCCTGACCGTGACGTCTCCAACATCAAGGTCGCTATCGTCCGGCATCACGAGTTCGGTCGTAACGCCTGTAGCTGTTCTGCTGGCGCGGATGGCATTCTCCTGACAATTCGAAGCAAGGATCCAAGCGCTCAATACGTCCGCTCAATCCCGCCCCTTGCATTTAGCCCGCATCTCCATTACTTCAATGATTGAACTTAGTCGAGAGCCAGTCTTATGAAATCCAAATCCTTTGCCGGAATGCGCTGTTCGATCGCGGGAGCGCTTGAGCTGATCGGTGACAGATGGACGTTGCTGGTGATCCGCGATCTTTCGCTGGGATTCGGACGCTACGACGACCTGCGGGCCAATATGGACATTCCCGCAGCGACCCTCGCCGCGCGTCTGAAACATCTCGTTGAGCATGGCATCGTCGAGCGCGTGCGCTATCAGGAGCGCCCGCCGCGCGACGAATATCGGTTGACGCCGAAGGGGCGCGATCTGTGGAAGGTCAGCGTCGCCCTGCGCGAATGGGGCGATCGCTGGGATGCGACTGGCTTCGGCGCGCCGTCCATCGAAATGGTCGATCGTGAGACCGGACGCCCTTTGGTTCTGGCGCTCGTCGACACTGAGACGGGCGTCGCCATTCCCCACGACCGCGCTCAACTCCGCCCCGGCCCTGGCGCGGGCGACAGCACATTTCGACTTCTCGATCAACGCACAGGAGCAGGCCGGTGACGCAACCGATTGAACTTTTCTACGACTTCCTCAGCCCATACAGTTACATGGCCTATACCCAGTTGCGCGAGATGGACGTCGATATCGCGCTGCGGCCGATGAAGGCCCTCAAGGTGATGGAACTGGTGGGCAACGTCCCGACCACCCTCACTTGCGCGGCGAAGGGACGTTATGCGCGCGTCGATCTGGCGCGCTGGGCGCAGCGCTATGGCGTACCGCTCAACCCGTCGGACATGCGCGCAAATGACGGCGAGGCCTGTTCGCGAGCGGTCCTAACGGCGCAATCCCCGACCGATGCGGCGGCGATCACCCTGGCGCTTTACCGGGCGATCTGGAGCGACGGCAAGACGCTTGCCGGTCGGGACGACATTCTCACGGAGATCGCGACGACCGGGATCGAGGCCGGCCGGATAGCCGACCGGATCGATGCGCCGGACGTCGTCGCCCAGCTCGACGCCAACACCGCCGAGGCCGCCGAGCGCGGCGTATTCGGCTCACCCACAATCTTCGTCGGAGACGCGATGTTCTTCGGCAACGACCGTCTCGATTTCGTGCGCGAGGAACTCGCGCGCTTGGAGGAAGCAGCATGACCAATCTCACGACCAAACCGCTCGCTCTCGTGACGGGTGTCGGCCCGGGCACCGGAGCTGCGATCGCGCGTCGCTTTGCCGAGGGCGGCTATCGCGTGGCGATGCTGGCGCGGAATGCAGACCGGCTCGCCACGCTGGAAAAGGAAATACCGGACTCGATCGCAGTGCCGTGTGACGTCAGCGATGCCGCCGCGCTGGAGCGGGCGATTGCCGAGGTCGGCAATCCCAAAGTCGTCGTCCACAACGCCGTCGGCGGCGCGTTCGGCACCTTCACCGAGATTGAGGCCGAAACGCTCCAGCGCAACTTCGAGATCAATGCGATGGCGCTGTTCCACCTCGCGCGGCTGACGACGCCCGCGATGATTGCGGCGGGCGAAGGCGCTCTGATCGTCACCGGCAACACCTCGGCGCTGCGCGGACGCGCCGGATTCGCCGGATTCGCACCGACCAAGGCCGCGCAGCGCATCCTGGCGGAATCGCTCGCCCGCGACCTGGGACCGAAGGGCGTGCACGTCGCGTATCTCATCATCGACGCGGTGATCGACGTGCCGTGGCAGCGCGAGCGCCTGCCCGAGGCAGCGGACGATTTCTTCATCTCACCTGCTTCGATCGCGGGCGAAGTCCATCATCTCGCGCATCAGCCGCGAGACGCCTGGTCGTTCCTCGCCGAGGTCCGCCCCTTCCACGAGCCGTGGTGAACATATGGCCAACGATAGCGAAGGCGGGCCCGACGGCTTCCAGCAGCTGCGCGCCATGCTTGCGGGCGACCTGAAGGCCCCAATGGGCGAGAAGCTCGGCTTCGATCTGGTCGAGGTCGAGCGCGGCCATGTGGTGTTCGAAGGCACGCCCGACCGCAGCGTCTATAATCCGCTCGGATCGGTGCATGGCGGCTATGCGGCGACGCTGCTCGACAGCGCTTGCGGCATAGCGGTCCACTCGCAGCTCGATGCCAACCGGGGGCATACCACGCTGGAACTCAAGGTATCGTATCTGCGCGGTCTCAGTGACCGAAGCGGGACGGTCCGTGCGACAGGTCGCACCATTTCCGTCGGGCAGCGCGTCGCATTCGCCGAAGCGACGCTCCACGATGGCGATGGGCGGTTGTGCGCCACGGCTACGTCGACGCTGCTCGTGTTCGACGTCGAACCCCGGTCCGGTGGACTGTGACGACGCGGATTGACGTCGAACCGGACATCGCACCCGGCTCTCACGATAGGGTGACGGCTGGCAGACTGCTGCTGCTGGCAAGCCTGGCCGGGCTGGGCGCGCTCGCGACCAACATCATGCTGCCTGCCTTTCCGGCGATGGCACGCGAGTTTGGCGTGACTCCTGGCGATCTGGCCTGGACCTTGAGCAGCTTTTTCATCGTCTTCGCCGTGGGGCAGCTGTTCGTCGGTCCGCTGGCCGACGCCTGGGGGCGGGCGCCCTTCGTTGTTGGCGGACTGGCCGTGTTCGCCGCGGGAAGCATCGTCTGTGCGCTCGCGCCATCGTTGCCGGTGCTGATCGCCGGTCGCGCGGTCCAGGCGCTGGGCGCCTGCGCGGCTTCGGTTCTGGCCCGCGCCATCGCTCGCGACCTCTATCACGGACCTGAACTGACCCGCGCGCTGGCGCTGGTGATGATCGCGATGGCTGCGGCGCCCGGCTTTTCGCCGGCGCTTGGCACGGGAATGGCGGCGGCGTTCGGCTGGCGCAGCACCTTTGTGCTTGTCGCGGTGGCGGGCATTCTGGTCGCCCTGCATTATCGGCTGAGCGCCGGAGAGACGCTCACGCCCGAACGGCGGCGCCCGGCGCGTTCGCATGCGATCGCCATCACCTTTGTGGCGCTGGCCATCGATCCCCGCTTCATCTTCCCCGCGCTCGCGGTAAGCCTGGTGATAGGCTGCCTCTATAGCTTCTTCGGCGCGGCGCCCGCGATCCTCATGGTCGACATGGGCTTGGGCGCGACCGGCCTCAGCATCTTCTTCGCAGCCACGGTCCTCGTTGTGTTCGTTAGCGGCCTGATGGCTGCCCCGTTGGCCCGCCGCTGGAGCGCGTCAAAGGTTGGCATGGTCGGCATCCTGATCGCCATGGTGGGGGGGCTGTGGCTTGTTCTGCAAAGCGGAGCACCGACGCAGCTGCACTTCATGGCGGCGGTCACGCTGTTTGTGGCGGGCATGGGACTTATCAATCCGATCGGAACGGCGATCGCACTGGAGCCCTTTGGAGACAGAGCCGGTATCGCGTCGGCATTGCTCGGGTTCTTGCAGATGGCGTGTGCTGCAATTGGGACGGCGCTTATCGGCGCGCTGTCGGTGGGTCCAGCTACAGCCTTCGTTTGGATCGTCCTTGGCGGCATGACGTTGGCGGCCGCTGTGTTCTTTCCAGTGCTACGGATAGCAAAGTCAGAGCGGTGACTATCAAGTCTGCGAATGGGGCGGCGTAATCCTCGCCCCGCCGCCCGAGCGGCTGGCATACTTGTCTCCGTCTGCTTCGCGCAGATACTGCTGCTCTGAAACTCGTAAAGCTGCCAGTATGTCTGAAAAGCGGCGCTAAGCGGTTATTCGCAGTCGCATGCTTGAAGGTCCGTTGTGGGTCGATAGTGTTGATTTAGTCGGGTGTTGAATACGCTGCGTTGGCGTGATTCCATCCTCCTGTCGCTTTGAGGAGGGCAGGACGATGATGGGCTTCCAGACAGCTCCGGCGCAGCTCTTTTACGACTTCTGCCTCGACGACCATGTCCCGGCCGATCACCTGCTGCGCCGCATCGACCGCTTTCTTGACCTGGAGAGCGTGCGCACGGCCCTGAGGCCGTTCTACAGCTCTATCGGCCGGCCCTCTGTCGATCCCGGGCTGATGATGCGCATGCTCATCGTCGGCTACTGCATGGGCCTGCGCTCGGAGAGACGCCTGTGCGAGGAAGTGCACCTCAACCTGGCCTACCGCTGGTTCTGTCGCTTGGGCCTCGCTGGCAAGGTGCCGGATCATTCCACCTTCTCGCGCAATCGCCACGGCCGCTTCCGCCAGAGCGACATCCTGCGCCATCTGTTCGAGACGGTGGTCGAGCCCTGCCTGGCCGAGGGGCTGGTGGGTGGAGAAGGCTTTGCAGTCGATGCCAGCCTGATTGCGGCTGACGCTAACAAGCAGCGCTCCATCCCAGGAGACGAGTGGAAAGCTCAGGATCATGGCGCCGAGGCCAGCCGCGCCGTTCAGGAATATCTGGCCACTCTGGATGATGCCGCCTTCGGAGCCGCCAGTGAGGTGACACCAAAGTTCGTCTCACCCTCTGATCCAGCCGCCCAATGGACGGGGGCTCACAAGGGGCATGCCTTCTTTGCCTATGCCACAAACTACCTGATCGATACCCAGCACGCAATCATCCTCGACGTGGAGGCCACCCGGGCTATCAGGCAGGCGGAGGTTGGGGCCGCCCGAACCATGCTCGAGCGCGCCGCCGAGCGCTTCAATCTCAAACCGCAGCATCTGGCAGCCGACAGCGCCTATGGCTCGGCCGAGAACCTTGCTTGGCTCGTCAAGGAGAAGCAGATCGCGCCGCACATTCCGGTCTTCGATAAGTCACAGCGCACTGATGGCACCTTCTCACGATCCGACTTCGCCTATGACCGGGAGCAGGACCACTACACCTGCCCGGGTGGCAAACGCTTGGTGCAGTATCGCCGCAACTTCACCAACCGGCGCTCAGGCGTCACCAAGGATGGCGTCCGTTTCTACCGGGCCAGGCAATCCGATTGTCAGAAGTGCGAGTTGAAGCCCCGGTGCTGTCCCAACACGCCCCGGCGTCGGATCCCACGCGATCTGGATGAGGATGCGCGCGATGTGGCCCGTGCTCTGGCCGGCACACCGGCCTTCGAGCGCTCCCGTCACCATCGCAAGAAGATCGAGATGCTGTTTGCCCACCTCAAACGCATCTTGAGACTGGCGCGTCTGAGATTGCGTGGGCCGAATGGAGCAAGGGACGAGTTCTTGTTGGCGGCCACCGCGCAGAACCTGAGAAGGCTTGCCAAGCTGCGGCCTATGCCCACCTTTGCCGGGGTAGGAGCATGACAATGTGCCTCCAACCAGCCCGCCCCCGGCTCTGGAGCCCAGACGCTGGGCTGAACACGGCAATCCCGCAGCTCTGAAAAGCCCCCAACAGACGGTCAGCGCTCCCGCTGGCCGACTAAATCAACGAAATCTGCCAGAAGGCGACCTTCCGCGTTCACCAACGGAAGCCTTTTATGGAATGGAGCTGCCTGTATCCTTCAAGATTTGCAAAGCCCCTTCCACGCGACTGCGAGCCTCCTTAGGCAACGCCAGGATCGGGCGCGGCGGCTCGATCCTGGCCAGCCCCAGAAGGTCTGCCATCACGTACATCACGCGAAAGCTGCCGAATGCCCTGAACAGGTCCCAAAGGGGTTGAAAGGCATCGTTGATGCGGGCAGCCCCTGGATGATCGCCCGCTTGCGCCGCGCGCGTGAGGGCCAACGCCGGAGCGGGCAGCAGGCCCGCAACCACGCTGTACCAGGCGTCACAGCCAGCCAGCAGCGCGTCTGCGGCGCCCCAATCTCCGCTGTAGCCGATGGCGAAGCCGTCAGGGGTCATCGCGCGCAGCCGCTCCATCTCGCCGTTGAAGTCACCATTCGCCGGCAGCGGCATCTTCACCGCCGCCACGTTGGGGAGCCTTGCCAGACGGGCTATCAGGTCATCGCCGAAGGCGAATTTCGTGGTGCTCGGATTGTTGTAGATGCACAAGGGTAGCCCACCCGCCTCGGCCACGGCCGAGAAGTGCTGGAACACCTCCTCGTCGGTCAGGGGCGTATAGGACATGGGGGCGAGCAGCAGGCCATCAGCCCCTGCCGCCTTGGCATCTCGGGCGAGCGTCTCGGCCTCGTCGGTTCGGAGCGCGCCCACGCCGACGACGATTGGGATCTTGCCACCGACGCACTCCACTGCCACCCGGACCGCATGCTGGCGTGCCTCCCGGCTCAGGTACGCATAGCCGCCGGTGCTGCCGAGCAGGCCGATGGAATCCGCCCCTACCGCCTGGATGCGCTCGAGGAAACGGCCCAGCACGTCGGCTTGCAGATGCCCTGCGGCATCGGTCGGCGTCAGCGGAAAGGCCGAAAGGCCGCTGAACAGTCTCAGGGTCTCCTGTGTGGTCATCATGTGCGGGCCAGAAGCAGGCGCAGTCCTGCAAAACCGAAGATAATAGAGAGGGCGCCCTCGATCCAGCGGCGGGCGCGGCGGTACAGGCGCACCATCGGCGTGGTCGAGAACAAGACGGCATAGCCGCAAAAGATCGTCACGCTCAGCACTGCGCATCCACCAAGGATCACGGCAACGCCCTGCCAGGATGCATCAGAGCCAAGACCAAGCGTTACCAGGGCGATCCATGCCAGAACGGACTTCGGGTTGCCGAGGTGCATCAACAGCCCCTGCCTGTACAGCGCCGTCCTAGATGAAGCGGGCGTAGGTGCTCCTGCCGTGGCTTGCTCTTCCGAGATCAAGGCGGCTCGTCCGGCCCTGAAGGCGAGAAACAAGAGGTAGAGGCCGCCGAAGATCTTAAGGGCGGTCAGCACCTCGGCATAGCGGGTGAGGAGGACGGAGATCCCCGTTGCCGCCATCATGCCCCAGAAGATGGAACCGGTGACGACCCCCGCGGCCAGCGTGAGTGCCGCCTGGCGGCCTTGCTGCATTGCGACGCCCATGATGCGCATGTTGCTGGGGCCAGGGCTGCCCGCCGCGATGACATACGTGGCGTAGACAAGTAGGAGGTGTTGAAGTTCGGTATTCACTGTTTCCCCTTCTCCAGGTCCGGCACGATCATAGATATTAGGTCGACGGGCGTCCGGCGAGGGCCAGGCCGATGCCGAGTGCGACCATGGCGGCTCCTGAGCCCTCCCGCAGGCGGCGGATCAGAGTGGGACGGGCCGTAGCCCCTGCCCGGATGCCACCCGCCGCGAAGGCGACCACGATATCAGCGAGGGTATTGAGGGCAACGGAGACAAAGCCGAGAACGGCGAATTGCAGGGCCACGTTGCCAGCAGCCGGGTCCACGAACTGCGGCACGAAGGCCAGGAAGAAGGCGGCCGTTTTGGGGTTCAGGGCCTCCACCAGCACCCCTTCCCGGAAAGCTCGGCGCGCGCCGACGGGCGGTGCCACAGTCCCGTCCGCCAAGGCCGCCATCGCGTCCCGGCGTGCGGCTTGGAAGGTCCGCCAGCCAATCCAGACCAGATAGGCCGCGCCTAACAGCTTCAGGACCGTGAACAGTTCCGCGCTCGCCAGCACGATGGCAGAGACACCCAGGCTGCCGGCGAGGACATGAACCATGCCGCCCAGGCCCGTACCGAAGCTGGAGGCGATGCCTTCCGCCCGACCGCCTGCGAGGGCACGGGCAGCAACGTAGAAGATGCCGGGTCCAGGCGTGATGGCGAGCACGAAGGCTGCGGCGAAGAACAGGGCGAGTTGGGTGATGTCCGGCATCGGCACTTTCCAGCATGTCTGAGGCTCAGCACCCGCACGAGGCCAACGAGATGAAGGCTGATCATGGCGAACGCTGTTGGGATCGCCCTTCCTTAAGCGGTATGCCATAATTAGGATAGTTAAACTTCTTCACTCAGCATTAGAGCCTCTAATCCATGCTAGACTACGCCCAACTCTCGGCTCTTGCAGCCGTCGTCCGAACCGGCAGCTTCGAGCGCGCTGCGCAACAGCTCAATGTCACGCCCTCTGCCATCTCGCAGAGGATCAAGTTGCTCGAGGAACGCCTCGGGGTCGTACTCGTGGTTCGGGGGCAGCCCTGCACGGCAACCGAGGTCGGCCAGCGCCTGTGCCAACATGTCGAGCAAGTCGCCTTGCTGGAAAGCTCCTTGCAGGCAAGCTTGCCAAGCCTCCAAGCCAAAAGCCAGCCCGCGACCCTGCGGATTGCCGTGAATGCCGACAGTCTCGCGACCTGGTTCATCAAAGCCATGGCGAGGGCCGAAGGATACCTGTTCGACCTGGTGCTGGACGATGAGGAACACAGCGCGGACTGGCTGCGGCGCGGCGAGGTGGTGGCGGCCGTGACGGGGCACAGCACACCGATCCAAGGATGTGACTGCCATCCTCTGGGAGCCCAACGCTATGTTGCGACAGCGAGTCCGGAGTATTGCGCTCGGTGGTTTCCGGATGGCTTCAACGAGGCTGCGGCGGTACGCGCTCCATGTCTGATCTTCAACCAGAAGGATCGGCTCCAGGCAGAGTGGCTACGGCAGGTGCTTGGAGCCGATGTTCATCCCCCGCTGCACTGGCTGCCATCGTCCCAGGCCTTTGTGGATGCGGCCCTGGCCGGGATCGGCTGGGGCATGAACCCGGAGCCGCTCGTGATCGACCACCTTCGCGCCGGCAGGCTGGTTGCGCTCAGGCCGGACCGGCCCCTGGATGTTCCGCTGTTCTGGCAGCAGAGCCGCATTGTGAGCCCTGTGCTCGGTAATGTGGCTCGTGCTGTCGTGCATGAGGCCAGGACGATGCTGGTGCAGACGTCATTCGAGCGGCGATCCAGGGCTCCGTGACTTGGACAGCGTTGGCGGCTCACCACGATACCAGCTTTGAATGTCTGAAACGGGTCACGAACTGCCCTTCAGCTTGGCCTTGTGAAGGTCCGCTTTTCGCTCCTGACCTGCCCTCCCCTCTCCGACTGTCGTGAATGTCCAGCGAGCAGTTATCTGTCTCCTGCCCTTCCCTCACCATCACAGCAGGGGCGGCATCGATTTCAGCGAGGCTTCTCTCACTCAAGTTCTCCGAACCTCCTGCCTTCGAAAGCCAGGCTTCGTCCCGGCAGTTAAGCCGTTGATATAGCTAGGTGGGTCGGTAGGAGAGGAAGCTAAACAGGAATTGACTACGGCGTGGCCTTAGGAAGTGTGCAATTTTCTCGGGCGGCATCGTGAGCGGCTTCGCTTGGGAACTGAGCGCGGAGGACTATGTCGGCCTCGCGTCGTCAGCCGAGCCGCTAATGCCCTTGTTTTCAAAGCATTTTCGCTGCCTGCAAGGAAGCCCTTCCCTTGTCCGCTGGTTAACAGAATGGCTTGAAAGATGTCTTCAAACGATCAGTTGCTCGTGACAAACGAAAGTGTACAAAGGGGCAGAAAATGGCTCCGGAAACCGGTTAATGGCCCCTCCCCTCTCGAAAGCTCGCTTGATCGGCTATGCCCGTGTCTCCACAGAGGATCAGGCACACGATGCTCAGCTCGATGAGTTGCGCGCTGCTGGCTGTGCCGAGATCTACCAGGAGCACGGATCCGGCGCGAGCCGGTCACGGCCGGTGCTGGTGCGACTCATTCGGGAGATCAAGCCAGGTGAGGTGCTGGTCGTAGTGCGTCTGGACCGGCTGGCCCGCTCGGTGAGCCACCTCTTGGAGGTGATCGAGACCTTGGAGGCCAGGAAGGCGCATTTCCGCTCCCTGCGTGATCCCATCGACACCTCGACCCCACAAGGCATATTTTCCTTACAAGTGCTAGGTGCTGTGGCGCAGCTCGAGCGCTCGCTCATCTCAGAGCGCACACGCGCCGGCATCAAGGCCGCGAAGGGACGGGGCAAGAAACCGGGAAATCCGGGCATGCGTGAGCGCAGACCGGACGCGATCCGGAAGATCGCCCTCGCTCGGGAGAAGGTTTATCTCGACGATTTGATCGCCGGTGCTAATCGATGGATGCCGACTGTACGCCGCATGCGCCCGCAGCACCCCTGGGAGGATGTTGTTCGCGTCCTCGGCAACAGCGGCCAAACGTGGACCGTGGCCCGGCTGCGGCGCGCCGTCGGCAAGCTCGTGTCGCAGCACATGGCCGACCCTGCCCTCCTCCACCCTGCCCCGCGCAAGAGCCCAGAGGACCGCCTCATGACGCTGATCGCCGGCATTGCTATGGCCGACCCAGGCCTCTCGTTGCGCGACATCGGAGCGCAACTAGAGCGTATGCGGGAGCGGACTCCACGCGGCGGCCTCACATGGTCAGTCTCCTCAGTGAAGAGGCAACTTGACTTGGCGAAGAAGCACGGGCTTGCGCTCCCGCCAGAGGCTCAAGGCGAGAGCTGACATCCTCCCCGCTTCAGCCAGCCTGGCGGGACGAAGCTCATCGCGTAGGCGAAGATGACCAAGGCGGCGCGGACGAAGAGATAAATCGGCAAACCCCTCACGCTTCTGGAGGACTTTTCCTTGGACATAATGGGCGTAACGTGACCGTCGGTCTCTCTCGGTTTCGTCCGCTGGACTGCCGCGATCTTGAGGCCCGACGCCGGCCGATCCAGGAGGCTCCGCGAGCCCCGATCGCGCCGGCGTCGCCAGTTCTTCACTCGGTTCAAGCAGCCTTTAGCATAAAGTCGACGTGAATGGCGTCGTAGGGGAAAACGACCAGTCCCTCGCCCGTCCTGTCGATGACGCCGGCCTCGAGAAGCGCATGAACGTCCCCGTGCACGGCCTTCACGTCACGATCGACGCGGCGGGCGATCTCGCGGATTCTTAGAGGGCCCTGCCCTGTCATGACCTTGAGGATCTCCCAGCGCTTCTTCGTCAGCGTCTGCCAGAGGAGTTCGACGGAAGCGAACGAGATATGCGCGCCCTGAGCCTCGCCCCCGAAGGCGGCAAGCGTGCGCCGGGTTACGTCCTCACGAGATGCAACGGAAAGGGTCACTGTGGTCATTCGGGTCTCCATTGGTCGACGTCGCGCCAGAAGTCAGCGAGCAGCTGGGCTGGGGTGGTGAAGCGGTAGCCGGTCTCAATCGGTCCGACGTGCTTGTGATCGCCCTTCCCGGCCTCGTTGTCGTAGCGAAGCACGCAAATGCCCTTCACGACATAGGCCAGCGCGTACTTGTACTCGTGCTCCGACCCGCGCACCGGGTGTGGGACCCGCCAGACGCGCAGTTCGACGAAAGCGTTGTCCGCAGTCTGGTGGCGCTCAGGGAGCAGGAGTTCAGCCTTCATGTTGGAGTTTATGCCAACAGTCAGGAGTGTTGTCAAATACTCCAACGCTCAAGGGCTGTGTTTGTGCCGTGTGAAGGTCCATTTAGGGGGAGCGGTGCCGCGTGACGTAGCCCCGCCTCTGCTTCCGGCGCAGCCAGGTCTCAAAAGCCTCGACCGCTCTGCCCTTACTTTCGTACAGTTCGATCTTGCAATGTCCCGAAGTGCCAATCCGGCCCCACTCGCAGATGAGGGCCGCATCACCGAACAGGCTCGCCTCAATGGATAGTACGTAAAACCGGGCCATGTTGGCATCCGGATCGCAACGGTCAAGCACCAGATATTGTATCTTGTAGTCAGGCATGCTCCAGTGTCGCGTCTGCGCGCGACGTAGTCCAATTCAAGTAAAGAATTGATCAACGAAGAACGGATTCAAGACATCGAAGTTTTTTCAAGGTAGGGGTGCCTCGTCTGGAAACACAGGGCCCTAAACCTAAGAAAAGTACTTGAAATAGCCGAGTATTAGCAAGGGCACAGCTGGGTCCACTCAAGCGCTTATAGCCATTTGATTAAGCAAGTCAGACAATGTCGATATTCTCGAAGGGCGCATGTCGCACAAGGACGATCGCGGCAGGGCAAGGTTGCCTTTGTCTTAGCGTCAGGGCAGGCGACTATGGCCCCTGCATGGGTGAATGTAGTTCGCCGAGATCACTTCAGGATTAATCTTCCGCAACGTCCCAAAGCTCGGCTCCGTTGAGGCGAAAGCTCTCGCTTCGCAGCTGATCAATCTCATCCTGAAGAAGCGCTTCCGGATGGTCGTAGAGGATCTAGCGGATTTCAGCGCCCACGTACTGCGGCCAGGCTTTAGAACTCAAGCCGGACGGGATGGGATCTCGCCACTGGACCATGCGCCAATCGCCTAACAAATCGATCCAGCAGGCAGCCAGCTACTACGATGAGCAGGAGCATGCTCAAAGCAGATCTACCAGAAGAGGCCATTATTCGTTGGACAGCTAGCGTCAATCAAGAGAACCAAGTTTGTAGCTGCAAACCAGCCATAGAGGCGAGGGCACACTGGGATTTGATCTTGATACGCCCTAAGCTTCAGATGCGTTTCAATGACCTACCTTCCATAGCATCGACAAGCTTTGCGGCTGTAAGCTGCACCGCGGACCAATCATAGGTCTTGAGGTTGCACACCATAAGACCGCGGATGAATCCACAGAGTAGGATTTCAGCAGCATACCTAGGAAGTTTGTAGCTGCAAACGAGATCTAGTAGCGCGGAGGAAACTGCTAGCAAAGCCACAAATGTTGGTCGGCCCATCAAGGAGCCCTAGCGGCTTGGGTCTAGCGCATTTTCATGTTTGTAGCTGCAAACCAAGCCCAGTTGCTGCACGCCCACCTCGTCTCCCTCTAAGCAACAAAGTTTCGATACTCTTCGCACTGATCATATCTGGCCCGCTGGTCACGTCTGATCTGCAGGCGGCATCCAGAGGGCCAAAACTGCAACTCTCGTGGCTAGCCAGGAAGACCTAGTTTGCAGCTACAAACTGCCTATTCGCCCCCAACGCTTGCATACAATGACGTCTCGTTAAAAAAATCCTCAGCCAGACTGTAATGTTAACAAATTGGAAAGGATTTCAGGGCCAACTACGGAAACAGCTAATTTTTTGGCCCGTTTCCGTATCCATGAGGAATGCCATGGCTCTCGCGCAGCAGAAAACTGAGGGACTCGTCGATGAGTCCCAGTGGGTGGATGAACTGATTGGCATTCATGCAAGGGATCTCTCCAAGCAGCTTCAATCCCAACGCCTTGCTCTCTATCCGCCGCTCGCTCGCAAAACACTTCGCAAGTTCACGTCTGGCGAGGCTGCCAAGATCCTCGGTGTTGCCGATGCCTACCTGCGTCAACTCTCCTTGGAAGGGAAGGGGCCTCAGGCCGAGATGCTGCCGAATGGGAGGAGGCAGTATAGCTTGGAAGACCTCCACGCACTTCGGCAGTACCTTGATGAGACGGGCAAGTCCGACCGGCGTTACATGAAGCACCGAACCGGAAGCGAGCATCTGCAGGTCATTTCCTGCGTAAATTTCAAGGGTGGAAGCGGAAAGACCACCACCTCTGCTCATCTCGCTCAATATCTTGCCCTGCAAGGTTACCGGGTTTTGGCTGTCGATCTCGACCCTCAGGCAAGCCTCTCGGCACTCCATGGAATCCAGCCAGAATTCGACCTGGATCCGAACCAGACTCTCTACGGATCGATCCGCTACGATGGGGAACAGCGACATCCTGAGGAGATCATCCGGAAAACCTACTTCCCTGGCCTCGATATCATCCCAGCAAATCTTGAACTCATGGAGTTCGAGCACGAGACGCCTAAGGCGCTGATGGACCGGCAGAACCCGTCGACGCCCTTCTTCAAGCGCATCGGCATGAGCCTCAAAGCAGTGGAGGAGAGATATGACGTTGTCGTAATCGATTGCCCACCGCAACTTGGGTTCCTCACGCTTGCGGCGCTCAGCGCCTCCACATCGATGGTCGTCACTGTTCATCCCCAGATGCTCGATGTCATGTCGATGTGCCAATTCCTGACGATGGCCTCCGAAATGCTTCGCGTCGTCCGGGAAAATGGCAGCAGCATGAAGTACGATTTCACTCGCTACTTGATCACTAGGTTCGAACCAGGCGACGGGCCTCAGAGCCAAATGGTCGACTTCATGCGTACGATGTTCGGACAACACGTTCTGACGAACGCTATGCTAAAGAGCACCGCGATTTCGGACGCCGGTCTGACGAAGCAAACCATTTATGAGGTGTCACGAGAGCAATTCACGAAATCCACATTCGACCGCGCGATCGATGCGATGAACAATGTGAACGGCGAGATTGAAGCACTTATCAAACAGGCGTGGGGGAGGGTCTAATGGCACGGGACTTGCAGGCGATTTTGAAGGCTAGCCTGGAACAAACCGACGAGGGAGAAAGCCTTAAGGCGGTTGTCCAGATGCCAAAGCAACCGCAGCCGACCGTTGACGAGAAACGTTCAAGGTTCGCTGCGATGATGTCTGAAGGCCGCGCTCCTGTAGGCGCAATGGGAGCTGCCCTTGAGAACATGAAGGGGCAATCGGAGGCTGAGATTGCAGCTCTCAAAGCTCAGATCGAGTCCGGCCACACCGTTGTCGAGATCGAAACTGACAAGATCGATGGGTCCTTTGTATCTGACCGAATGGACAGATCAGATGACGCCTTGGTCAGTCTGAAGGAGCAGATTAAGAGCCAGGGGCAAATCGTCCCCATCCTTGTGCGACCTCACCCAGAGATCGTGGGGCGGTACCAGATTGCATTTGGTCATCGCCGCGTTGCCGCCGCGGCAGCCTTGGGCATCAAGGTCAGAGCCGTCATCAGAGATCTGAGCGATGAAGATTTAGTGATTGCCCAGGGGCAGGAGAACAACGAGCGTCTGGATCTGTCCTACATTGAGCGGGCACGTTTTGCAGCGACCCTTGAGGAGCGCAAGTTCACACGCGCGACGATTATGGCAGCTCTTTCTGTCAGGAAGGGTGATCTATCGTCACTTGTGTCTATCGCAACCAAGATCCCTGCAGATATCATTAATGCAATCGGGCGTGCACCAGGTATTGGAAGGCCGAGGTGGTTGGACTTCCTTGCACTTATTCTGGAGGCTAATGGCGTCGACCGAGCCCGTGAAATCATCAAGAAACCAGACTTTCTGAAACTCGAATCCGACGAGAGATTCCTGACGCTCTTCGCGAAGCTGTCAAAGAGGGATCGTGTAGCTCCACAGAATTTGCCCTCAGAGTTCAGCTTCTGGAAAGACCCGGATGGGCGTCGTCTCGCAAAAGTCAATGATACAGAGACGAAGTACACCCTGCAGATCGATAAAAGCATCGATCCGGAGTTCGGTTCATTCGTCTTCTCAAAGCTAGACGACCTCTACGCAACTTACAAAGCCAACAAGCAGTGATGCCTTGGGGCAGGACCTAGTGGATCGAATCTAACGCTTGGTGCCCACGCCTGACGGCGGCGATGATTTCATCCGGATCAGCCGTCCAGGTGA
>NZ_JBWBEW010000048.1:0-33879 GCF_056148915.1 Microvirga sp. jy35 | reverse complement strand
TCGGACATGCAGTACACGCAGCGGAAGTCGCAGCGGTCCGTCACCGAGACGCGCACATAGGTGATGGCCCGGCCGAAGGGATCGGTTAGGGCCTCAGGGCTAACCGCTCTCGCTGCAGAGATCAAAGCTGGATTCCTGACACCAAGGTCCTGATCTAGCCCCGTGTTCATCACTCCACAACTCCCATAAGGTAGCGGCTGCAACGACGAACGCCGTTCCTGTCTCAGATTCTACGAATTCTGCGACCATCTGCTAGATCATGGACGTTGCCTGCCGATAACCATCGACCACCTGTGCTAGCGCTGAGAGCGCCAATGTGATGGGATCCCGCGCCGACGGGATCAGGCCGAGCGGGGCAACGATGCGCGCAAGTGCCTCTTCCGGCAGCCCGCGTTCCCGCAGTGCGGCCAGCCGATTGGCGTGCGTTCCTCGACTTCCCATCGCACCGATGAAGAACCAGGGCTGGCTCAGAGCCTGTTCCATCAGCAAGGGCTCCCAGGCGTGGTCGTGGAACAGGAACACGAGGGCGCTCCACGGGTCCGCAGGAAGATGTGGTGACGAACGTGGGTTGGTGAGGAGGTTCGCATGCACACCGTGTGTCGCGGCCAGCATCAGCACCCGCTCATCGGGTGACAACAGCGTCGGTGCGATGCCGCAGGCCGCGGCGAGCCGAACCAGCGCAAGGCTCTCCGCTCCATGACCGACGACAACAAGCCCCAGCGGCGGGGCATACCAGGAGATGAACGTCTCTCCCTGCCAGCCAGGCACCTGCCGGGCTAAGCCAGGGAGAATGCACAAGCCGCCGACCCTGCCTTGCGCGAGAACCAGCGGTTCCCGTCCCTCGAGGCAGGCAACTGCCTCACAGATCTCGCCCGTATCAGGACTGGGGTGGAACAGAAGATCCACTCCGCCGCCGCATGGAAGCCTGATGTCGATGTAAGGGGAGCCCGCGCCGTAGCGCACCTGCCGGGGGCGCCCGTCCCGGATCGCCTCCTGTGCCTCGGCAACAACGGCGCCCTCGATGCAGCCGCCCGAGAACGAGCCGGCGAAGCGGCCGTCCTCCGCCACACCCATGAGTGTGCCAAGTGACCGTGACGACGATCCTGTCAGACCGGTAATCGTCACCAACGCAACATCTTGGCCGCGCTCCCCGGCTTCCATGACAAAACGCAGGACGTCGAGCGGCGTCGCGGCATCGGAAGTCACAAGCGTTTCGGGAAACCTGTCGGGCAGGTCATCGACTTGAATGACAGGCGCGCAGTGAAGCATTGTCCGTCCCCAATCCCATGATTAGGCCTATCGGTATCCCGGATCTTCCAATTATCCATCGCGCCTCCCGGTTTAAGCGGTCAGCACATCCTCGATGCGGATCGGCAGGTGACGCACACGTTTACCCGTCGCATGATGGATCGCATTGGCGATTGCGGGAGCCATCCCGACCAGCGCGATCTCGCCCAGACCCTTGACGCCGAGCACATTGACATTCGGGTCATGCTCGTCGACGAAGTACGCCTCGAGTTGCCCGATATCGAGGTTCACCGGCATGAGGTAATCGGCCATGTGGGCGTTTACGGGCCGTCCATCGCGTGCATCGAGGGCTGTCTGCTCCATCAGGGCCATCCCGATCCCGCCGATCATGCCGCCGGTGCACTGGCTCGATGCCAAACGCGGATTGACGATGCGACCTGCCCCGTAGGTACCGAGGGCCCGCCGCACCTGGATCGTGCCGACGTCCGGATCGATTGCCACCTCCGCGAACACGGCCCCGAACGAATGCATGGAGTAACGGCTGGCAGCCTCGGCATCGCGCTGGTTGGAGGCATGGGCCTCAACCGGCTGACCGCTGCTCGCCACGACGTCGCGGTAGGGTTGGCCGGATGAGGAATCCCCGAGCCGGCGCAGGTTGCTGCCGATCCACTCAATGCCATCCGGGGCCGCGCCGAAGACCGGGGAGCGCTGGTCCGCGACCGCGCGCCGGGTCACCTCGTCCCGCACTGCCAGGCAGGCGGCGCGGACCGCCGAGCCGACCGAGGCCATCGTCATGGAGCCGCCATGCGGGGGCGCGGGCGGGAAGTCCGAGCGCCCGATACTGACGCGAACCTGCTCGACTGGAATGCCGAGCGTCTCGGCGGCAACCTGCGTCATTGAGGTGTAGGTGCCTGGCCCCATGTCGCTTGCGGCGACCTCGACTGCGGCGGTGCCGTCGGCGTGCAGCCGGACACGCGCGCTAGCAGGGCCAAAGAAGACCGGATAGGTGGCGGATGCCACACCCATGCCGATCAGCAGCCGGCCATCACGCATCGAGCGTGGGGCCGGAGCGCGCTGGGCCCAGCCGAAGCGCTCGGCACCGAGGTCATAGCACTGCATCAGGGAGCGGCTGGAGAAGGGCTTGTTCTCACCTTCGTCCATTGTGGGCTCGTTGCGGCGGCGCAGCTCGATCGGGTCGATGCCCAGCGCGTAGGAGAGTTCGTCGATCGCGGACTCCAGAGCGAAGATCCCACTCGCCTCGCCCGGACCACGCATGTGGTTGGGAGTTCCGGTATCGAGCGGCGTCAGCCGATAGCTGGTATGCACATTAGGGCAGGAGTACATATAACTCGTAGCGGAGAGCAGCGCCTCGGTGAACTGCTCGTAGCGGCTCGTCTCGCCACTGCCCTCGTGGACGATGCTCGTGATCTTGCCGTCCCGGGTTGCCCCAAGGGCGACGCGTTGCAGGGTGCGTGGCCGATGACCGGTGGTGAAGAACATCTGCCTGCGGTTCAGGACGAGCTTGACGGGACGCCCGACTTGTCGGGCTGCCATGGCTGCAAGCGTTACGTGCGGCCATGTTCGTAGGGACGTCCCGAACGCTCCGCCGATAAAGGGGCAGATCACCTGCACGTTCTGGACCGGCATCCCGAAGATCGCCGCGATCTCGGCCTGCTCGTTCACCACGAACTGGCTCTTGCTCCACAAGGTCAGCCTGTCGTCATTCCAGGCGGCGACGACCGCATGCGGCTCCATCGGGTTATGGTTCTCGCGTGCCATGTCATAGGTCGCGTCGACTTTCACGGGCGCATCCGCCAGTGCCCGGTTGGCATCCCCACGCGACGTGTTGCCGTGCGCCCCTGAACCGGACGGTTCAACTGTTTGTGCTGCGGGGTCGTTTGCGTCGACGATCGGTCGCTCGGCCGCATAGCTGATGCGAAGAGCATTGGCCGCACGCTCCGCGTGATCGAGCGTGTCGGCCACGACGACCGCAACGGGCTGGCCGTAGAACCGGACCTGATCGTCTTGAAGGACATGGAGCCGCTCGCCGACGGCTGGGTCGATGAAGCTCTTATGCGGGGCATAGGCCAGGCGCGGAGCGTTGAGATGACTGATGACCTCGACGACCCCGGGCATGGTCCGCACCGCAGCTTCGTCCAACGCCGTCACCCGGCCGACGCCGGTCGTTGCGCCGACGATCACGGCATAGAGCTGGGCATGCTGGTTGAAGTCGGCCGCATAGTGGGCCGCACCTGTGACTTTTGCGCGCCCGTCAACGCGGGTCAGAGGTCTCCCGATCACGTGCGTTGTCATGCGACTTCTCCTGCCATTTCGAGAGCCCGGACGATGGTCCGTGGCAGCAGTTCGACCTTGTAGTGGTTATGTGACAGCGGACGCGTGCCCTCGAGTGCGAGGTGAGCGGCCGCCGCGAAGGCATCGCGACCTACCGGCTTGTCCTTGAGCGCCTCCTCCACCGCCCGCATGCGCCAGGGACGGGTGCCAACGCCACCGACGGCAACCCGGGCCTGGCGGATGGTCCCGCCTGCTGTCTCTAGAGCCACTGCCGCAGAGACGAGCGCGAACTCGTAGGAGGCACGGTCCCGAACCTTCAGGTAGCGGGCCTGCCGGGCGTACGGTCCGCCCGGCACCCGGATCTCGACGATCAGTTCGCCGGGACGCAGCGTGTGCTCGAGATGCGGCGTGTCGCCAGGGAGCCGGAAGAGTTCTTCCACTGGGAGGGTGCGCTCGCCTTGAGGACCTCGCACCCGCATCGTGGCACCGAGCGTAACCAGGGCGACGGCAACATCGGACGGATGCGTGGCGACGCAGTGATTGCTTGTTCCCAGGATGGCATGCCCGGCATTGAGGCCGTCGATAGCCGAACAGCCCGAGCCCGGATCGCGCTTGTTGCAGGCCGCATCCAGCATCCGGAAGTACGGGCAGCGCACCCGCTGCAACAGGTTGCCGCCCATCGAGGCCATGTTGCGCAGCTGCGGCGAGGCGCCCTCGATCAGGGACTCGGCGATCAGGGGCTGGAGGCGCTTTGTCTCCGGATGGGCCGCGACATCGCTCATGCGGGCAAGTGCGCCGATCACGAGGTCAGCCCCATCTGCGCGGATATCGGCCAGGGGAAGCGAGTTGATGTCAACCAGCCGCTCGGGCCGTTCGACCTCGTCACGCATCAAGTCGATCAGCGTGGTGCCGCCGGCGATATAACGGGCACCCGCGGCGGCGGCGCGGATCGCGTCCTGCTCGGTCCGAACTTTCTCGAAACTGAAAGGCAGCATCGTCAGGCCCTCCCTGCTGCGTCGGCAACCGCCGCGACGATCCCGGGATAGGCACCGCAGCGACAGATGTTGCCGCTCATCCAGAACTGGATCTGCTCGGGTGAAGTGGCGTGTCCCTCGGTGATGCACGCCACGCCTGACATGATCTGGCCGGGCGTGCAGAAGCCGCACTGGAACCCGTCGTGCTCAATGAACGCTGCCTGGAGCGGATGGAGCTCATCGCCCTGAGCCAAGCCCTCGATTGTGGTGATCTCGGCGCCGTCGTGCATGACGGCCAGCGTCAGGCACGAGGTCACCCGCCGTCCATTCACGAGCACGGTGCAAGCACCGCAGGCACCCTGGTTGCAGCCCTTCTTCGTTCCCGTGAGGTCAAGGCTCTCCCGGAGGACGTCAAGCAGCGACTGCCGGGGATCCAGTGTGAGCTGCCGCTCCTGGCCATTGACGACCAGTCGGACGTTCGTCGGGGACCCGGATGGCGGACTGTCCGGTGAGGCGGGTTGCGCGGTCGCCCCGGAGGCGGCGGCAAGGGACGCCGCTCCTCCGGCCATTTGCAGGATTGATCGGCGGGAAAGTCCACCCTGCGAGGCGTCAACTTTGGACGCTGAGGGTGGCTTGCCTTTCAGGGATTGGTGGTCAGACATGGTCATGCGGGCTCCTGGTCGGGATGCCGGCCGTGTTGGGCCGACGGCGTGTCGACACTCTGGGCACTACACGCCAAGCTTCTGCGACCCTGAGCTAGCTTTCCAGTGTCAGGAGTGCTGAATTTTGTACGTTAGTGCTCAATTTTGGGCTGTCGTCTATGACCCACATCACCGAACTTCACGGGGATTTGATGTAAAGGGATCCTGCACATGGGGTCCGGAGCTTATGGCCAACGCTTAGGCGTGTCCGTGGGGGCCGAGTCCCCGCCGACCATGAAGGTTCAGGTCCTGCAACGGGCGGAGTATGCGGCTACCCGTATTCGCTGGGACAACCGGGAAAGCGGGGCTTCGGCGCAGATCCAGCAGGAGGATGCACACCTCGTGTGCTTGCAAATTCGTGACATCCCGACCAATCCATATTGGGTTCATGGTTGCCTGATGCCGATGACCCCTGTGACGGGTTAGGCAGTCGACACTGCTGAACCCGAACCGCGAGCATGCCTCGTTCCGGCAGTCTCCCATAGATCGCGTGGTGAGGTATCTGCCGCAGAAGGCTCTTCATGGGTTAGCAGATGCGGTAAAGCCACAACCGCTGCCACAGAAGTGGCAGCGGTACCGTTTCCTCAAATCTGTTCCGGTGCCCTGGAGGCGCTGCCCCAACCACCGTAATGCTGCTTCCCAGGCTCTGGAGCTCCGGCGCTAATTCGCCGTTGCACGGCCGGCACGCCCACTGGCAAAGGACGCAGAGGCAGCTTCGCGTTGAAGCTGCGTCTGGACCTTGAGACGAGCGAACGCCTCGACATTGGCTCTGGCTCCTTCCACAGCCTGCTGGATTTCCCCAGATCGCACCTTGGCGTTGTACTCCTTGAGCACAGCGGTCACACTCATATCGCCATCGCTCTCTGCAAGAGCCACCGACGGAAGGGCACCGGCCAGTGCAATGCATGCAAGCGCTATTCTCATTGTCGTTTATCCTTATGTCTAGAAACCGTGTGAGGCTCAATCTCGCGACGTTCGCCGACCGGCATGACGAGACATTCTCTTGTGTGGAGAAATCAGTCCAATAGGTTTGATTGGCGGTATTGATCAGCCAGAATGATCAGCAGAATTGCTCTATCGGTTGCGACACACTGAGATTTCAGCAATCGAGGTCTAATGCGCAGTCATTTGACCGACGCCAAGGGCCTGCGTGGGAGTCGCGGATAGGCGGTACTTGATCCACGTCTAGCTGCTTCGCCGCATCAGCATGGACAGCGTACAATGAGGCCGAGCGAATAGATCATAGAGACACGTAGTTGCTTCGTGTTGGTTTGAGTGACACGTGCGCTGAGACGATGACGCGCCATGCTGCGGGGCAACGCCCTGTTGCACGGACAGGCGATTTGGCTGCCGGAACTGGATCGCATAGGAGGACTGTGCCTTCCAAATCTCGGATTCGACCGTGCCGTTCAAGACCAATGCCGCTCGCCGTCACCATATTCCCAAGCAGCGGCACCGAGTAATGAATTGGGCGGAGTACGACGCAGCCTTGCGCCAGCGGGGCAGCCTCACGGTCTGGTTCTCCGAGGAAGCAATTGCCGCTTGGCGGGCTGAACCTCGTACAACGCGAGGCGGTCAGCCGCATTACTCAGCTCTGGCGATCACGACAGCCCTAACACTCCGGGCGGTGTTCCGGCTGGCTCTGCGCCAAGTCGAGGGGCTGATTGGCTCGGTCCTCCAACTCCTCGGTCTGGACCTGCCGGTGCCGGATCACTCGACCCTGAGCCGCCGCGCCGCGACTCTGGAGGTTTCGAAGCCACATCCGAACTCCAGAGGACCCGTTCACCTGCTGGTGGACAGCACAGGCCTGCGGCTCGGTGGGCCCGGGGAGTGGCTGGTTGAGAAACACGGGAGCCGCAAGCGCCGATCTTGGCGCAAGCTGCACATCGGAGTCGACGCGGAGACTGGACAGATCCTCGCGTCCGAGTTGACGCCCCATGATGACGATGATGGCGGACAGGCCGAGGCGTTGCTCGACCAGATTACCGGTCCACTCGCCTCCTTCACAGGCGATGGCGCCTACGATCGGGAGGACATCTACGGTACCGTCGTCGAACGTCATCCCGATGCTTACGTGATCGTTCCACCACGATCAACGGCAGTGCTGAGCGAAAATGCGGGAACGGCTCCAACCCAGCGTGATCGGCATCTCCAATGTATCCATGAGCATGGACGCATCGGCTGGCAGAAGACCTCCGGATATACGCGTCGTGCCTTGGTAGAGTCGGCTATCAGCCGCTTCAAACGAGTGATTGGGAATGCCCTGCGCTCACGGACGGACCAGCGTCGTAGAATGGAGGTCACCATCGCCATTCATGCCTTGAACCGCATGCTTGAGCTTGGACGCCCGAAGTCCGTCCGCATCGCCTGACCAAAAGGGCATTGGGTGAGCGAAGTGCATTCACCAACCGATCCGTGCAACACGGTCATGGTGCGGTGGTCGTGGTTTGGCCGTCCGGTGCGCGGCCGCTCCGGCGGCAGAAGCGGCCTCAAGCGCCATCACTGCTCGTCCGTCAGTTCATAATGTGTCACTGCCTTCATGCGAGAGGTCGGGGACCTAAAAGCAGGGCGTGCGTCCTCGAACGTCGCTGGGTCACGAACAATTACGCCGGTTGAAGGAGCGTCTTCGCTTTGAGGAACTCTCGACACTTCGCCAGTCCCGGCCAGATCACCAACGATGCCCGAGCATGCGGCTTGAATGCCGGATTCAGATCCAGCATCTCCGAATGCATTCCAGGGTAAGGGCCCGGTCCAGGGCGCAGGAGAGCGTCAACCGCGCCGCTCAGAAGGTCTGCCATGTCGTCTGTAGAGGTCGCCCGCACGTAGGCAGGGGCTCGCTTAGTACCTGCAAGGCTTGCCAGCAACTGTTCAGGGTCATCCGTCAACAAAGGGGAGATCCCCAGGCGTAGGACCCTCCCTTGTAGGTCGGTCGTGAGGGCGTCAGCGGCCGCCGAGAGGCGTTCCAAGGCGTCACTGACGCCGGGCAGAAGCGCCTCCCCGTGGCTTGTCAAAACGAGGCTGCGATGGAGGCGCTGGAACAACGGCAGGCCGAGCACCTCCTCCAGGTGCTTGATCTGCTGGCTCACTGCCCCTGGCGTAACCGAGAGTTCCTGCGCCGCCAGCTTAAAGCTGAGGTGGCGACCGGCAGCCTCGAAGGCACGCAGGCCGTTGAGGGGCGGAAATCTATAACTCATGGGAGCCTCGAGACGATCAGCATCTGGGGCTCACAATAGAAAATCTAATCCAAATGTCGAGAAACAATCGTTTGAACACGATAGGCGCCTCGCTGCACAAGGAGGCACTCGCTCATAGGAGAGATAGATGCAGGTTCGCCCAATCAATGCCCACACCGTGCCGGTTCCGGCGACGGGGTACGTGCAAGCTCTTGAGATCACGGGCCACGAGCGCCTGCTCTTTGTCAGTGGTCAGACACCTGTCGACGCGAACGGCACTGTGCCCGGGGGCTTCGAGGCTCAGTGCAGACTAGCTTGGCGGAATGTCGAGGCGCAGCTCGCGGCAGCCGGCATGACGCTCGACAATCTGGTTATGCACCGGACCTATTTGGCTGATCGTAGCTACGCTCTGTTGAACCGGTCGGTGCGCAACGAAATCCTGAATGGTCGAAAGACGGCGTTGACCGTCGTAGTCGCCGGAATCTTTGACGAGGCGTGGTTGGTGGAGATTGAGGCGGTTGCAGCTGCCTGACCGAAACGCAGTCCTGAAGTAGGGCTTTGCAGACATGCCCTAGGTGTTCAGTCCCGGCATTTTGTGGAGTGGATTGAGCCTGAAGCGTTTTGGCTCGGCTGTCCAGATCTTGCAGATGTACTCGTAGGGTGTGAGGCCCTTCAGCGTCTTCAGACGCCGGTCGAAATTGTAGGCTGAGATGAAGTCATTGAGGTGCTGCCGCAACTGGTCATGGCTGTCGTAGTGATAGCGTTTGACCGTTGCGTCTTTGATGGTGCGGTTCATCCTCTCCACCTGCCCGTTCGTCCAGGGATGATTGATCTTGGTGAAGCGGTGCTCGATGCCGTTCTCGCGGCAGCGCATGTCAAACATATGCGTGATGTAGCGGGCGGTCGGGCCATCAGCATAGCGCGGCGGCAGCCGGAACTGGATGCCATTGTCGGTGAGCACCGTGTGGATTTTGTAGGGCACGGCCGCGATCAGGGCCACCAGGAAGGCCGAGGCGGTGACCCGGTTGGCTTTCTCCACCAACTGGGCAAAGGCGAACTTGCTGGTCCGGTCAATGGCCACAAACAAATAGAGCTTTCCTTGGGCAGTCTGCACTTCGGCGATGTCGATGTGGAAGAAGCCGATGGGGTAGCTCTTGAACTTCTTCTTGGCAGGCTTGTCGCCCTCCACATCCGGCAAGCGCCCAATCCCGTGACGCTGCAGGCAGCGATGCAGCGACGAGCGTGTCAGGTGCGGGATCGTGGGCTGGAGGGCATAAAGGCAGTCATCCAGCGGCAGGAGCGTGTGCCGGCGGAAGGCAACAATGACGGCCTCCTCATCGGCTGACAGGACAGTTGACTTTGGGCTCTTGGGACCGGTGGGCAGGTCAGCGACCGAGGTGCGTTTCTTCCATTTAGCGACGGTCTTTTGGTTGATGCCGTGGCGCGTGGCCAGGGCCCTCAGGCTTTCTTGACTATTCTGGATTGCGCGACGGACCGCCTCAGTCGTGGTGGCGCTGCCGTGGAGAACCTGGCCCATAGAGCATCCCTCCATTCAGGCGATAAGAATGCACCATCAAACCCTCGGATCAAACAACCCGCGAGGCCCTCAAAGGGGTCTGTCACAACGACGATGGTGCCTCAGGTCTACAGTCACTTTGTGGAGGCATCGTCAGGCTAGAAGGCGTACGACTGCCCGAATCCTCAGCCCCCTGATGGCCTTGTGCGTTCCACACAGCGATACCCAACGAGACACTGAGGAGTATCCGCCGTCGGGACCCAAGCAGGGTTTAAGGTCTCTCCCCGCACACATTGGGTCACCGCTGAGACATAACGGTCATAAGTCGTGGAGCCAGTGCTGAGGACAGCAGCCCCCTGAGAAGAAACCAGTTGCCGTGCCCCATTACAGGACATCTGTAGGGTCAGGGGACGGCCTTGGGCTAATGCACTAGACCCCATGCTCATGAGGACGATAGCAGCAGATACTACCTTCATGTGTTCCATCGCCGTTTCCTGAGGTGGGCATGTCGGGACAAACGTGGTCAGGGCATTCTCAGGCTATCAGCGACAGCACCGCCGAGAGGATGTTCATCACTACTACCGTTCCTGCAAACCATACAGGGATGGGTGGGCGAACCCGCTCAAAGGCAAAGTTGTCATTCGCGGAAGAAAGGAACTTTGAGGCTCTGACAGTCATTGTCTATCTCCCCAGGGCAGGAGGCAATAACGCTATCAAGAGGATGCCCTTGGGTTGTTCTATTGGCGGTGCGGGAACGCACGTTCAGCATAGCGGTTAGCTCAGACAGTCCCTCCCAGGAGCTCCACGGTATGAACAGGATCATCTGGATTATCGGAGCTATCGTCGTTGTCCTTGCTATCCTGTCCTTCCTTGGACTGAGGTAGTCTGGCCTCTGGAGGCCTGAATGACCTAACCTCGCCCTTAACTGAACTTAAGATTACTGAGGCGATGGAAGGCGGGACCGCAATATAGGGTGTTTGTCCCATCCGCTGTGACACCAGTGTGACAAGCTAAGCCTGGACCCAAGCCCAAAGTTATTTCGGTGCTGAAGGACTCACTTTATCATCATTGCTTCCGGAACAACGCTTGAACGTTCCGGATGAGGTGTATTGAGGTATTGAGGTGGCTCGGTTTGTCTGAACAGCGATTTCGGTCGGATAAGTGGAGCGTCTGCCGGGGTTAGGCTGCCGCGAGCTGCGGCAGCGGATGAAAGTAGGCTTGATCGGGTGTCCTCCGGTCAAGGGATGAATGAGACCTCCGGCTGTTGTAAAAGGTCAGATAGCGGCCAATCGAGGTGCGGGCCTCGGACACGCTGTCATAGGCCTTCAGATACACCTCTTCGTATTTGATGCTGCGCCACAGCCGCTCGACAAAGACGTTGTCGCGCCAGGCGCCCTTGCCATCCATGCTGATCGCGATGTCATTCTTGAGCAGCACGTTGGTGAAGTCATGGCTGGTGAATTGGCTCCCTTGATCGGTGTTGAAGATCTCAGGGCGGTTCTGTCGCAAACTCGGTTTTTACTTGCATATACTAGCGAGTTCGCGCTGGCCAGCTGCAGGGGAATCAACGACTTGGCGCCTCCGTCGAGACCAAAAATCGCGCTGAGATATGCTTATACTTCGAGTTTGCGTCAGAACCGATTTCCCAGCGGCCATCGCACCTGTGATGACAAATAGTCGAGGATAAGACATGGGCGAATGCTGGCCCAGAAGACGGGATATGCCAAGTCGTCATGTGTCCGATGGCGTAAGGACACGATTGAGAGCCGGCACCGCGCGGGCAGTTGTGGTCGCGGGTGTTTCCATTGCTCGGCAGTCAGCCGTACAACCCATAGACGGACGAAGACCAACCTGCGATGGTTTGCGGATGACAGCGTCAGCCTTCCACACCCGCGCCTCACTCAGCAACGATTTGAAGCATCTCGGGGTGCATGCCGGTGACATGATCATGGTGCACGCTGCCATGAGCCGGGTGGGACGGCTGCTCAACGGGCCGGACGCGCTCATCAGAGCCCTACTAGACGCGGTTGGGCCTTCCGGCACCATTCTCGCCTATACCGACTGGGACGGGGCTTACGATGAGCTGCTGGGCGAGGACGGGTGTGTTCCGCCCGAATGGCGCCCGCACATTCCGCCTTTCGATCCTTCCGCCTCCCGTGCGATCCGCGACAACGGAGTGCTCGCCGAGTTCATCCGCACGACCCCTGGTACGCGGCGCAGCGGCAATCCGGGCGCCTCTGTCGCGGCCATAGGCGCCCGGGCCGATTGGATTACTGCGGACCACCCCCTCGACTACGGCTATGGAGCGGGATCGCCGTTTGCCAAGCTAGTGGAGGCGGGCGGGAAGGTGCTGCTGGTCGGTGCCCCGCTCGATACGATGACGCTGCTCCATCATGCCGAACATTTAGCAGCCATCCCAAACAAGCGCCTGCGCCGCTACGAGGTGCCCTTGGCCGCACCTGAAGGCGTGACATGGCGCATGATTGAGGAATTCGACACTTCGGTGCCAGTTGTCGCCGATCTCGATGACGACTATTTCGCGCTGATCGTCCGGGAGTTCCTCGCCAGCGGGCGCGGTACGCAGGGCTTGGTTGGCGAGGCGCCATCAGTACTTGTTGATGCAGCAGCCGTATGCGCGTTCGCCGTTACTTGGTTGGCGCATCACGTTGACAGTTCGGGAGAGCCGACTGGCGGAGAAGGTACACCATTTTGATTTAAGCGCCTTCCAGAGGTTATTAGTTCGGCCATTTTCAGAGAAACAGCGTATTTCCACGAGGTGGCGATGGATAGACAAAACTCTGCGGCTTTGCCAGCAGGCGTGACCCGAAGAGTTCGCGAGTACCTCGCACTCCTTAAGACAGAGGACGCTACCTTCGTTCAGGGTGTCTATCTTGTTGGCTCTGTCGCCCTCGGCGATTTCCAGGAGGGACTAAGCGACGTCGACTTCGTTGCACTGGTTGCCGACGTCCCATCCAAGTCCCAGCTTGAAAGTCTAGCTCGGATCCACACCGCCATGGCAGCATCAGAGGGTCCGCACTTCGACGGCTTCTACATCGAACGGGCAAAGCTTGGGCGAGTGCCGGCCCTCAACGAACAGGCTCCCTTCAGCGTCAATGGGGTGTTTCGCGCCGGGGACCCCTGCTTCGAGATCAACCCGGCGACTTGGCTCTGCTTGGCCGAACATGGAATTACAGTGCGGGGCAGCCCACCACAGACCTTTGCCGTTGCGACGGATCCCGCCGCGCTCGTGGCTTTTCAGATCAACAATCTGAGAACCTATTGGGAGCCTTGGATTGAACAGGGCAGCACGGCTCTTGCTCGCAAGACAGCTGATGAAGCCGTGGATGCCGCGGTCTTGGCCTGGGGCGTCCTTGGAAGCCTGCGGATCGCCTGCACCCTTGGTACGGGCCGCATTGTCTCTAAGTCCGAGGCGGGACAATGGGGGCTAAACCAATATCCAGCACAGTGGCATTCCGTTATCCAGGACGCATTGTTGGTGAGGAGCGGCAAAGTCAGAGAGCTATCGGTGTCACGCTGTCTCGATGGCCTCAAGTTGATGCGGTATGTCGTAGCCGACGCGCTTACGGCAGCGAAAGTGTGGCCGGAACGAAGGACCGCGCCATGCGCGGCACACGGGGGAAAACTGTCGGATGGGCTGTAGCCAACCGAGGCTCTTGATATCTAAGATGTTTGAGAAGTCGGGCGACGCGCCCGACTTCTCGTTGGATTACGCCCGCACGCGTCCTCGGTAGCGCAACCGTCCCAGAGCGATCAGTACGATGACTGCCATGATCGACGAGGAGGTTGCGAGCGGCCATGCGGTGTCACCTTGCAAGCGGATCACGGCCAGCGTTCCGCCAATGCTCGCAATGAGGCTCTGCAGGCAGAAATGCAGCGCCACCGCCGACCCGTGGCCAATTTGAGTCAGACATTTAGCTTTCTAAACAAATATCAGGCATTTGGTAGCAAAGACCCCTAGAAGCCTTTCAACCTGCTGAATTTGCGTACTTTTTAGTCGGGAAAATTCCGATCAACTCCGACCCAGCCACCGGAGATGATCCTGGAAGGCGATCCGATAGCGGCCGCTCGTCAGGACGTGAGCCAGACTCAGTCCACGGGAACGAAGGCAGGGTTCCACACGATCTCCCACACATGCCCGTCGGGATCTTGGAAGTAGCCTGCGTAACCGCCCCAGAACGTGTCGTGGGCTGGCTTCAGAATCTTAGCTCCAGCCTTGCGGGCCTGCTCCATCACCTGGTCCACCTCGTCCTTGCGGGACACGTTGTGCCCGATCGTGAAACCCGTCGGGCACGGAGGTGTCTTCGGCAGTCCCGTGTCGTGGGCAACATCGTCACGAGCCCACACGGCCAGCTTCACCTGGGACTGAAGGTCGAAGAAGGCGACCGCTCCGTGCTCGAACTCCTTACCAACGATGCCTTCGGTCGGAAGCCCAAGACCATCGCGGTAGAACGCAACAGCCCGTTCCAGATCATCGACCCCAAGCGTCAACACCGAAATGCGTGGTTTCATTCGTCCTCCGCTCTCTGTTCTGACCGCCACAACGGGCCACAGCATGGCTGTGCCAGACGGAGCCGTCTTGAACAAAACGGCCACTCAGGCCATCAACTGGCGCACGAACTCGCCTGCTGTCATCCCACAGAGGGACTGGACCTCGCGCGTGAGGTGGGCCTGATCGGCATACCCGGCGCGGAGCGCGAGGAGGGCCAGTCCCTCATCGGCATCCGTTCGCGCGAGAGCCTGGAATCTCTGGAAGCGCAGGATCCGGTCGAGGGTCTTCGGGCCGTAGCCGAAAAGCTCATGGCACTGGCGGCGCAAGGTTCTCTCGCTGACCCCAAGGAGTTCGCGCAGCGTCTTGATCTGGCGCCCGTCGGCACTCGCGTCGGCCTTGAGGAACTCAAAGATCATC
Source organism: Microvirga sp. jy35 (assembly GCF_056148915.1). Classification (NCBI taxonomy): domain Bacteria; kingdom Pseudomonadati; phylum Pseudomonadota; class Alphaproteobacteria; order Hyphomicrobiales; family Methylobacteriaceae; genus Microvirga; species Microvirga sp. jy35. The sequence continues at coordinate 19,048 of NZ_JBWBEW010000048.1, read as the reverse complement.
GCTGCCTCTTGGCGCTGATGCTCCACCCTCAGTGCCTCGGCGGCCACAAGTTCCTGCAAGACGCGGAGCTTGTCTCTCGTCGAGGACGCCGCTCTGATCCTATCCGCGATGCAGTCGGCCGCATTTCCCCAGAACTCTGCCATCGGAACTTCCCGCCCGACGATCTCCGTCAGAGGCTGTCCCAACCACTTGGCTGCCGATCCTGGTCTGAAGCGAATGCCGAGAACGATGGAGCCCGGCGCCAGTTCTGGAGTCGCAGCAGTGATGTCGGGACCCACGACCGTGAACCGATCGTCCCGCCAGAGGAGATCGACACAGCCGTCGGGAACGACCGCAACAGGTCCCGAATGGTCCGGGAAAACTGAACTCATCCACACGCACTGGAAATGTGGGAGCAGACGGAGGATTGGAGAGGCCTCCACATAGCGCCCGGCCCGGCTGGCCAGAGTCGGCGCATGTTCACGCGGCATGACAGATCAACCCTCCTGAACGGTCCCGGGCCATCGGCAACATGCCACTCGGAAGGATCATCCTCAATAGGCCGAAACATGGCCCACCAAAGAAGCGGCTGCTCGATGGTTGATCCGTAAGCAATGCATCGCACCGTTGCGACCTCCGAGAGGGGCCTGTGGGTCGCCGTTACATCAAGCAAGTAAAGACTATTTTGCCCCTAGGCCATCCTTGTTTAGGTCGTTGAAAGGCATGATCGGGTGGTTGTGCAAGGAGCCGTGCAGGCAAGACAAATTCATTGATGTGACATCCTCACCAGCGATCTGATTAAGCGTCCGTTTGGATTACGAAGGATCCAGGAGACGGGGGCCTGCACCTTGTTCAGAGAGTTCGTCGAAGGGGTTGCGCAGCGGACATGCCGCTGTCGACAGGCAGCCACAACCGATGCAGTCCGTGAGCTGATCCCGCAGACGTGTAAGCCGGGCGATCCGTTCATCCAGCTTCGCCTTCCACTGCGCCGATAACCGGCTCCAGTCGCCCGCCGTCGGTGTGCGGCCCTCGGGCAGGGTCGCGAGCGCTTCGCGGATCTCCGCCAAGGGGATGCCAGTCCGCTGCGCCACCTTGATAATCGCTACGCGGCGCAGCACCTCGCGTGCGTAGCGGCGTTGGTTGCCTTGGCTGCGAAAACTGCGGATCAGCCCCTTTTGCTCATAAAAGTGAAGCGTAGATACGGGCACGCCGCTGCGGTCTGCCACTTCGCCCACCGTGAGTTCCCGGTGGAATGACTCGGGGGTCACCCTGGCCATGCAAAATCCCTCTTGACCTCAACTTTGCTTGAGGTTTTATCAACCTGTCTCCCCATAGGCAATCATGGAGAGACGACGCGATGAATACCCCCCTCAAGCTTGTGCTGATCTACGGCAGCACACGGGAAGGCCGCTTCTGCGACACCGTCGCGAACTGGGCGGCCGAGGAGATCTGGTGCCGGAATGATTTCCACCTCGATGTGATCGATCCAGCCGAGTTGGGGCTACCGTCTAGCCAGGGGCAGGACGATGCTGCCGCCCTGGCGGAACTGAGGCGGCGTTTGGGTGCGGCGGATGCCTTTGTCGTCGTCACGCCAGAGTACAACCATGGCTACCCTGCCCCGCTGAAGTTCCTAATCGATTCAGCTCATCGCGAGTGGCAGGCCAAGCCCGTGGCTTTCGTGTCCTACGGCGGCATCTCGGGAGGCCTACGGGCGGTCGAACAACTGCGCCTAGTCTTTGCCGAGTTGCATGCCGTGACGCTGCGGGACAGCGTAAGTTTCGCCAATCCCTGGGTGAAGTTCGATGCCAACGGGCGCCTGCTTGAGCCTGATGAGCCTCGCAAAGCCATGGCAACTATGCTGGCGCGTCTGCGCTGGTGGGCGCAGGTTCTGCGCGAGGCGCGCCAGGTGGTCCCCTACGGTGAGGTGGCGGCATGAATCCGGTAAGCCCTACGAAGCTGGCGGGGTCCGCTGTCCCGGCTCGTGACCAGAGCCTTTCCCATGCTGGGGCTCAGCGGCATCCACGCGGCCCCACCCTCACCCTGCTCTTTGTCAGCGCCCTGACGATCATGGCAGCGACGGCAATCTCCCCTGCCCTGCCCGCGATTGAAGCGACGTTCGCTGCCACTGAGAGTGCGGCTCTGCTGACGCGGCTCCTTGTCACCATGCCAGCCCTCGTTATCGCCATCGTGGCACCTGTGGCTGGAAGCCTGACTGATCGGTTTGGCCGCCGGCGGGTGCTTGTGAGTTCTATCCTCCTTTACGGCTTTGCCGGATTGTCGGGTCTTGTGCTCGACAGCCTGCACGGTCTTTTAGTCGGTCGAGCCCTGCTTGGTGCGGCGGTAGCCGGGATCATGACGGCCTCAACTGCCCTCGTCGGTGACTTGTTCTCCGGGGCCGAGCGGGACCGCTTTATGGGCTGGCAGGCCGCCTTTACCGGCATAGGAGGCCTGCTGTTCATGACCGTTGGAGGCCTTTTGGCAGAAGCCAGCTGGCGCATGCCGTTTGCTATCTATGGCTTCGCCTTCCTAGTCCTGCCTGCCGTCCTGGTTCATCTGGCGGAACCGAAGCGCGGGGAACGCTTATCCGGTTCTGAAGGTTTATCGAGGATTCCCTTGATGGCTGTGACAGCGCTGTATCTGGCAGGTGCCTTCAACAGTGTCATCTTCTACCTCATTCCGACTCAGCTCCCCTTCTACCTGCACTCACTCGGCGTCAATGCGCCGAGTCTCATTGGCGTGACGATCGGGGTGTTCACTCTCTCGAGTGCGATCACCTCATTGGTCTACGGCAAGGTCAGGCAGCATGTCCCGCTTCTGGGGATGTTTGTCCTCGGATTCAGCCTCATGGCCGCCGGCTATTACGTCATGGCTTCCGCTGCCTCACACAGTCTGGTTCTCGCCGGGCTTGTGATCACAGGAGTTGGCATGAGCGGAATCATGCCCAGCCTCATGGCAGGTGCGATGTTGATTGCTCCTCCATCATCCCGCGGGCGTATTGCCGGCGGGCTGACAGCCAGCATCTTCTTGGGTCAGTTTCTGTCCTCGCTGGTGAGCCAGTCTTGGATTGAATGGTTCGGCTATCAGGCTACGTTCCGGGATATGGGGACAGCACTGATAGCGTCAGCATCGATAGCAATTGTGGGAGTGATACTGAGCAAGCGCGAGCCTGCAAAACTGGACCTCGATTGAGCGACACTAGCCTTGATCGCATAACACTCAAGAAAACGCCTTGGCGGAGGTGCTGTCTGAAAACCTCAACCAAGGCGCCTGCGGCCGATTTAGGGAGAGACCGCGGCTCGGAAGATCGAACGCTTAGAAATCGCGTCAACGCAAATCAACCGAAAACGCCCTGACAGAGGTAGCCATACGGAGTTCCCTGTCAGGGCGAATGTTATGATGCCGGTTGCAACACCACGTCAGGATAATGCCTAACGTGTTCCGCCGGTTCAATCTCAGGCTGTGCACAAGCAGAATTGCCCCGGCAGGAGGCTGAGCACCAGACCTCCCACCAGAGCGCTTGCGATGTGTTCCGGCATCGCAAGATCTATGTAGACACGGCTCTTCCGTGCCGATGTGTGGCACCGCACACGATCAGTCGCGAGCGCGATCATCGGAGAAGACAAGTCAGCCGGACCGCTAATCAGTCCGACTCCTGTCGACGCCTATGTCGCGCAGAATGTGAGGGCTGACTTCCCGCTTCAGCGCCTCGACCAACTCGAAGGTCAGTACGGGCTGCTTGTGATCATTCGCGGGCTTGCGCGGAACGCGAATGAACTCAAAGCGGAATGCTAACCCTACCAAGGGCAGAGGGAATACGGTCGGTTTCATCGGAGCCACCAGCAGCAAAGGATGTGACGAGGAGAGCGGCGCGTTGGCACGTGCAAAGTCGCATAAACATGTAACGCCTCCTCTGGCTGGGGCTGTGAACCGTGCGGAAGATCCGCGGGGCATGTTCAATATCAGAGTTCAGTAGTTTCGACTACCCCTTAGACGCACAATAGTTGATCTCGCCTGCGTGATTACTGCAGGGCGATGGACTCAAGCGGTAATAGGTGCATACCGATGTGCTGTTTGCGGGGACACTCACACCACGAGCATTGGCTTCGTCGCAAATCCGGAGCAGGGGCGAGAGAGGAGCAGGTGTTCATGACGTACTCAGGTAGCGAGCAGATCGAACTGTTCCGCCAATGACGGCTGTGGATTGTAGGCGCACTTCGCCTGCTGCTTACGCATCATGTGTATCATCTCAATGACGCCACGAGCAGTGCTAACGGATTGGAAGCCCAGCATCGGCCGCACCCGCCTCTTAATGGCGCGATGATCCTGCTTAATTCGATTGTTCAAGTAGGCACTTTGCCGGATGCGAATGGGTTCAGGCGGCGCCTTGATCGATTCTGGAGCCGGTCTGTAGTATCGCAGGACAGGATGGCTTCCCGGTTCGTCTGGCTGCCGTCGATCACGATCCGTTCAGGCCGGCCATGCCGTTTCAGGGCTTTGCGTAGGAAACGCTTGGCTGCATCCAGATTGCAGCGTTCGCTGAACCAGAACTCGACCGTGTCGCCGTTTCTGTCGATCGCTCGATACAGGTACATCCATCGTCCGGGGACCTTAACGTTGGTTTCATCGATGAGTCATCTGCCCGTGGCGTGGCGCTTACGTGAGTTAAAGCGCTTCAGATGTTCGGGCGCGTAGCGGATAACCCATCAGTGAATGGTCGCATAGTCGACGGAGATGCCGCGCTCAGCGATCATCCCCTCCAAGTTCCGAAGGCTCAGATTCTAGGCCAAGTACCACCGCACGCAGAGCAGGATCGCGGATCGATTGAAATGCCCGCCCCTGGAATGTCGGAGCAAAACTCAGCGTCTCAGCTCCAACGGCATAGAGATGATCGAACAGACGCTCCATGGATTGTCCTCTCCTCACGCGGTCTCACCGATCCGGCTGTCATCGAAGTTGGTGACCATCGCCGTGATAGTAGCCATCAGGGCAGCGATCAGAACGATTCCCGCAGCGGTCGCCCACCCATAGATCCCGATTGCGCCACCGACTGCGACAGGACCGATTACCTGGCCGAGATTGCTGCCCTGCATCACCAGACCGATGATCACAGGAGCAAGTGCAGCGGATGGTGCTAGAAGCGGCGCCGATGAGTTCAGGGTGGCTGGGATCAGTCCGCCAACACCGGAGAATAGAATGCAGAGCAGGAAGGTCGGCGTATCGCCAAAGACCTGCAGGAAAATACCGATTCCGGTAATACCCATAATCAGGTACGCCCCGGAGAGGAGCACAGAGCGACTGGTGCCACGAGCGAGCAGGTAGCCCGCCGCGAGATTGCCGATGATGTTCGCGCCGGTGGCCAGAGCACTGAGCAGCCCGGCGGTACCGTGCGCGATCCCCATCTGCTCCATCAGCAGCACCGGGAGAAAGCTGAACAGGGCAAAGAACATAAGGCTGTAGCAGGCAAAACAAGCTGCCAGGAGAACGGGCTCCCTGCTTGTCAGCACCCGCAGCGCATCGGATGCCGCGCTCCTCCACGAGACTGACACGCGTTCTGGTGCAGCCGGGACAATCGCCAACCCCGCCACGATGGCTGCTGCCGCCAGACCTGCATTGCCCCACCAGAGCGTGCGCCAGTCGCTGAACAGCGGGCCCGCGAGCATGGCAAGCGCCATGCCGGCTGGCATGAAACAGCTCCACAGCGCGAAGGCAATGTCACGCTGCCCGTCCCCCACGATCCGGTTCAGGATGGCAGGGCCGGCAACAGTGACGAGAAGAAAGCCGAGGCCTTCCAGAACCCGCGATGCGAGAAGCACGGAGTATCCAGGTGCGGTCGCGCCGATGATGGTGCCTAGGACGATCGATGCGAGGCCCAGGATCAGGACCCGGCGATCGCCAGCGCGAGTGACGAGTGTACCGGCGGGGATCCCGCCGACGAGACCAAGAACGGCAAAGATCCCGGTCAGCCAACCGGCAGCCGCGAGATCAAGGCCCAAGTCCACCCGCAGCAGGGGGGTGGCAATGGCCGCCTTGCCAAGCTGGACCGCAGTGAGGATGCCGGCCCCCACCACCACACTGACAACGCCCCAATGGGTGTTCCGCGGGATCTCTGCGTACGCTGCTGTGGTCATCACGCCGCCTCTTTCAGTCGGGCAGCGGCCAAGGCGCGAGCGATCGTGGCAACGTGGTAGCCCTGAAAGCTTGCTCCTGACAGTTCGTTGGCGCTAGGCTGGCGATCTCCCCCTTTGCCGTCATCGGCCAACGTTGAGGCACCGTAGGGTGAGCCGCCGGTGATCTCGTCCATCCGGTTCTGGCCCTTGAAGGTGTACGGCAGTCCGACAACCACCATGCCGAGGTGGAACAGAACGTTATGGACGGACAGGATTGTGCTTTCCTGTCCACCATGCTGGCTTCCGGTGGAGGTGAAGACGCTCCCGACCTTGCCCACCAGCTTGTCCTCGAACCAGAGGCCGCCGCACTGGTCGAGAAAGTTCTTCATCTGGGATGCCATATTGCCGAAGCGCGTGGGCGTGCCAAAGATGATCGCGTCGTAATCGGCCATTTCGGCAACAGTCGCGATCTCAGCCGGCTGATCGCGCTTGTACCCGGCTCTCTGGGCAATGTGGTCGGGGACAAGTTCCGGAACGCGCTTGACCACGGTGACAGCTCCGGCATCCCGAGCACCTTGGGCAACGGCTTGCGCCATCGTTTCGATGTGGCCGTAGGACGAGTAATACAGCACCAGCACCTTCGTCATTGATCTTCCTCTGCTGCTTCTTCGATGAGTTGCAGGGAGGATACGCCTATGCTTGATATGCGGGAGTGAGATAAGATCGATGGGTTTGATCGACGGAATAGATCATGCTGGATGTGCTGACCCTGGACCAACTGCGAACCTTCGTGACAGTGGCGGACAGTGGCAGCTTCCGCTCAGGCGCTGCGCGGCTGTCCCGGGTCCAATCCGCCGTCAGCCACGCCATTGCCAACCTGGAGGCTGAACTCCGCGTCGCTTTGTTCGACCGGAGTGGGCATCGGCCGGTGCTGACGCCCGAGGGGCAGGCGTTGCTGGCCAACGCCCGTGACATTCTCCTCAGGGTCGATGCCATGCGAGCGCGAGCCCGTGATCTTGGTGAAGGTGTCGAGATCGAGCTTTCCCTCACGGTTGACACCCTGTTCCCGATCGCAACCGTCGGAGCGGCATTGACGGAGATGCGCGTGACCTATCCCTCAGTGTCGATCCGGCTGGCGGTCGAGCCGCTGGGCGGGCCGATCACGTCGCTGATCGAGAAGCGCAGCGCGCTTGCCATTGTCGTAGGCGAGGACTTCCGTGATCCGCGGATTGCACTCGAAGCTATCTCCTCCATAGAACAGGTCGCTGTGGTCTCACCATTGCATCCGCTAGGCCTGCGCTCAAAGAGTGAGGATATCGGCCTACCCGATCTTGCCGACTATCTTCAGATTGTTCTGGGCGATCCCACGCCCCTGTCGGAAGGGCGCAGTTTCGGTGTTCTGTCACCCCAGACCTGTCGTGTCAGCAGCCAGGACGCCAAGCATGCCATGATCCTGGCAGGCTTGGGCTGGGGCCGCCTTCCGGTCTGGCAGGTGCAGCGTGATCTGAGGGAAGGGCGCCTGGTGCGCGTGGCCACAACGGCGCTCGGCCGGAAGGGGCAGGTGTCCTCTGAGGCGTATATCGCCCACCGGCTGGACGAGCCGCTTGGGCCTGCCGCTCATGCGTTCCGCACAGCATTGGCGCAAATGACCGCGGTTCCATCCGGCACTCGGTAGCAAACGCCACCGGAATTCTGTGGCCTCTTCCCGAGATGCTCCCCAACCAATCCGGCTGGATTGTTGACCTGCTCAAACAACAGCAAGGATGAGCCTTTTGTTGTTCAGAGCGAACGCGCTTGTCCGTCGTTTGAACGAAGCAATCCAGTTTCCAGGCCGTGTAATGTCGAGCGCCACTAGCTGCACTTCTAGTCTTGACTCAAGGCAAATCCGAACGGAGAGATCAGCAATTGAATGACTGATTGGAGACACCTTATGCCGCAACCGGAGCCACCGCCGACCATAGAGGCGCCTGTTCTGGAGACCCCGCGCCTAATTCTCAGAGGCCACCATCAGCACGACCTCGCTTCGGGGTTCGCGATGTGGAGCAATCCATCGGTCGTCGAGCATATCACGCGCAAGCCGTCTACCATGGAAGAAAGCTGGGGGCGGATTCTGCGCTATGCCGGACATTGGCGCCTGATGGGTTTCGGCTACTGGGCCGTCGTGGAGAAAGCATCGGGACGCTTCGTCGGTGATGTTGGCTTCGGCAACTACAAGCGCACGGTCGAGCCTCCGCTTGGTGACAACCCGGAGATCGGCTGGGTTCTCGATCCCGTGTTTCACGGCAGGGGGTATGCCACTGAAGCGGTTCGTGCGGCGCTCGCATGGATGGATCGCCGTGGTGGTATGTCGACCGTCTGCATCGTCGCTCCAGAGAATACGACATCCCTGCGCGTGGCCGAGAAGTGCGGTTACCGCCCGTCTGGGTGGGCCACGTACATGGATTCCGAGATCATCGTGTTGCGGCGTGAAGTCGACCCATGAGGGCCAGTAGCGGGGCTGAATCGATGAAACCCATTGGCATTCGGCAAAGTGCCTATCTGGTCGATGGCGCGCTGATTGACCAGAATATGAGCGCTACAAGATTGGTCCTCGTTCAATTGCCCGCCGCGACGTAGACGTCAGCGAGCGCTTGGGCTGCGATCGCTGGGTGGTGGAGCGCACACTGGCGTGGTTCAGCGGCACGGGCTTGAGGCCGCGGAAGCGGAGCATTCTCGCCTGTTGCATGTCTATCCAGCACTTGGTTACGAGGTTTCTATTCTGCCCAAAACCAGTGTTTAGGAGCGCGCTAACGTCATCGAGAATACGTTGCAGTAGGTACCGTCTTCCTGAGCCTAAGAGCCACCTGCCTGCCGCTGGCTAGGCCCGCTGCGCTATACCAAGCCCAAAGGACCAGTTCTCTTTCTCAACCTCGACGATGCTGATGAAAACGTCTTCTGCGCGTATGCCCGGGTTATGAGAGAGTCTCGCCGCAATTTGCCCAAAGAGAGCCATTCTCTGAGTTATCGTCCGCGTATTACTCACGGTAACTCGCACGATTACAAAATCGTCGCTTCGCTCAATATCGAAGAAATGGCGATCATATACGAAGTTTTCGGCATCTAATTCAACAATGGTCGCGAACAGGTCCCCCTCTGGGACGTCGAATGTTTCCTTTAGCGCCTCATATATGCCAGAAACAATTGCACGCCGGTAATCAACAGACTTACCCGCTCGTAGTAATACTTGAATCAGAGGCATTGATGTCGCCCTTTGCCCTTTTCGAGGATGAGCATTGCGCGCTTAGTCTACGGTCTCCCCTCACTTGAGAAAATTTGATAGTTTAAAACCAAGACTTTGGGGGAATTAAACGATGCAGCTCGCAACCCTCGATATGGACATTTTGCGCACCCTTGTGGTGGCAATGGATCATGGAGGGTTCGCTAGGGCGGCCGAGCGGTTAGGTCGTTCTCAATCGGCGGTAAGCCTGCAAATGCGTAGGCTCGAGTATTGTCTGGGTCGACCGCTGTTCCGGAAACAAGGCCGTGGTCTGGCACTCACTGATGCGGGTGACATTGTTCTCGTCTACGCACGTCGCATCCTGGAGTTGAACGATCAGGCGTTAACAGCAGCCCGTGGGGTCGCGGTTGAAGGAACCGTGCGGTTTGGTGTGCCGCAGGACTTTGGAGAGACTTGGCTGCCTGGAGTGCTCGCGCAGTTCGCACGTATTCATCCCTCAGTTTCAGTCGAGGTGCGGGTGGATCGGAGCAACAATCTCACTGACCGAATCATGAATCGTGGACTCGATCTCGCGCTTCTATGGGGAAATCCGCCACAGAACGCGGTGCTCATTAAGCGCCTCCCGATGGTTTGGATTGGGGTTAGGAGTTTTGTTGCAAGACAAGACGATGAACTTCCGCTCGCGTTATTTGAGGCACCCTGTGTCTTTCGCAAGGAGGCCTTGGAAGCCGTTGAAATGAGTAGACGACGGTGGCGGCTTGCTCTGACATCACCGAGCCTCGCTGGACTTTGGGCAGCAGCATCGGCAGGTCTTGGTATCACCGTCCGGACGACACTCGGTCTTCCGCCTCACGTGCCAAACTGTTGCTCGTCTTGATACCATTAATAGAGCTTGAGTCAGACTTTTGTGTTGGGCAGGTCTGAGAGAGTCAGCTTTCTCTGGAAGGCAGGTCAACCGGCATTGTCACATTAGAGCGTCGGACCGATAAGTGGACGCACCACACGCAGGTTCGAGATGACTGAGATGCAGAATTCATCAGATCTGATTTCTCATCCGATGCTCTAACTGCCACTAAGTGCGCTTAGTGGCAGTTAATGTCATAATGCCCTCTCAACGCACCTGGTTCAAAATCCCGGTTAGGTCACCTGCGTTTAGGAGCTAGACACGACATGAATGTTGTCATGGTTCCATTCCGCAATACACATCATCCCGTCACGCAGCCATTTACCGTCGAGGCCGGGAACCCGAACACGCAGGTTCGCCCCTCCTGCCGTGCCTATTACGAGGATATTATCACCATAGTTGACCATAGACTCGATTTTGAAATGGCAGGAATGAGCATTCGGATCTCGGCGATCTTCTGTCCGCAGCCGTATCATCTCCGGTCGAATGAGAAGGCTTATCCGGTCACCGGGCCTGTGATTTTTGATATCAACGCTGAACTGACCAAGGCCTTGAGTCCTGACACAACCATCATTGCCAATGATTTCGGCGTCGATGAGATTACTGTCGCCCACGAATGATGCAACGAACCTTGTCTTCGGCTCGAAGTAGATATCAAGTGGAGTGCCCACCTGCTCAATCTTGCCGGAGTTGAATACGGCAATCCGGTCCGACATTGTCATTGCTTCGGTCTGATCGTGGGTCACATAGATCATGGTCACCCCAGCCTCGCGGTGAATCCGCTTGAGCTCGAGCTGCATGTGCTCCCGAAGATTCTTGTCCAAGGCCCCAAGCGGTTCATCCAAAAGGATTAGGTCAGGCTCGAAGACAAGAGCACGAGCAAGGGCGACGCGCTGCTGTTGCCCACCCGACAACTCACCTGGGTGGCGGTCGGTGAAACCCTCTAGGCCTACTCGTGCCAACGCCTCGATGGATTTTAGCTGCCTCTCCCTCTTGGCTACCCCACGCATCTTCAGCGGGAACGCAACATTGTGCACCACACTCATGTGGGGGAACAGCGCGTAGTTTTGAAACACGACACCGATATTGCGCTCATATGGTGGGATGTGCCCGACGGATCGCCCAGCGATGTTGATCTGACCGTCCGACGGTTCCTGGAACCCGGCAATCATCATCAGGGTCGTCGTCTTGCCCGAGCCTGAAGGACCGAGGAATGTGATGAACTCGCCCGGGGCAACGTCAAGCGAAATGTCGTCTACGGCTCTTTGGAGTCCGCCGTAGTGTTTGACCAGGTTTGAGAGAGACAGAGAACGGGCAGCCATGGGGTCAGAGCCTTTGGTCGGCGGTCAGGAAGCGATGGGTGATGGCCGGCTGTTGAGGGTCCGTCGAACCGACCGTACGGCGACGGGAACCATGACGCCGATGAGAGCCGCGGCGAGCAACAGCGAGGATGCTACCGAAATCACAGGATCTGCCTCCATCCGGAAGCTGTTGAACATCTGGCGTGGCAGCGTTGCTACGTCTCGCCCCGAGATGAAGAGGGAGACGACAGTCTCGTCGAACGAGTGGATGAAGGCAAACAAGCCGGCAATCGCGAAAGCAGGGGCGAGGATCGGCATTGTGATGAGGCGAAACACTGTGAGGGGAGGTGCACCCAGGCTCATGGCTGCCCGTTCCAGCGAGAGATCAAAACCCTTTAGCGCCGCGGTAATGATCAGCATCGCGACCGGGATCGAAAAACAGGTATGTGCGAGAATGACGCCGAGATAGCTTTGCAGCAGTCGCAGCTCTTCGAAGTAAATGTAGTAGCCGAGTGCCATCACGATGTGTGGCACGATAAGGGGCGTCATTAGGAGAAGGTTGAACATGCTCCTCCCCGGAAACCGGTAGCGGACGAGAGCAAACGAGGCGGGAACCGCAACGGCCATTGTCAAGCCTGCGGTCGCGGCGCCGATGAGGATGCTATTGAGAAGCGGGCCGGTCCAATTCGGGTCCGAGAAAAACCGCTCGTAGTACCCAAGCCAGAGGGCCGGTGGCGGGAATTGGAGCGACGGCGCAGTGCTGAACGACATCGGCACCACAACCAGGAGCGGGGCTGCCAGAAAGGTGGCGACAAGAATGGCGGCGATGCGAACCAGCGTCATGCTCGTCCTCCCCAAAGACGATCCATCCCGAAAAAGCGGCTGTAGAGACTAAAAAGGCCAAGCGAGACTGCCAGGAGGATCAGAGCCATCGCCGCGGCTCCCCCAAAGTCGAGGACCTGCTCCATACGGTCTCCGATCAGTCCGGCGATGGTCTGCTCGCGTGGGCTGCCGAGGAGGACCGGCATCACGTAAAAGCCAAGGCAGGTAATGAAGACGAGCGTGATACCGTTGACAATGCCCGGAGCGCTCAGCGGAAGATAGATATGCCAGAATACCCGCCACGGTCTCGCCCCGAGACTGCCGGCAGCATCCAAGAGCTTAGGATCGATCCGCTTCATGACCGCAAAGAGTGCCATCGTCATGAATGGGATAAGTCCGTGGGTCATACCGAGGGTAGCTGCAAAGTTCGTGAAGAGAAGACGCGGTGGCGGTGAGTAACCGAAGACTGCGATGAGGGCAGGAAGGGGGCCCTGAACGCCGAGGATCACCATCCACGCATAAGTCCGGACAAGATAGCTTGTCCAGAAACTCAGCGCGACGACCAGGAGGATCGTTCGGCTTATTGTCCCTTTGGATGTCGCGGCAACGTAGGCGAGAGGATAGGCAAGGATGAGGCTCAGGCCAGTGACGACGCTGGCCGTCCAGAAGGTATTCGCCAAAGTCGCCAGGAATAATCGGGACCTGAAGAGATCCCGATAGTTGCTAATTCCCCACGTGGGTTCGGTGAAGCTCAAGAGAGTGACGTACGCCAGCGGAACAACGAAGAACGCCAGCAGGAAAATGCCGGCAGGCAAGCCAAGCAAAAGCGGACTTGTGTGTTTCCACCGTCTTCTCTTCATTGCCGTCGCCTCCCCTGTTCCAGACGTCGCTAGCTTGAGATCCAGCGATCGAAGCGCTGATTGAGCTCGTCGAGCTGCGGTGCGATCTTTTCGGGGTCCAGAACGATTGCCTGCTTGAAGTTGGCGGGGTAGGTCGGCATCAGCTTTGCCTGCTCAGGATTAATGAAGTCAAATGCCTTAGGATTGAGCGGGCCGTTCTTGTCCCTGATGCAGAACTCGGCAAGCCTCTCTGGCCGAACAGCCGATTGGATAAAGCGCCAGGCGTTCTCCGCGCGCGGGGTTCCCTTGGCGACAACCCAGAACGCCTGATCGAGAAGCGCCTGGTTCCAGACGATTTCAACGGGCACATTCGCCTCGACGAGCTTGCCCGCCTGTCCGGTCCACATTCCGATCATCTCGACCTCGCCGTCGCGAACGAGCTGGGCGGACTGTGGTCCCTGCGTCCATAGGACTCGAAGATCGGGCTTCAGCCGATCCAAGGCGGCGAAGCCCCGGTCGAGGTCATAGGGAAAGAGCTTATCAGGAGCCACACCATCCGCAAGGAGAGCAAATGCAATGGTCCGAGCAGCATAGCGCTGGAGTGACCGCGATCCCGGAAACTTCTGGACGTCCCAGAAGTCCCGCCAATTCTGAGGCCCACCGTTCGGAAAGTGATCCTTCCGGTAGACGATTGCGTTGGAAAAGGCGTGAGACTTCACGCCATTCATTGCCACGGCGCCATCCCAGAGGCTCGACTGGTCAAGGGCGCTTCCTTCGACCGGCTCGATGATCTTTGCTGCATACGCCCGTCCAAGCTCCGCAACACCCAACGTTGTCACGTCGAACTCGTAGGTTCCCGTGCGGGCTTGCGCGGCCAGCTTCGCGAACGAAACCGGGGAAACGGTCCGAATTTCGATACCGGACTCCTTCGTGAAGGGCTTGAACCAGACATCCCGGGCGACCTCTTCCCACAGGCCGCCCCATGTGTTGACGTACAGCACCTTTTCGGCTGCCTCGGCACGTTTGACGAAGGGCATAGATAGAACCGCTCCTGCCCCAGCGGCCAGGAACGATCTGCGGGATATTTTGGCTTTGGTCTGAGTCGAATTCTCTTTGGTCATCCTCGTCCTCCCGTACAGTGATTCGCCATCCCGTCTTGGCTTCTTCTGGGGCCGATCCTTCTTCACCCGAAGACCGCGCCGTAAACCCGAAGCCAGTTCCCCGATGTGATCTTTTGAACCTCTTCGGCAGAAAAGCCGACAGCTGCCAGTCCGTCGTGGACGATGCCGAGATCACCGGGCGAGGACAGCCATTCGGGCTTTGCGACTTTTCCGGGTCTGGCCTCTGACCCCGCACCGTATTGAACTCCGCGGGTCCAACGGCCTTTTCTCATCCAGTCCAGGTCGGCCTGGGTGGTGTTGTGACCTTCGTCGGTTCCGATTGCGACGTGGTCGATCCCTGCGATTTCAACCGTTCGGGCAACCATTTCGCACCAGCCTTGAACGGTGGCACATGCGTCTTCCGGGGTGATGTTGCGGTATGTGGCGCATCCGATCACTCCGCCATTCTCCTTGAGGGCCTTCAGAACCGCATCACTCTTATTCCGCTTGTGGGGAAAGATGCTTGCAGCGTTGGCATGCGTAATTGCCACTGGCCGTTCAGAGAACCGGACTACGTCGAGAGTGGTCCGGTCTCCAACATGCGAGAGATCAATCAAAACTCCGGTTCGATTCATCTCGCGGACGACTTCTCGGCCGAACCGCGAAAGACCGCTGTCGCTCTCCTCGTAGCAGCTACCGCCGAGCTCATTCTGGTTGTTGTAGGTAAGCTGCACGACCCGAACTCCGAGCTCCGCAAACAACTCAACGAACGCGATACGGTCCTCGAAGAGATTGGTGTTCTGGAATCCGAGCAGAACAGCCACTCGCCCGGTGTCGTGAGCTTTCTTGATATCCGCAAGGTTCCTTGCGATAAGAATGAGGTCGGATGAGGAGCGCTCCAGCTCTCGCCATTGACTAATAGCGTCGAGGGACTCGATCGTGCCTTCCCAGAACCCCAGTGTCGGGGTCACGCACGTAAAGCCTCCGCGCTTGAGATCCTGGAACACGTCCCGTGCGAAGTGACCGCATTGAAGTCCGTCTATCAGCATCGTCGCTAGTCCGTTCTTTGAGAAGGTGCTGCATCCTGAACCGAGCCCCGCAACTGCTCCGCGAGCAGGGAGAGGTCGGTGTCGTCCTCATCTTGTCTGCCGATGACCCGGCCATCGGCTTCGACGATGATTGCGCCGGCGTGCCTGCGCGACTCGAACGAGTCGGGCGCCAGGGCTTCGCTGGACAGCTGAAAGAGTTCCCACCAGAGTGCATCCTGAACGGGCAACCCATTCCGACGAACTTCATCAAGGAGATCGCGAGCTCTTGCTGAAGCCAGCGGCTGTATCGAGATTTGCAGTTCATCAGGTCCGGTGCCGAAGGTGATCGTCCCCATGAAGCCCTGCTGCTGCAGAAATGGCTCGACCACGGGGATCTCGTCGCGAGCCAACAGGCCGACAATGGCAATGTTGTCGGGTCTCCCGCGACGCTTGGCATCGACCAGCAGGTCGGCCAGCAGAGGCGCTACGATCCAGGAGTGTTGGCCGGCGCAGTCGATCTTCAACGACTGCTCATTCTCTTCCAGTGTGACTGCCCAGCCTCTTGCGACTTTCAGCTGATCGATATTGGCGCGAAGGTTTGTGAAGCCGCCTAGCCCCAATGCTGCCGAGTAGAGCGCACATTCTCGTGCCGATACTACTTGGCCTGGGTCCAGGTTCGCGACATGCATGAGACGCTCCAGCACCATCCTGCATTCACGCAGACTTACGTAGAGGGTTCTGCTGTTCTCGGGAGTTTCAGTCATAGAATTGGCTCTGCGGGATAAAACCATTGTGTGTCGCCGCCACCTTCATTGAGATCTTGTGCCGTCGGAGCACCGTGAAACAGCACGCCACGGAGGTTTCGGTTCAGGAAGTCGCGTGCTTTGTCGATGCCATGTATGCCGACATTGAGGAGGCGTGTGATATGAGCCGGCACGAAGTCCTCGCTCATGATGTTGGCATGAACCGAGTGATAGGGCAGTCCGGCAAGTGCCTGGACTCTGGTAACAATCCCGCGGTGCCAGGGATGGGCGAGAAGGAACCGTGCCACGCTACTCCCAGCGTCTGACGCAGCGAGGTCGGCGTCCAGCCTCACAACCAGTCTGGGTAGATCAAGACCAAGATTGACGACCTCGCCGACCTCTTCTCTTGGCCCCCTTCGCGGCTCTTCTGCGGTGCGGGACTTATACCAGACATACCGTCTGGAACACTCCGACTCCAAGTCCATGCGGAAGGCCCAGTCATAGTCGCTATGGACGATCTCCCGGAGCCGACGGACAGTCATCTCCGGCCTGATCGTCTCCTCTTCGTCCACCACCAGGGTCTGGACGAGTTCGTCGGCGACATCAGGGACAAGTTCAATCAGAAGGGAGTGCAGAGTCTCGAGCGCCTCGTCATGAATGCGTCCTTGCAGCGACCGGCAGAGTTCGGCAAAGGGCAGTCCCGGCACTTTCTCCTGTCTTGCGTACCGGGCGAGCAGGAGTTCGGCCTCGTGCAAGGCGATCTCCAAATTGTCGGCAACGACATCGCTTTTTGTGAATGCCTCGTAAACCACCCGATCCTCTCTCCGGAAGCGGATGGCCTTTTTCAGGAACGAGATGAGTTGGCCGACTTCCCTGCCATCAGGCGTGGGCACAAGCATCTTTGCTCGGGCTAATGCCTCTTCCCGGATGAAAATCCAGCGGTCGATGAGCCGGGGGTGGTTGTTGACGAACAGCATGAGCCCAAGTGCGGAGCCGTTGCCGACGCCTAGATAGCGGGCGAGTTCTGGAGCCATCGGTACAGCTTGGGGCGAACGAAGCCGTGCGAGGTGATGCAGCAGATCCTGGGCGAAGACCCGCATCATGTAGGCTGAGAGCATCTGCGCGGCCAGTGACCACCTGAGAGGATGCCCGGGTTCAAGCGTCAGGAAGCTACGGGTGCCAAAAGTTCCGTTCCCGTCGAGTCCCGTATTACGCATGAGGTAGCAGGTCTTGCCCAATGGGGCCACGTCCGGCTGGCGGCCGGACGCTAGCGCATCGAGAGCATAGTCGAAGAACCGGGCGCTGCGATTGGAGCGGCACCAGGTCAACGTGCCGGGCGTGGCGCGACCCTCATAGAGCTTTGGAAGCTCCCTGCGCGTCGTCTCCAGATCCTCAGAGCTGATCTCCCCTTCGATCAGGGCTCCCATCATGTCCCATGCGCGTCCGATGATCCGGCCTGTGCGGCCTTCAGGCGAGGGCTCGAATGAGTAGACGGGGAATGAGAACCGATACCCTCCGGCCTCGATCAAATAGAGGGCTGTGCCGCGAGCGCGCTCATCAATGTCGAAGCGCTTGCACTTGATTTGCCAACTTTCACGAACCGCTTGGTTCATGAGAGCGCGCGATGCACTGACCCGGGACGGCTGGATGGCTGCCAATCGCTCGGGCTTCATTAGCTCCGAGGCGGGGCGCATTAATCGATGGAGGAGATGGTTCTCCCGTAGATCAAGTTTTCGGACTGCAGTCACTCTTTGGCTCCACGGATGCGGGCTGTTGCTCTGGATGCGGCGTGCGTGACAATTCTGGAGCTCAGGTCAGGATCGAAGCCGTTGGTTGGACCCGAAATTGAGAGGGCGGCGATACAATCGCCGCGGGAGTCGAAGACCGGCGCTGCAACAGCCGTTACAGTCCGCGGCCCTAGCGGGCCCGATACGGCATAACCGCGCTCGCGCACCTCGGCGAAGATGGCGGGGTCGCCAACCTCAACGCCGGAGCCCTTAATGCGGTCCAAGGTCATTGGCGACGCATAAGCAACGAGAACCCGCCCTGTCGCCGAGTCTGAGAGTGGAAGTCGGGTGCCGATCCGAAGATCGGCCCGCAGTAAGCCTCGTGACTCGACCCGGTTGATGATGACCGACTCTGTTCCGTCGAGAATGGCCAGGGAAGCGGTCTCGCCACTCTCGGCTACTACGTCCTGCAGAATATCCACGAGACGTGTTCCGATGCCTGCCTGCTCTAGTGCAATGGCAGCATGGTGCAGGACTTTCAGGCTAAGCCGATAGCGATTGTCCTCGCTCTGTTCGATCCAGCCCGCTTCAACAAGAGTCACCAGTCGTTGAAGTGTAGTTGCTCGCGCCTCCCCTAACATGCGTGCCACGTCGGCCAAGCGCAGAGGTTCGTTGGACGACGCAACGATGTCCAACGCGGTGAAAGCCTTCAGCACGGAAGATAACGGACGAACAGCCAACCCTGTTGTCTTTCATATGAATACAACGTATTCTATACTCGCACCAATCTTCTGTGTGTCAACGCCAAAGTTGCCGGCTTATTTGTTTGAGTGACGCGTAGTTCGCCCTTTGATGGCATGATACCTCTTGGTTAGTCCCTGTAGAGTAAGACCGAGGGCATGCCACAGCCTGTCAGCTACAAACGTTATCGTTTTGCACCCAAGATCATTGCCCACACGGTATGGCTCTACTTCAGGTTTTCATTGGGCCTGCGATTGATTGAGGAGATGCTGCTCAAGCGCAGCATCGTTGTCTCCGACTAGACTGTTCGCCGCTGCGCCCTGAAGTTCGGCTCAGCTTATGCCCACCGCCTCAAGTACAGAGCGCCAAGCCGCCATGACATGCGCTATCTCTATGAGGCTGTGATCAACATAGCAGGCCAGAAGCACTGGCTGTGGCGAGCCGTCTATCAGGATGGATATGTGCTAGTGGATCGAATCTAACGCTTGGTGCCCACGCCTGACGGCGGCGATGATTTCATCCGGATCAGCCGTCCAGGTG
>NZ_JBWBEW010000047.1:0-35281 GCF_056148915.1 Microvirga sp. jy35 | reverse complement strand
CAAACGATATAGCCGAGCTTAGGCGAGCTGTCAAGAACAAAGTAAGAACATTACACTGCCCCACCGCGTCATGGCCGACCTTGTGCCGGCCATCCACGTCTCCAGTCCAAACCCTCTGTCCTCATCCTGAGGAGGTCACTGAAGCGACCGTCTCGAAGGAGGCTCCAGAGAGTGCTGGAATCTCCTTCGAGACGCAGACTTCGTCTGCTCCTCAGGATGAGGCCGGAGGGGTGGGCAGCAATGGCGCAGATCCCCGAATCTAGTCCGGGGACGGGGATGACGAGGCGGTTGTCAGGACCGGCAAGGTGTCATTCCCGGCTGGAGCGCAGCGGAGGGGAAGCGAATCCACCCGCAGGCTCAGCGCCAGCAATCCCCTTCCCTGCTGCTCTGGGGGTGACAGGGATGCAGGCTGGGTTGAACCTGAGGCTTCTCCCCTGCTACCAGGGATTTTTACAGTCGAATGTTGGTTGTGGATGCGTTTTCAGGAAACCCTGCTCGAGGGCCGTCTCATCGAGCGCTACAAGCGATTTCTGGCGGATGTCGCCCTCGACACCGGCGAGGTGGTCACCGCCCATTGCGCCAATCCCGGGGCCATGATGGGCCTGAAGGAGCCCGGCAGCCGGGTCCTTCTCTCGCGGGCGACGAACCCCAACCGCAAGCTCAAGTACAATTGGGAGTTCGTGGAGGTCGCGGCCGGCGGCGGGCCGCTCCAGCTCATCGGGATCAACACCTCCCGCCCCAACCTGCTGGTGGCCGAGGCCCTGCGCGAGGGGCGCCTTGCTCCCTTCGCCCGCTACGATCGCGTCCGGCCCGAGGTGAAGTACGGCCGCAACAGCCGGGTCGACTTCCTGCTGGAGAAGGACGGCGAGCCGCCCTGCTATCTGGAGGTGAAGAACTGCCACCTCATGCGCGAGGCGGGCTTCGCCGAGTTCCCGGACTGCGTGGCTGCCCGCAGCGCCAAGCACCTCTATGAGCTGGCCGATATGAGGGCCCAGGGCGCGAGAGCCGCCCTCGTCTATGTCATCCAGATGGATGCCGAGCGCTTCGACGTCGCCCGCGATATCGATCCGGCCTACGACAAGGCCTTCCGGCACGCTCTCGCCTCGGGGGTGGAATCCTACGCCTATGTCTGCCGTGTCACGCCCGAGGAGGTGACCATCGACCGGCCGGTGGAGATCGTGACGCCAAGATAGCAAGCTTGTCATTCCAGGGCGGCAGAGCCGGGCCTGACCCGAAGGGCCGCGCCGTAGGCGTGGAAATCCATAAACACCAGCATCGCAGAATGGAGCGCCGTCAGTGGTTATGGATCCCCGCCTTCGCGGGGATGACACTAAGGGAGACGTCGCAGCTTCTCAGCCCCGCTCGAAAACCAGGTTCATCTTGGTCTCGAGGACCTGCCGGTAGCCTTTGCCCGTGAGGAGGCCGATCACATCGGCCTGCCAGCGGTCCGGCACGTTCGCCACGATGAATATGGACGGATAGAGCGAGGCCGGCGCATCCCGGAAGAACGGGTCGAGGACCAGGTCCTCCGCCCCCTCCACATCGAGCTTGATCGCGTCGACCCGGGTCAGGCCCTCGCGGCTCAGAAGATCGAGCAGGGTCACGGCCGGCACCCGGATGGCATCCGTCTGGCTGGAATTGACGATCTTGAGGCTCGCCTCACCCCGGTTGAGGGGGTCGAGGAACAGGGTGAGCTCGCCTGTCTTGTCCGCCACCGCGCAATCGACGGCCTTGATCGTGCCGAACGGGTTCTGTCGGATGTTGTAGATCAGGCGGTCGAAGATCTCGGGCTGCGGTTCGACGGCGAGGATCCGGGTCGCGACGGCAGGGCCGGCCTCCCGAGCCAGGAACAGCGCGTACCAACCCACGTTCGAGCCCACATCGATGAAGGTGAACCCTTCCTGGATGCGAGATGCCAGGATCCTGAGCTCGTCGGCATCGAAATATTGCGGGGTGAAGAGGAGCCGGCGCTCGCACACGTTCTTGTAGGGATAAAGCCGCATCCTGACGCCGAACGTCTCGAGATCGAGCGGCAGGCCTTTGAGCATCTTCATGGCCATGTGGCGCAGCATCAGGGCCAGCCTGCGGCCCGCCCATCCCTGGGGCAACCCGCGCGTGCGGTCGATCACCCAGCGGGTGAGACCTGAAGGCGCAAAGTCCCCGAAGGGGCGGGAATCATTCATTATCGAGGAATCCGGAGCCACGAAGCGGATGAACGGGGTTGCTCATGACACCCCCGGAGGCCAATCGCAAGCGGGGCATGAGGACTTTAGAGCATCGTGCGGACCCGAAAGGGACGCGTCAGCGGAACGTGGCCCCGGTTGTCGCACCCGACGATGCTCTCATTCACGCAGGAAGCACCGGATCGATCCCAAAAGCGCAGATCCGCTTTTGTGTCCGATGCTTTAGCTTGCTTCGCGCTCGGCGATCCTTACATTCCGGGCAAGAGACCAAGGATTGATAATGACCGAGACCGATGTTGTCGAGCGCAAGCGCGCCGCCGAGATCCCGCTGCACGGCCCATCGGACTTCGAAGGGATGCGGCGCGCCGGCCGCATGGTGGCCGAATGCCTCGACATGCTGTCGGAACACGTGAAGCCCAGCGTCACCACGGAGTTTCTGGACAAGCTCGCCTTCGACTTCATCCGCGATCATGGCGCCTATCCGGCCTGCCTGCACTACCGCGGCTACACGAAGACGATCTGCACCTCGATCAACCATGTGGTCTGTCACGGCATTCCCAACGACAAGCCCCTGCGCGACGGGGACATCATGAATGTCGACGTGACTCTCATCCTCGATGGCTGGCACGGGGATTCGAGCCGCATGTATTACGTGGGCGAGGTGCCGCGCCGCGCGCAGCGCCTCTGCGAGATCACCTATGAATGCCTCCTGCGCGGCATCGCGGTCGTCAGGCCGGGCGCCACCACCAACGACATCGGCGCGGCGATCCAATCCTATGCGGAGGCCGAGCGCTGCTCCGTGGTGCGGGACTTCTGCGGCCACGGCATCGGCAAGGTCTTCCACGACTCGCCGACGATCCTCCACTACGTGGAGCCGGCCTACAACGTGGAGCTGAAAGCCGGCATGTTCTTCACCATCGAGCCCATGATCAACTTGGGGCGGCCGCAGGTGAAGGTCCTGGCGGACGGCTGGACCGCCGTGACCCGCGACCGCTCCCTCTCGGCCCAGTTCGAGCACATGGTGGGCGTGACGGAGACCGGCGCGGAGGTGTTCACCTATTCGCCCAAGGGGCTGGACAAGCCGTCGTGAAGCGAGCTTGACACTAGCCTCCCGCATCGCTTCTGGCCTACAAGGTAACAATGATGCGCCGGAACCCCAATTCCGGAGTACGTTGAGGCAAGAAGCAACGGGCGGGCATGAGCGACGACCTTCCCCATTATCACGGCCACCGCGACCGGCTGCGCGCCCGCTTCATGGAGGTGGGCGGCGATGCCGTCCCGGACTACGAGCTGCTGGAGCTCGTGCTCTTCCGCTCCATCCCGCGCCGGGACGTGAAGCCCATCGCCAAGGAGCTGCTCAAGCGCTTCGGCACCTTCGCCGAGGTATTGGCCGCCTCGCCCAACCGGCTCATGGAGGTGGACGGGATCGGCGAGAGCGTGGTCACGGACCTGAAGATCGTGGAGGCCTCCGCCCGCCGCCTCGCCAGGGGCGAGGTCGCCAAGCGCCCGATTCTCTCCTCCTGGACGTCCGTCATCGACTACTGCCGCACCGCCATGGCCTTCATGGACAAGGAACAGTTCCGCCTGCTCTTCCTCGACAAGCGCAACGCGCTCATCGCCGACGAGGTGCAGCAATCGGGCACGGTCGACCACACGCCGGTCTATCCGCGCGAGGTGGTCAAGCGCGCCCTCGAACTCTCCGCTTCAGCCCTGATCCTGGTCCATAACCACCCCTCGGGGGACCCCACGCCGTCCTCCGCCGACGTCAAGATGACCCGTGAGATCATCGAGGTGGCCAGGCCCTTGGGGATCACCGTCCACGACCACATCATCGTGGGCCGCGAGGGTCATGCCAGCCTCAAAGGTCTGCGCCTGATCTGAGCTTGGCCACAGAACCAACCCCTCCCGACCGCGTTACACCACCACGAACAACGTAATCGGGAGATGAGAATGAAGAAGTTGCTGACTGCCGGTCTGCTCGGCTCCACCCTGCTGGCCTCGGCCGCCCTGGCCCAGTCCACGCCGGCCCAGCCCTCCTCCGGCGCCGCTGCTCCGGCAGGCGTGAATTTCATGACGCGGCTCGAGGCCGGTCAGATGCTCGCTTCCAAGATCATGGATGAAGATGTTGTCGGCGCCGACAACAAGGACATCGGCGACATCGAAGATCTGGTGCTCGACCGCAGCGGCAAGGTTGTCGCCGTCGTCATCGAGGTTGATGCGGGCCTCGGCGACCGCACTGTGGCCCTGCCCCTGAGCGCCGTCCAGATGAATGCCCCGGACGCGGCGACCACCGGCTCCGTTCAGGGCTCCGGCCAGACGACCGGCTCGACCTCTGCCCGGAGCAGCGACGACATGCGGATCGTCGTGAACATGCCCGTGGACCAGCTCAAGTCGGCTCCCGAATTCGACGAGGATGACGACTGAGTTATCACGCTTCTGCGGCCACCCTCGGGTGGCCGCAGGCCCTCTTTACATCAGTGTGTCGATCCCGGCGAAGATCGCATAGACGAAGCCGAGGCTCAGGGTCAGGCCGATCGATCCGATCAGAAGCCCTCCCACCACGACGAAGCCATCCCGCTCCACGAGCCCCAGGCCGACAAGGCATACGGCAAGGCCAAGCGGGATCTGCCCCACGAACGGGGGCGCGAACAGAAGTCCCACCGACAGAATCAGGATGACTGCGCCCATGAGGCGCATGGCGAGCGGCGTGTCCAGGAAGGTCATGCGGGGGCGCGAAATGCGCTCGAGCCGGCGAAACACCGGGACCGCGCGACCGACGGCCCGCTCCACGTCCGTGCGGGCCATGGAGCGGTTCAGGAGCTGGCGCGGAAGCCAGGGCGCCTCCCGTCCGAACACGATCTGAACGGCGACCAGCGCCAGCAGCAGGCCGCAGACCAGCGGGATCGGCGGCGGCATGGGAAGGCAGTTGGGCAGCCCCAGCAGCACGATCAGAAGCGCAAAGGCCCTGTCCTGGAGCACGGCCATGATATCGCGCACGGTGAGGCGCTCGCCCGGCTGGGACGCGAGGGCGAGCAGGATCTGGGAAGTGCGCGCGTTGGAAAACAAGGAGCCCTGACAGGTTCGGGGATGCTCAGGGCGCCTCTCTACCTGACTTAACGTCCGGGGCCAAGGCGTATCAATGAATGTTGATCTCCCCCTGAATCGCCCGGAACTCGGCGGGACGGATCAGCTGCGCATGAGCCACTGTGACCGAGTGCAGGGGCCCTGCAAGCTCCCGCTTCCAGAAATCGAGAAAGTCGATGAGCACGGGAAATCGGGGAGCCAGATCATAGTCCTGCCAGATGTAGGTCTGAAGAAAGGACGGGTGATCCGGCATGCGGTACAGGATCTTGGCGGTCGTCAGCCCGTAGCCTTCCAGCTGGCGGATGAAATCCTTGGATACCATGCGAACTCCTTCTCAAGCCCGAACGAGCCTTGCAGACAGGAATCCACCTCTAAAAGCGCAGGCGGTCTCCTGCCCTATGCTCAAGGCTAAATCTTGAGTGCAGTTTGAAGTTCCCGCAAGCGCACAGGACCGAAAACCGGCTCCGCTTTTCGCCGACGCGGCCCTCCGGGTCCGCACGATGCACGAAGGGACTTGCACATCCACGCGATCTTGCGTTGATTGCGTGAGCCGGAGCCCGAACGGAAACATCGCGGAAGGAGATCACCGGGAATGCGCTTCGCCTTCGCGGGAATCGATTTTCTGGGAGATGTTTTCGAGACGCTTCTCGCCGCAGGCTGGGAGCCGGTCAAACTGTTCAGCCGTCCCTGCGACAGCATCTACGACTTCAACGACGTCACCCTGTCCCGCGCCCGCTCGCTGCGCCTGCCGGTGCAGATGTCCCGGATCCTCCCGGCCGATCTCGCCGGTCTGAAAGCCATGGGCTGCGAAGCCCTGGTGGTTGCGGGATATCCGTGGCTGATCACGGGCTGGGAGCGGCACATCCCCTTTGCCATCAACTTCCACCCTTCACCCCTGCCGCAGGGACGAGGGCCCTACCCGCTGTTCCAGGCCATTCTCGACGGCTTGTCCGAATGGGGAATGACGGCCCACGCCCTCGAGCCGGCCTTCGACACGGGCGCGGTCGTGGCTCAGAAGCGCTTTTCCCTGAGCGGCGCGGAGTCCCACGACACCCTGCTGTCCAAATGCCAGATGGCCGCGAAGGAGATTGCAGCGGAACTCGCCCGAGACCTGCCCCGCCTATGGGCCGAGGCCACGCCGCAAGGGCCGGGCACTTACTGGCCCAGGGTCACGCAGGCGCAGAGAACCGTCGCCTGGAACGGCGGCGTGCAGGACGTCCTGCGCACCATCCGCGCCTTCGGATCCATCGAAGCCTTCGCCCAGATCGAGTCCCGCTACGTCTATGTGTGGGAGGCCTCCGGCTGGGAGGAGCCGCACCGATACAGGCCCGGCACCCTCGTCCATCGACATCGCAAGCACATGGTCGTCGCGGCCCGGGACGGGTTCGTCCAGATCAGTGGATGGAGCCCTTATGCTCCGGGATCAGCCAGGCAGGGGTAGAAGGCCAGTTCTTCAGCGCCGGCGCTTGATCATCTTCCAGGCCTGGCGAAGGATGAAGAGGTTGCGGAAAAGCTTGAACATCGGATCACCTTTGTAAACCACGTGTCTGTCAAAGGTCTTTTGCGGCCGATGGTTCCAATCCGACCACGCCCTCATCGCAGCACCGTGAATGATCTAAGCAAGCGGAGCATCGACGGTGCACAGGATTCCTTCGGGGCGGAACTCGATCCGAACATCCCCGTTGAGTTCGCGCGCGAGACTGCGTTCGATCAGACGGGAGCCGAAGCCCTGTCGCGTAGGGGGCTGGACTACCGGACCGCCGGTCTCCTGCCAACGCAGGTGTAGGCGGCTGCCGGGCTCGGCTCTCGAGACATCCCAGACGACATGGACCTTCCCCGTCGCGTTCAACAAGGCGCCATGCTTGACGGCGTTGGTGGTCAACTCCTGAAGCGCCATGGACAAGGCCAGTGCGATCCGGGGCGACAGGCGGACCGTAGGCCCGGCGATCGTCAGGCGATCCTCGCCGAAGGACCTGTAGGGCGCGAGAGCCTGCGCGACGATGTCCTTGAGTTCGGCCCCCTCCCAGCTCTCCGTCGTCAGGACGTCGTGCGCGCGGGCCAGGGCCATCAGCCGGCCTTCGAGAGCCTCCTTGGCATCCTGCATCGTTCCGGCATTGCGCAGGGTCTGAGCCGCGATCGACTGCACCGTGGCCAGGGTGTTCTTCACGCGATGATTCAGCTCGTGGATCAGGAGCGTGCGCTGCTCCTCGGCCCTCTTGCGATCGGTGATGTCGCGCTGGATGCCCCAGAGCCGTTTCAGCTGCCCTTCCTCAATGATGGCAATGATGCTGTTGTCGAAATGCTTCGGATTTCCGGCGGCATCGTACTCGGTCGATTCCGCCCCGGTGACGCTGTAGCCGGAGGACACGATGCTGGCCAGGTATGCTCTGGCCTCGGGGTCGGATGAGGGCAGCGGAAACTCCAGGGTCCTGCCGACCAGATCCTCGGCCTGGGCAAGCCCGTACATGCGTGCCATGGCGTCGTTGCAGTCGACGAAGCGGCCATGGCGGTAGGCCAGATCAACCTGCTCCTCCACGGGCAAACCCGTGTCGAGCGGGGGTGCGAACTCCAGGAGCCAGATGCCCTCGGTACTGCGGGTGATGAACGAGCGGTAGCGTTCCTCGCTTTCGCGCAGAGCCACCTCGGCATCCTTCGCGGCAGTGATATCCCACTGAGCGCCAAGGGAGCGGATGAAGCGTCCGTCCGCATCCCGGATCAGCTTGGTGCGCGCGGTGATCCACCGCATCTCGCCGGTGTCGGCGCGGGCAATCCGAAAATCGTATTCGAGCTGGTCGCAAGCGGGGTCGGAAACCGCCCTGCGTGTTTCGGATTCGATCCAGGACCGATCCTCCGGATGCACGAGGCTGATCCATTCCTCGTACGAGAAAGCCTCAGACCGATCACCCGGCAGCCCGTACAGCTCCAGGTATTCCGGCGACGCGACGGCTTTGCCGGTGTTGCGGTCGAAGTCGAAGCTGCCGATCCGGGCCGCCTGCTGTACCTGCCTGAGCCGCTCCTCGGTGGGAGCGCGGTCGGCCGCCTCGTTCCCGGTGCAGTAAAACCCGGCAACCTTGCCCGTGTCATCCCTGACGGGCGTCCAGGAGAACGAGAACCCGCCGACCGGCCAGCCCAACCGCCCGCCCGACGAAGCAGGTTGCCGGGCGGCATCCCGGTCCCCGCCTGACAATGCCGCTTCGATGATCGGGCCGTGCCGGCCCCAAGTCTCCGGCCATACCTCGCGGAAAGGTCTGCCGAGGGCCGCCGGATGCCGGGGTCCCAGGACCTGCCCGAAGCTGTCGTTGTAGAGCAGCGTGAGATCGGCTCCCCAGACGACGAATACCGGATGCCCGGAGCCGATCATGAGATCGGCGATGGTGCGAAGGCTCTGGGGCCATGACGGTAGGGAATCGAGGGAGGTCGCCGGCCAGTCGTGAGCCCGGATGCGCTCCGCCATCTCGCCCCGGCCCTGCAGCCAGGCGGCCGTCACGGCTGCCGCTGGAGCTTCAACGCCTTTGGATTTGACAAGCGCGGCCGGCGGTCCTTCGAACGGGCCGTCGCTCATGAAGGATCCACTCGATATGCCGATCCCCAGGATCTCTCGACCACGGCAGGATCGGATCTGTTCCAGTTGCTCGGCATCCCCTGCTCGTGGCCCTGCGGATCCTGGTTGAAATGTGACAGGGGGACATAAGCTACGGAGGCATGTCTTCAAGAGACGAAGAGGCATCCGCATCGGCCTGGCGCAATGTTCCAGACCCTGCGGCCTGCGCCCCCTGCATACGGCCCGGAGGCCTCGAGGATGAATTTTGCGGAACCTACCTTCCGCAAGGGCATTACCTCCTCACGAAGGCCACAGCCCCCAGGTCTTCGAGACCCTCAAAGCCCTTCACCTCCCCTCGTGAAGGGCTTTTTTCTTGGAAATCCGGGAAATTTCCCGGGATCGCGTCGAACCGCACACACCTCTTTCGGATTAGCCCTTTGGAGGTACTGTTCACCTACAGCCCTTCACAACTCAGGGCCGCCTCGCTGGCTTGCAGCAGGCCGGCCCTCTCTTTTGCCGGCCATGGAGGCTTGGCATAGGGGCTTGGCATGGGCGCTTGGGAAGCCTCTGCGCGCGAGACCTCAGAGCCCGTGATAGTGCCGGGCCTGATAGATGAGCGCCGGCCTGCGCTCCCCGAGCCTGATGCCGACGATCTCTCCGATGATCACGTGGTGAGTGGCCACCACCCGGGCATCGCTGATCCTGCAGTCGAAGGACACGAGGCTTGTCCCTAGGGCAGGCGAGCCCGTAGCCAGGATGTCCCACTCCCCTCTGCTGAAGCGCTCCGCCCCCTGAATGCCGGCGCGACCGGCGAAGATCTCCGCGAGTTCAAGATCAGCGGCTGCGAGGGTGTTCACGCAGAAAACCCGGTTCGAGAGCAGGGCCTGGGCTGATCGTGAGGCTGTGTTGACGCAGACCAGGAGCGAAGCCGGACCGTCTGTAACCGGGGTCACCGCCGTGGCCGTGAAGCCCGCGCGCCCGGCGGCACCATCGGTCGTGACCACGTGAACGGCCCCGGCGACACGGCTCATGCCCTCGCGGAAGAGCATGGTGTCGGCATTGGGCGCACCCGGTACGGGGTGTTCGGGGGAGGCTTGAGTCTTCGACATCTGGATCCAGACAAGCCTCTTCCACTCATTTCAGACAGAGCACAAGGCCATGGGAGACCATATGGTCCCTGAGCCGCTCCTTGGAAAGCGGCGGCGTTCGGCCTTCCGGGCCGCATTCGCACAACTCTCGGCGAAGATATCGTCAAACAAGGCGATAGGAATCTTAACAGTACATTGTCGAATGAAATTCGGTTTGCTAGAGACACCCGCACCTTAGGTCAGGGTTGGCGATGTTCCAGCATCGTGCTTTCCTGCATCGTTTCCCAAGAATGACCCCGTTCCAGAGGGGCAAGGGTAGGACATGGAAATCTTTGTGCAGCAGCTCATCAATGGGCTGACTCTGGGGTCGATCTACGGCCTCATCGCCATCGGCTACACGATGGTCTTCGGCATCATCGGCATGGTGAACTTCGCCCACGGCGACGTCTTCATGCTCTCGGCGTTCATTTCGCTCATCTTCTTCCTGATCCTGACCACCTGGCTCGGGATCTCGTCCGTGGTGCTGGCCCTGTTCTTCGTGCTGATCATCGCCATGATCCTCACGTCCCTATGGGGCTGGACCGTCGAGCGCATCGCCTACCGGCCCCTGCGCGGCTCGTTCCGCCTGGCCCCGCTGATCTCGGCCATCGGCGTCTCGATCTTCCTGTCCAACTTCGTCCAGGTGGCGCAGGGAGCCCGCAACAAGCCGACACCCCCGATGGTTCAGGACGTGATCGTCCTGTTCCAGGGCGCAAGCGGCTACAACGTGGCCCTGTCCTACAAGCAGATCATCATCATGGTGGTCACGGCGGTGCTGCTGACGATCTTCTGGTACGTCGTTCAGAAGACCTCCCTCGGCCGTGCCCAGCGCGCCTGCGAGCAGGACCGGAAGATGGCCGCCCTGCTCGGCATCAACGTGGACCGGACGATCTCGCTCACCTTCGTGATCGGCGCGGCCCTCGCCTCGGTCGCCGGCACCATGTACCTGCTGTATTATGGCGTCGTGAGCTTCAGCGACGGCTTCGTGCCGGGCGTGAAGGCCTTCACGGCCGCGGTCCTGGGCGGCATCGGCTCGCTCCCCGGCGCGGTTCTGGGCGGCTTGATCATCGGCCTCATCGAGACCTTCTGGTCGGCCTATTTCTCGATCGAGTACAAGGACGTGGCCGCGTTCTCGATCCTCGCCATCGTTCTCATCTTCATGCCTTCCGGCATTCTCGGACGGCCTGAGGTCGAGAAGGTTTAAGGAGCTTAAACGCTATGAACGCTCCTTCCATCACCACAACGGCCCAGACCCAAGCCGTCTCGAGGCACTTCGATCTGGCCGCGGCCTTCAAGGACGCCCTCAAGGCGACGCTGATCACCTTAGGGCTGTCCATCCCGATCCTGGCCTACAAGACGGACCAGAGCGGCGCCGATCTGTTCCTGACCCCCCGCTGGGGCCTGGTGGCGATCGTCTGCGCCATCGTGTTCGGCCTGCGCCTTGTGCTCCATGCCTTCACGGCGTCGCGGGCCTATGCCAAGGCGACCCCGAGCTCACGCCAGGCGACGGAACAGGTCCATGCGATGCCGAGCGCATTCCAGCATGTGTCCAAGTTCGCCATTCCGTTCTTCCTCGGGATTGCCGTGGCGTTTCCGGTCCTGATCTACCTGATCCAGGGCGGCCTCAACGAGTCGCGCTACTGGGTCGATCTGGGCATCCTGATTCTCACCTACGTGATGCTCGGCTGGGGCCTGAACATCGTGGTGGGCCTCGCGGGCCTGCTCGATCTGGGCTATGTGGCCTTCTACGCGGTCGGGGCCTATTCCTACGCCCTGCTCTCGACCACGTTCGGCCTATCGTTCTGGATCTGCCTGCCGCTCGCCGGCATCCTGGCGGCCTTCTGGGGCATGATCCTGGGCTTTCCGGTGCTGCGCCTGCGCGGCGACTATCTCGCCATCGTGACGCTGGCCTTCGGCGAGATCATCCGCCTCGTGCTCATCAACTGGGTCGACCTGACCAACGGCGGCGCCGGCATCTCGTCGATCCCGCGCGCCACCTTCTTCGGCCTGCCCTTCACGGCGGGCGAAGGCGGTTTCGCAGCAACCTTCGGGCTCGAGTTCAACGGCATGCACAGGATGATCTTCCTGTACTACCTCATCCTGGCGCTGGCTCTCCTGACCAACTTCGTCACCATGCGCCTGCGCAAGCTGCCCGTGGGACGCGCCTGGGAAGCCCTGCGCGAGGACGAGATCGCCTGCCGGTCGCTGGGCATCAACACCACGAACACCAAGCTGACGGCCTTCGCCATCGGGGCCATGTTCGGCGGCTTCGCCGGATCGTTCTTCGCGGTCCGTCAGGGCTTCGTCTCGCCGGAGAGCTTCAACTTCCTGGAATCGGCGATCATCCTGGCCATCGTGGTCATGGGCGGCATGGGATCCCAGATCGGCGTGGCCATCGCGGCCATCGTGCTGGTCGGCGGCCCCGAGGTCCTGCGCAATCTCACCTTCCTCCAATCCGTCTTCGGCACAGGATTCGACCCGAACGAATACCGCCTGCTGCTCTTCGGCATGGGCATGGTGGCGATGATGGTCTGGCGTCCGCGCGGCCTGATCTCGGAACGTGAACCCTCAGTGATCTTGAAAGAGCGCAAGGCCATCTCCGGCTCGCTCGTGAAGGAAGGACACGGCTAATGCGCTGGCTGCAGGATCCCATCCTCGACGTACAGCATCTCACGATGCGCTTCGGCGGCCTCGTGGCCGTCAACGACCTCTCGTTCAAGGCCGGGCGCGGCGAGATCACCGCGCTCATCGGACCCAACGGAGCCGGCAAGACCACGGTCTTCAACTGCATCACCGGCTTCTACAAGCCGACCGAAGGCATGATCGCCCTGCGCAAGCCGGACGGCTCGCACCTGCTCCTGGAGCGGCTGCCGGGCTTCGACATCAACTGGAAGGGCAAGGTCGCCCGTACCTTCCAGAACATCCGCCTGTTCTCCGGCATGACCCTGCTCGAGAATCTGCTGGTGGCCCAGCACAACCCGCTGATGATCGCGTCCGGCTTCACCTTCATGGGCGTCCTCGGCATCGGCGGCTACCGCAAGGCCGAGAAGGAGGCCATCGAGAAGGCCAAGTTCTGGCTCGAGAAGACCCGCCTGATCCATCGGGCCGACGAACCGGCCGGCGACCTGCCCTACGGCGACCAGCGCCGCCTGGAGATCGCCCGCGCCATGTGCACCGATCCGCTCCTGCTCTGCCTGGACGAGCCGGCGGCCGGCCTCAACCCGCGCGAGTCCCTGGAGCTGAACCAGCTCCTGCTGTCGATCCGCGACGAGCAGGGCACCTCGATCCTCCTGATAGAGCACGACATGTCGGTGGTGATGGAAATCTCCGACCACGTGGTCGTGCTGGACTACGGCATCAAGATCTCGGACGGCCTGCCCGTCGAGGTCAGGAACGATCCCAAGGTCATCGCCGCCTATCTCGGCGTGGCCGACGACGAGGTCGAGAAGGTCGAAGCGGAGATCGGCGTATGAGCACCGCTGGAGCAAACATCGCGATGCAGAATCCCCAGGCTTCCCCTTCCCGCCAGCCGCTTCTCAGCGTGCGCGGCGTGAAGACCTATTACGGCAACATCATCGCCCTCAAGGGCGTGGACATGGATGTGAACGAGGGCGAGATCGTCACGCTGATCGGCGCCAACGGCGCCGGCAAGTCGACCCTGATGATGACCATCTTCGGCAACCCGCGGTGCCGCGAAGGGTCGATCACCTATGCGGGGCGGGACATCACTAAGCTGCCCACCCACGAGATCGCCCGCCTGTCGATCGCCCAGTCTCCCGAGGGCCGGCGCATCTTTCCGCGCATGACGGTCTACGAGAACCTGCAGATGGGCGCGTCCATGAACGGGATGGCCCATTTCGACCAGGATCTCGAGCGGGTCTGCACCCTGTTCCCGCGCCTGAAGGAGCGCCTGCAGCAGCGCGGCGGCACCCTCTCGGGCGGCGAGCAGCAGATGCTGGCCATCGCCCGGGCGCTCATGAGCCGCCCGAAGCTCCTCCTCCTGGACGAGCCGTCGCTGGGACTGGCGCCCCTGATCGTGAAGCAGATCTTCCAGATCATCAAGGAGCTCAACGAGAAGGACGGAATGACGGTCTTCCTCGTGGAGCAGAACGCCTATCACGCCCTGAAACTCGCCCATCGCGGCTACGTGATGGTGACGGGCAACATCACCATGAGCGGAACCGGCAGGGAACTGCTCGAAGACCCGCAGGTCAAAGCGGCCTATCTCGAAGGAGGGCATCACTGATGCAGGGCATCCTCTACGAAGAGCCGTCGTTCTGGCTCTTCCTTCTCATCACCGTGATCATGGGCGGATGGGCCGCCTGGATGACAGGCCGGGCCATCGCCCTCACCTGGCGCCCCTTCTGGACTCTGATTCTCTACCTGTTCATCCTGGGCGCCGCGGTCCGCTTCATCCACTTCGCCCTGTTCGGCGGTACCCTGCTGTCGATCCATTATTATGCGATCGACACCATCGTCCTGCTGATCATCGGGGCCCTGGGCTTCCAGTACCGGCGGGCCCGCATGATGACCACGCAGTACCGCTGGCTCTACGAGCGGAGCGGCCCGTTTTCCTGGCGGGAAAAGGCTTCTGCGACCAAGGGCTAAGCCCAAAAGATTCCCAGGTGACATCCGCTTAAAAACAAGCATGATGTTCCGCGGAAGGCGGGGGTACCCCCGCCAAACCGGCCCCACGAGGAAGAGGGGCCTATAAAACCACCCAGAGGAGTGACCTCATGAAGAAATTGCTGTTGACCGGCGTGGCGCTTGGTCTTGGCCTCGCCTTCTCCAGCGCTGCCAGCGCCCAGATCAAGATCGGCGTTGCTGGCCCCATCACCGGCCCGAACGCGGCCTTCGGCGCCCAGCTGAAGAACGGCGTCGAGCAGGCTGTCGAAGACATCAACGCAGCTGGCGGCATCAACGGCCAGAAGCTGCAGGTCGTCGTTGGCGATGACGTGTCGGACCCCAAGCAGGGCGTGTCGGTCGCGAACAAGTTCGCCGCCGAAGGCGTGAAGTTCGTGGTCGGCCACTTCAACTCCGGCGTCTCGATCCCGGCCTCGCAGGTCTACGAGGAAGCCGGCATCGTCCAGGTTTCGCCCGCTTCGACCAACCCACAATACACCGAGCGCGGCATGTGGAACACGTTCCGCACCTGCGGTCGCGACGACCAGCAGGGCCTCGTTGCAGGCAGCTACCTGGCCGACAAGTTCAAGGGCAAGAAGGTTGCCGTCGTTCACGACAAGACCCCCTACGGAAAGGGCCTTGCCGACGAGACCCAGAAGACCATGAACTCCAAGGGTCTGAAGGAAGTCGTGTATGAAGGCGTCAACCCGGGCGAGAAGGACTACTCCGCGCTCGTGTCGAAGCTGAAGCAGGCTGGTGTCGACGTCGTCTACTTCGGCGGCCTCCACACGGAAGCCGGCCTCATCATCCGCCAGATGCGCGACCAGGGCCTCCAGGCCCCGATGATGTCGGGTGACGGCATCGTGTCGGCCGAGTTCACCTCGATCGCCGGCCCGGGCGCCGAAGGCACCCTGATGACCTTCTCGCCGGATCCGCGCAAGAACCCGAACGCGAAGGACGCCGTAGCCAAGTTCAAGGCCAAGAACTTCGAGCCGGAAGCCTACACCTTGTACTCCTACGCCGCGACCCAGATCCTAGCCGAGGCGGCGAAGCAGGCTGGCGGCACCGACGGCAAGAAGATCTCCGACGCGATGAAGGCCGGCAAGCCCTTCAAGACCGTGATCGGCGACATCACCTTCGACAAGAAGGGCGACATCACCCGTCCGGACTACGTGATGTACGTCTGGAAGAAGGGTGCCGACGGCAAGATCGACTACTCGGGCAACGAGCTCGGCATGTAATCGACCGGCCTGAAAGCCGAACGTTCGGAAACCCGCCCTGGCAACAGGGCGGGTTTTCTCATGCAGATCCTTGCTCGAAGGATATCAAGAACAGGAAGCGAGGGCTTCTTGATCTTCAGTGGATATGACTTCAGCGTCATGGCCGTCCCCGGACTTGATCCGGGGATCAGTCCCGGCCATCCCGATCGGAAAAGCGCGAGATCTTTCGGATCGAGATCGCCGGCTCAAGGCCGATGATGACGAGGGAGGGAAATTTCCAAACGCTTCTCAAGAACGGTGACCATGCCCACGCTAACCCTTTCCCTGCTTGCAGATCCCTACGCCATCTGCCGCTTCCCCGCCGGCACGCCTGTCGGCATGCCCCAGCCGGGGGCCTTCACCCTCCTGGTGCAGGCCGTCGAGGAAACGACCCTCGTCTGCCCCCTCCGCCAGGCGCCGCCCGAGGCGGAAATCGATGCAGGCTGGCGGTGCTTTCGGATCGTTCAGAGCTTCGACTTCAATGTGCCGGGGATTCTCGCCTCCGTGCTGGAGCCCTTGGCCAAGGCCGGCATCGGCATCTTCGCCACCTCGACCTTCAGCACCGATTACGTGCTGGTGAAGGAGCAGGACGCGGATCGTGCGATGGGCGCCCTGCGGGCGGCAGGGCACCGGATCGAGGTCTGACGTCAGGCCCGCTCGACCCGCGCGGCAAAGCATCCGCGCCGGGCAAAGTGGGCATCCACATGCGCAACCTCCGGGTTGGCGAGGAAGCGCTCGATCAGGCGCAACACCTCCCCGCCCTCGCCCACCTCGGCATCGACGATGAAGGCATTGGCATCGTAGGCGCGCAGGGACAGAAGCCGGTCCCGCAGCATCGGCGGCAGCTCGCCCCGGTAGCTCCCCGTCCTGGCGGAGCGGCTGACGAAGATCGGCCCGGCCGCGCGGTAAGGCGAGGCCGGATTCGTCTGGTGGGTATGGTTGAGCAGCAGAAGCTCCTCCCCCTCCGCGACCCGCTCCAGGGCGATCCGGCAGGGATACATGTCAGGGGCATCGGCAACGACCCGCTTGGCCCCGAGAGCCTCGAGAGCGGTTTCGTCGAGATGGAACAGCTTTGCATAGGGTTCGGCATCAAGGCCGCGGATGTGAAACGTCATGGGTGATCTCCTGTGAGGGATCACCAGAATGGCGAGCCTGCTTCAGGGGAGCGACCCGATTCCTGTGCAACCTTATCCGAGCCGCCCGAGCGCTGGAAACGTCTCCAGGAGCCAGAACGACATGGTGGTGATCCAGCCGGTGAGGAACGCGATGCCGGTCAGGACGAGGAGAACGCCCATGGTCTTCTCGATCAGAACGAAGCGGGAGCGCACGCGCTTGAGAAGCGCCACGAAGGGCTTCATGGCGAAGGCGGCGAGCAGGAACGGTATGCCGAGGCCCGCCGAATAGGCCGCCAGCAGCAGGGCTCCCTGGGACACGCTGTCCTCCGTCCCCGCAACGGTGAGGATCGCCGCCAGCACCGGGCCGATGCAGGGCGTCCAGCCGAAGGCGAAGGCCAATCCCATCACATAGGCTCCCCAGAGTCCGACCGGTCGGGTCACGCTGAACCGCGCCTCCCGGTAGAACAGGCCGATCCGGAACACGCCGAGGAAGTGCAGGCCCATGACGATGATGGCTATACCGGCCACGGTGCTCAGGACATCGAGGTACTGCCGGATCACCTGGCCCAGGGCGGACGCGGTGGCCCCGAGCAGCACGAACACGGTCGAGAAGCCCGCCACGAACAGGAGCGCCGCCAGAACCGCCCTCCTCCGGACGGCCCGGTCGTCGCCCGCGCTCAACTGGTCGAAGGTGGTGCCGGCGAGAAACGACAGATAGGGCGGCACCAGCGGCAGCACGCAGGGGCTCAAGAAACTGATGAGGCCGCCGAGGGCCGCGGCCGGGAAGGAAACGCTGAGCATGACGAGCCTTTTAGAGCATCGTGCGGAAAAGTGGATCCGGTTTTCCGCATCAACGATGCTCTCATCAAAGAAGAATGCATCGGACCCAAAAGTGGAGCCCACTTTTGGGTCCGATGCTTTAGCCCGTTGCTCCTGTCTTAGAAAGCCGGTGAAACGCCGCTTCGCCAGCTTGTGAAGGGATCCGGTTTCCGGTTTTCTTAAGGCCATGACTCAGGCGCGCAATCTCATCACCGACGTGGCAGGCCTTCGAATCGGCAATGCCCACGACGCGGCCCTCGGCTCCGGCGTCACGGTGGCGCTCTTCGACGAGCCGGCGGTTGCCTCCTGCTTCGCCATGGGCGGGGCGCCCGCCACCCGCGAGACCGATCTGCTCGACCCCGACAAGATGGTGCCCAGCATCCATGGGGTGGTGCTCTCCGGCGGTTCCGCCTTCGGCCTCGATGCGGCGGGCGGGGTTCAGGCATACCTCAGGGAACAGGGGATCGGCTTTGCGGTCCGGGAGGCCCTCGTCCCCATCGTGTGCCAGGCCTCCAGCTTCGATCTCATCAACGGCGGCAACAAGGATTGGGGCCGCTATCCGCCCTATCGCGAGCTCGGATTCCAGGCGGCGGAACAGGCCAGCGTCGATTTCGACCTCGGCACCGCAGGCGGCGGCTACGGGGCGACCACGGCCACCCTGAAAGGCGGTCTTGGCTCCACGAGCGCGACGACAACCTCGGGCCACAGGGTCGGCGCCCTCGTGATCGTCAATGCTGTCGCCTCTGCGATCATCGGCGACGGTCCGCATTTCTGGGCCGGGGCTCTCGAGGAAGGGAGCGAGTTCGGCGGCCTGGGGCTTCCCTCGCAGGTCAGCCCGAAGATGCGCTCGCTCGTCTGGAAAGGCGGGCCCCAGCCGGCCACCACCATCGCCCTGGTCGCCACCGATGCGGTGCTGACCAAGGCCCAGGCCAGGCGCCTCGCCATTGCGTCCCATGCCGGACTCGCCCGCGGCCTGCGCTTCTCCCACGCCCTGTTCGACGGTGACACGATCTTCGCCGCCGCGACCGGACGCAAAGCCCTTCGGGACGAGGCGACGGAATTCACGGAAATCACGGCGCTCGCCGCCGATTGCCTGACCCGCGCCATCGCCCGCGGCGTCTACGAAGCCACGGCCCTGCCCTATCCCGGCGCGCAGCCGGCCTGGGGGGACCGCTTCGGGAAAGTGAGCAGGGTTAGAGCAAGGCGGCTTCCCGCTTCGTGATAGACCGGCATTCCGGGTCGTCGCTCAGCCGCCACAGGAAACTCGCCATGCGGGCTTCCAGCCCGTTCGTGGTTCGTCCGAGCGTGCGGTCAAGGGCGTCCTGAACCTTCTCGCTCGAGGCGAGGAGAGCGGCTGCCAGGCGTGGGCAGGTGGCGGATATCAGGCGCGCCCAGCGCTGGGCCTTGCCGGCATCGATCACGAAACGGGTCCGCACCAGATCCATGAGCCTGCTTTCAGAATGCGCCGGCCGGATCATCAGGAGCGTGCTCTCGCAGCCGAACAGGTCCTGGGCCGCCCCGCGCATCGGGATCAGA
Organism: Microvirga sp. jy35; assembly: GCF_056148915.1. Taxonomy (NCBI): domain Bacteria; kingdom Pseudomonadati; phylum Pseudomonadota; class Alphaproteobacteria; order Hyphomicrobiales; family Methylobacteriaceae; genus Microvirga; species Microvirga sp. jy35. The sequence continues at coordinate 15,994 of NZ_JBWBEW010000047.1, read as the reverse complement.
TAGGCGACCGCTGCCCCCTGCTCCTCCGTTGCCGGCAAGGCGATGGGACCGCGGAGCCGCTCGAATGCACCGACGGTGATCCGCTCGAGGCTCTCGCTCAGGGCGAGCTGCGCGGCTTTATCCGAGAAGGCAAGCCGGTCTCCGGCTCCCACGCTCTCCTGCGACAGCCGGGACTCCATGGCCGCGTTGCAGGCGAGGAGCCGTCCGCTTCGGGTGAGTACAGCCGCTGGTATGTCCATGAACTGCAGGGCCGACACCGTCGAGCGAGCCTGACGCAGGCCGAGCTTGGTGAACAGGAGGGCCGCGCGAGCCAGGTGCGGCCGGAGCAGGTTCAGCCGCGCCCGCAGATCATCCTCCATGGGCCCATGATGGAAGGGGCGCTCGAACCGCATGGACACCTGTCCGCCGCCGGGGAACTGCATCAGGGCGCCCGCAGACCAGCCGCCGCCCTGGGGGCGGATGAAGTCCCGGTACATTGGGATGGGATCGAGCTCGCCGGGAGCGAAGATCTCGGTCTCATCGAAGAAATGGAGGCGCTTTCGCCGGCTCCCTCGCTCGGCCCAGGCGTTCCGCAGGTGCCAGCCCTGCGCATAGAACTCCCCCAGAACGGGCCGAAAGCGCTCCGTGGCGACCCACGACCGCGCACCCCCGCCCGTATCGGCAATCATGAAGCCGCCATTGGCTCCTGCAAAGGCGGAAATCTGCTCGAAGACATGAAACCAACGTTCAGGAACGACCGCGGCCTCGTAGATGGCGCTGACCAGCGATCGGTCACTTCCCAGCATTCGCTCCCCCGTAACGTTGGAGCGGATCATAAACGTTCTAACCTATCGTTCAAGGCAAAATCCTCTCTAAACAGAGAGGATAAAATTCATGTGATGATCACAAACAGAGGTTCAAAAGCCTACCGCGCTAGAACCGGTCCGCCCGGTAGGGCTTCGGGTCGACCATCGGGGTCTCGCCCGTGATCATCTCGGCGAGGAGCCGGCCCGTGACAGGTCCGAGGGTCAGGCCGTGATGGGCGTGGCCGAAGCCGAACCAGAGGTTCCTGTGCTTCGGCGCCGGACCGATGATCGGCATCATGTCCGGCGTGCAGGGGCGCATCCCCATCCAGGGCTCCGGATCGACACGCTCGCCCAAGGGGAAGAACTCCCGGGCGATCGGCTCGGCCCGGCCGAGCTGGACCGGAGTCTTGGGTGCATCGCGATGGGCGAATTCCGCCCCCGTGGTGAGCCGGATTCCCTTGGACATCGGGGCCAGGAAATAGCCGCGATCGAAATCGAGGGTCGGGCGGTTGAGCACCGCGTTGCCCTGCGGCTTGTAGTGCATGTGGTAGCCGCGCTTGACGGCGAGCGGCAGGTTGTAGCCGAGCTGCTTTGTGACCACGTCGGCCCAGGCGCCAAGCGCCACGACGACGGCTCCCGCCTCCACCGGGCCCCTCTCGGTCTGAACCCGCCAGCCGGTCGCGGATTCCTCCAGAGTCCTGGCATCGCCTGCCGCCAGTTCGCCCCCGAGGCGCTCGAAGAGGCCGACATAGCCCATGGTGAGCAGGTGAGGATCCGACACGGAGGCCGGGTCGGTCCAGTGAATGCCGCCTATGGTCTCCACCTTGAGGTGCGGCTCGCGGTCGGCCACCGCTCTGGTGTCGAGGGCGTCGAAGTTGACGCCGAAGTCGCGCTTCACCTCTTCCGCATCCCGGAACTGCTCGTCCCGACTCTTCTCGTCGCGGAAAACCTTCATCCAGCCGGTGGGGCGGATCAGGGGCGTGGAGCCGGATTCCTCCGCCAGCGCCATGTGCTCGGTGACGCTGCGCTCGATCAGGGGCGCATACATCCGGGCGATGGCCTTGTGCTGGGCGGGACGCGAGTGCATCCAGTACTGCCACAGGAACGGCGCCAGCTTCGGGATCGCGGCCCAGTGGTAATGGGCGTCGATGGTGTTGTTCAGGGCATAGCGCAGGAGCGCGCCGAAATCGTGGGGGAAGCCGTAAGGGTAGACGCCTTCTCGCTGGATCAGGCCCGCATTGCCGAAGGAGGTCTCCTCGCCGGGCTTGCGCTTGTCGATCAGCAGGACCGACCGTCCGCGCTTCTGCAGATGCACGGCAATGGACACGCCGACGATCCCGGCCCCGAGAACAACCACATCCTTACGCATGAAGGTCCTGCCCCATCTCAGGCGCCTTCCAAGGATGAAAGGCGCGCTCGTATCGTTCAAACGAGGCCTTTCTTTACTCCTCTTGGATCGAAGCCGTCCACGGATTTCCTGCGGCGGACGGACCTCTCCCCAGGTGAGTGGTATTGGATTGGTTCATGGCTGTACGCCAACGCCCCGTTGCCGTGCGGGCAGGCTCGTGGTAACGGCGCGGCCATGACACGCCCCCTGCTCATCGCTCCCTCGATCCTGGCCTCCGACTTCTCCAAGCTCGGCGAGGAAATCCGCGCTGTCGACGCCGCCGGCGCCGACTGGATCCATATCGATGTCATGGACGGCCACTTCGTGCCGAACATCACCATCGGACCCGACGTGGTGAAGGCCCTGCGCCCCCACACCTCCAAGGTCTTCGACGTGCATCTGATGATCGCGCCGGTCGATCCCTATCTGGAGGCCTTCGCCAAGGCAGGCGCGGACATCATCAGCATCCATGCGGAGGCAGGCCCGCATCTCCACCGGTCGCTCCAGACCATCCGGGCGCTGGGCAAGAAGGCCGGCGTGGTGCTCAATCCCGGCACCCACGAAGCCGCCATCGAGCCGGTCCTCGACATGGTCGATCTCGTGCTGCTGATGACGGTCAATCCGGGCTTCGGCGGGCAGGCCTTCATCGGCTCGGTCTGCGAGAAGACCCGCCGAGTCAAGGCCATGATCGGCGACCGCGACATCGACATCGAAATCGACGGCGGCGTGACCGTCGAGACCGCCCCCCTCGTGGCCGCCGCCGGCGCCAACGCGCTCGTTGCCGGCTCCGCCACCTTCAAGGGAGGCCCTTCCGCTTACGCCGCCAACATGTCGGCCATTCGCGAGGTGGCTGAGAAGGCACGGTAACGCCTCATTCATTGGCCTTATGCATTCGAAGTGAGAGGTGGAGCCTATGCCCCACCTCCCGACATTCTCTCCTGAGAACTAGAGAACCAGCAGGTAGCCGTGCTCCACGTCCCAGGTCGTGGGAGACGTCTGCCCCTCATGTCCACTATAGAGCGGACGGTCGTACAGGTCGGTAGCTCCGGTCTCGACGATCTCGCCCCAGAGGGCACCTCGCAGATCCGTCCCCACAGGGAAACGGGACTCGAAATCGGTCTTGTTGAAGTTGCCGAGCAAGTTGTCGTGGATGCTCTGGACGCGGTCTGGATTTGTCCCCGCATCGGCGCCATCAGGCTGGTACTTTCCGATCACCTGATCCAGAGGCTCTCCACCTGCACGCAGGTACTCGACGTATTTTAGGCCGAGACGGATGAATGCCTCATTGACGGTCTCGTTGTAGTAGTTGCCATAGGTTGAGTAGTTGTCGTCCAGGTAGTCCCAGATCACCTTGAACGCGTCACCCTTGTTGCCGTTAATAGTGAGCGCATCAACTGCACCTTCGACGCCGCGCTCCGAGAGCAACTCGACAATGATCGTATTTAAGTCTTGATCTGGCTCGAACTTGGAATCCGACGCGACATCTGCCGTCCTGAACGTGATCCCGGTCAGGTTCACGCCACCATTCGCCTGGAAGTCGATATCGATGTCTTTGAGCCGCGCGAAATCGATGGTGACATTGGTGTCCTGACCGACGACGATCTTGCTGACGGCCTTGAACTCGCTAGCCCGGAGGTTGGTGGTCTGACCGTTTTCCTGCTCGATCTGAATGAAATTCTTGTTATTGGTGAAGTTGAAGGCGTACTCACCGCCCGTCAACGTCAAGACGCCACTGTTATCAATCAACACAGACTTTGAATTCGTTAGACGTGCCATTTTTCTGCCCTTACGGAAATCGGACGCGAAACCTGCATGAACAGAAGCAGAACCGTCAATGGCCAAATTTGACCAGCACTGAAATTCTCCGTCTGCTGTTACAAGAACGACACTTCAGCACGATCCACACGGGGCTCAGGGGTCCCGTCGGAAGGCTCGGCCAACGGCTGGAGCGCCTCTGCCGGAATTTGATGGGCCCGCGAGGGAGGAGGTTCGGATCGGTTTCATGGGATTGAGCCTTCCCGAACCAAAGGCGCATGAGGCTTGTATTCGCCACGGTCATCACATAGTCACCACCGGATCGCTCTTGGAGCCGTTCCCCGCCGGTGGCGATTGTTGAAGGCGAAGTACGGCGGCTCTCCCTTACTTTGGTGAACACCGCACTGCGCTGCAGGAGAAAGCTCGTGATCCCCCGTTACAGCCGTCCCGAGATGGTGGCCATCTGGTCGCCGGAAACCAAGTTCCGCATCTGGTTCGAGATCGAGGCTCATGCCACCACGGCGCTGGCCAATCTCGGCGTCGTGCCGAAGGAGGCGGCGGAAAAAGTCTGGGAGAAAGGCTCCAAGGCCACCTTCGACGTGGAGCGGATCGACGCCATCGAGCGCGAGGTCAAGCACGACGTCATCGCCTTCCTCACGCATCTCTCCGAGATCGTCGGCCCCGAGGCCCGGTTCGTCCACCAGGGCATGACCTCCTCGGACGTGCTCGACACCACGTTCAACGTGCAGCTCGCCCGCGCGACCGACATCCTGCTGCGTGACATGGACGAACTGCTCACCGCCATCAAGCGCCGTGCCTTCGAGCACAAGATGACGCCGACCATCGGCCGCTCCCACGGCATCCACGCGGAGCCCATCACCTTCGGCCTCAAGCTGGCAGGGGCCTATGCCGAGTTCGAGCGCTGCAAGCTCCGGCTCATCGAGGCGCAGCGGGAGATCTCCACCTGCGCGATCTCCGGCGCGGTCGGCACCTTCGCCAACATCGATCCCTCCGTCGAGGACTACGTGGCCGAGCAGATGGGCCTGTCGGTCGAGCCGGTCTCGACCCAGGTGATCCCCCGCGACCGGCACGCCATGTATTTCGCCACGCTGGGCGTCATCGCCTCCTCCATCGAGCGCCTGGCCACGGAAGTGCGCCACCTGCAGCGCAGCGAGGTGCTGGAGGCGGAGGAGTTCTTCTCGGCCGGCCAGAAGGGCTCGTCCGCCATGCCGCACAAGCGCAATCCGGTGCTGACCGAGAACCTGACGGGCCTCGCCCGCATGGTGCGCGCCTATGCCCTGCCGGCCATGGAGAACGTGGCCCTCTGGCACGAGCGGGATATCTCCCATTCCTCCGTCGAGCGCATGATCGGGCCCGATGCCACCGTGACCCTGGACTTCGCGCTCGCGCGGCTCACCAACGTGATCGACAAGCTCGTGGTCTATCCGGAGAACATGCAGAAGAACCTGGATCGCCTCGGCGGCCTCGTCCATTCGCAGCGGGTCCTGCTGGCCCTGACCCAGAAGGGCGCCTCCCGCGAGGACGCCTACCGGCTCGTCCAGCGCAACGCCATGCCGGTCTGGCGCGGCGAAGGGGACTTCCTGACTCTTCTCAAAAGCGACGCCGACGTGACGAAGTACCTGTCTGCGGACGAGATCGAGACCTGCTTCGATCTCGGCTACCACTTCAAGCATGTGGACACGATCTTCACGCGGGTCTTCGGCGCCGGTGGCGCATAGCTGCAGGGCTGGCAATCCTTCCCGGAATAAGCAACAATTCCCGCGTCGGGAGGCCAATGGCGCGGGAACTGCTGCCATGCTGTCGGAGAAGATCCTCTCTCTTGCCTTCACGCGGGCCGTGAAGCACGGCACCCTGGAGATGACCACGGCCGAAGGCGGGCGATCCATCTTCGGAGACGGAGCCGAACCCCGGGCCTCGATCCGGTTTGCGGACGCCGCTGCCCAGATGGCGCTCTGCCTCCATCCCGAACTGAAGCTCGGCGAACTCTATGCGGACGGCCGCCTCGTCATCGAGCAGGGCACGATCCTCGACCTGCTCCAGCTCCTCCTGCAGGACAACCATGGCCGGTTGGACGAACTGCCTCTTCAGCGCCTGCGCAAGATCCGGCACTGGATGATGCGCCGGGCCGAGAACGATGCGGCGAAGGCCAAGCGCAACGTCGCTCACCATTATGATCTCGACGGCCGCCTCTACGCCCTCTTCCTCGACGGCGACCGGCAGTATTCCTGCGCCTATTTCGACCATCCGGACGCCAGCCTCGAGGAGGCGCAACTCGCCAAGAAACGGCACATCGCGGCCAAGCTGATGGTGGACCGGGGTCATAGCGTGCTCGATATCGGCTCCGGCTGGGGCGGCATGGGGCTCTACCTGGCGCAGGTCGCAGGCGCCGGCACGGTCAAGGGCGTGACACTCTCGGAGGAGCAGTTCGAGGTCTCGCGCCGGCGGGCGGGCGGAGCGGGCCTCCTGGACCGGGTCCATTTCGAGCTTGAGGATTACCGCTCCACTGCAGGCACCTTCGACCGCATCGTCTCGGTGGGCATGTTCGAGCATGTGGGCGTGCCGTCCTACGACGAGTTTTTCCGGACCTGCCGGAACCTCCTGAAGGAGGACGGGGTCATGGTCCTGCACACCATCGGGCGCTCCGGCAGGCCCTACGCAACCAATCCCTGGATAACGAAATACATCTTCCCGGGCGGCCACCTGCCCGTGCTGTCGGAGATGATGCCGGCCATCGAACGGGCCGGTCTGATCGTGACAGATATCGAGATCCTGCGCCTGCACTATGCCTATACCCTTCAGGCCTGGCGCGAACGCTTCCAGGCCCATCGCGAAGAGGTCTTGAAGCTCTATGACGAGCGCTTCTGCCGGATGTGGGAATGCTACCTCGCTATGGCGGAATCGGCCTTTCGCTGGCAGGATGCGGTGGTGTTCCAGGTCCAGCTCGCCCGGCGCAACGACGTGGTGCCCCTGACCCGCGACTACATTGCGCAGCGCAAAGCAGCCCTCGAAGCGGCCGAGGGCATGGAGTTGAAGAGGAGCGCTTGAACGGGCCTCGGAGGGCCTTTATCTCGGGGTCATGAAAACCTCCGATTGCGACATCCTCATCGTTCCCGGCTACACGAATTCCGGCGCGGACCATTGGCAGAGCCGATGGGAGCGCCAGCTCTCGACCGCATGGCGGGTCGAGCAGGAGAACTGGGACGCTCCCGACAAGGACGCCTGGGTCGAGCGCATCGTCCAGGACGTCAAGCGCGCCGAAAAGCCCGTCGTGCTGGTCGGCCACAGCCTCGGCGTTCTCGCCATCGCCCATGCGGCCCCGCTCCTGCCGAGAGGCAAGGTTCAGGGGGCCTTTCTGGTCAGCATGCCGGACGTGGAGCGGCCCGACTTCATCCCTGCCGTCGACCGCGCCTTCGCGCCGATCCCGCGCGATCCCATCCTGTTCCCGTCGGTTCTCGTCGCGAGCCGCACCGATCCGCATTGCGACTACGCCAAGGCGGAGGACATCGCCTATGCCTGGGGGGCGGCCGTGGTCGATGCGGGCGATGCCGGCCACCTCAATACGGAAAGCGGTCACGGCCCCTGGCCCGAGGGGCTGATGCGCTTTGCTGGGTTCCTGAAGCGGCTTTGACGAATACCATGATCCAACCAGACGTCAGTTCCGAGCCCCGGAAGGGTCGGACTGACGCTGCAGGGCTGTGACGGTGACCTCCGCAGAGCCATCGTTGTTGCGGTAAAAGCGATCCGTCAGGCCATGCCACGTGATGATGGCGTCATTGACGAAGAGGTGGAGCACCCCGTCGGCCCGCGCAGTGAACTCGGCCGAGCACGTCTTGCCCTCCAGGTCGCAGACCACGTCGAGCGCCTCGACCGGTCCGCCCCGGTTGTGGGTGGGGATGATCTTGGCCATCGGCTGAAGCCACTTGGCCGAAGGGAAGCGGCGCAGGGGGATGGAGCCGTAATGCAAGTACCAGGGCATCCGCTCGCTCCCGAATCCTGCCGGGCTTGCCGGAATGCTCTCGTCGAACCAGCCTTTGGCGACGTGAAACAGCACCTGATACCGAACACCCTCTTTCACCTCCTGACGCGTCGACCAGCACAGCATGTTCGGAGAGAATGATGCAGCTTGAGCCTCCGGAGCGGCACAGTACCGGTTCGTCCGCTCGGCGCTCCACAGCTGTGTTCGATGAACGGGGCTAGCGAACAGCAGGAACGCGAGGGCGAGGCCGCCGAGCGCTCCCGCTGTCAGGGTCAGGATTCCGAAGAAGTCCGGCGCGACATTCCACTTCAACCTCTGCCAGAAGCCTTGATACCTCGCATTCGTGCGCATCCTGTAGATCCGGTCGGCCGGGAACCCGCCTCTCACCGGCTGCGGTCTTCTGCCCAGCCTCGTCAGTCCGAGCGATCCGTTCCAGAGATCTCGCATCCGATCCTGAATGGTGCTTTGCAGAGACGTGCTGGTCATCAACAGCAGGATGATCGCGGCAACCCCCGTCAGGAACCATCCCGGCGCCCGAGCGAAGGCGTTGAGCCAGGGCGACAGGAAGCCGGGCAGGAAATCCCGGATGTCCAGCAGGATGGGGGATATGACGCAAGGAAGGCCAGCGCATGCGGAAGGCGGCCGGAAGCCTTGGATGATCGGCATGCAGGCCAGCAGCAGAGAGACGGCGACCGTGCTGAAATACGTGACCCGCCGCTTCCAGACGATGTTCCAGACCTTCTCCTGCTCTTCCGCCCGAAGCTTGGGATGAGCTTCGAGAGGCGGCTGCACCACTCCATTCGAGCCGACGATCCTGTAGGCCCCGGGCAAGACGATCGGTGCATAGCCATCGTCCCCGGACCGGATGCGATCGAAGACGCTCTCGTGGATCTTCACATCCGTCAGCAGGCCCGCGCCCTTGAGGTCCGGATCCTGCATGACCTTCGTCGTGGCATCCGGCGGATCGACCCGGGCGGAGATCTTCCGGGGCTGGTACCGGTAGTAGGCCGCGAGCCCCCTTCGCGAGTTGTAGATCGGCCCGTAAGGATTGGCCGTGCGCCTGATCTCTGCGACCGCTCTTTTCCTGAAGCGCAACCCGGCCTTCGTTGCCTCGTCGAGCATCCATTCCAGGGAGACATAGGACAGGGTGTCGTCCGGGTAGCCGCCGCCGAGATTGGAGTGGACTCCCGCAAACCAGACCTGCTGCAGCCGATCCGGCTCGACATCCCTGTTCCTGATCATGTCGGCTTCGGCAACCTCGTCCCACAGCAGAGGATGGAAGGTATCGCGCTCGTCGTCGAGGGAGAGCGCATGACGCGCCTGCAGAACCAACTTCGACAGCTTGTAGTCTGGCATGGAGAGCGGCCACACCCAGTTGTCGATGGCCCGCGTCAGCTCTGCGATCGGCAGCCCATAGGCGGCGACCGTATCCCAGACACCCACGAAGGCAATCCTGTCGACCCTGAGCCGAGGCACCGCCTCGTACTGGCGCTGCCCATGCCACTTTCGCCAGTTTCGGATGACGCAGTCCCGCGCTTTCCGAAGCGTTTCGACCAATCTCCTTCCGCCCTTCGAATTGTAACGCCTGCGGTACCTGCGATAGGCGTCCTCGGCATGCTTCCGGAGGGCAGCCTCCCCATCGCATTGGACAAGGCCCTGCCTCACGACGAAACCGACCAGCACCCGGATCGTGAATGCGCCTCGGCTGAAGCCGAATGCATAGATCTGGTCGCCCGGCTCGTAGTTCCGGCAGAGGAAGGTGTAGATGTCGAGCACGTTGCGCTTCAGTCCATAGCCGAAGATGCCGCCCAGGAGCGCGACCGGTTTGAACGTCGATGTGCCGACCCCGTCGTCATAATAGGCGACCTGCCGTCGAGAGCCGGGTTGGGGTGGAGACAGGTCCAGCGCTTGGTAGAGGCGCCAGACATTGGTCTCGTGCAGCGCTGCCGCGCTGTTGCCGGTGCCATCTGAGAACAGGACGATTGCCTTCGACATGCTGCCCCCTTCTTATCCAGGGTAGATCGGCAAGGCTCTGTACGCAACCTGTGATAGAAGAGCTTTCAACAACATCGCTGCCGAGGAAGGCCTCTGAGGGGATGACGGCATGGACATCGGAACCGCCGCCCTCCGATCATGCCACGACATGACGAAAAGTTCATGCGGCAGTCACGTGAGCGAGAGCAGGACGGGAGCAGTCTTGTCCTTATCGTCACCACGGAGATATCCGCATGAAGACCATCGCCACCATCGCTCTTGCGGCCCTGCTGGCCGGCTCCGGCACCTATGCTATGGCGCAGCCGGTGCCCGCACCGGATGCTCCGGCAGCCTCGCCTTCGCAGGATAGGCAGGATCGCCGCCCCCGCATGAGCCAGGACGACTTCAACCGCCTCGTCGATGCCCGCATCGCCTCGATCAAGGCCGGCCTGAAGCTGAACGCCGATCAGGAACGCCTCTGGGCCCCGGTGGAGAGCGCCATCCGCACGTCTGCCGGCGAGCGCTACACCCGCATGCAGGAGCGCCCCGACCGCAACGAGCGCCGATCCCTGGACTTCATGCAGCGCCTCGAACGGCGCAGCGCCATGGTGACGGAGCGGGCTCAGCGCTCGACCGCCGTCACGACGGCTCTCCGCCCCCTCTGGGATACGCTCACGGAAGACCAGAAGCGGATCGCTCCCCGCCTCCTGCGCGAGGCCGTCGACAACGACGGTCCGCGCTGGCAGGACCGCGGCGGACGCCGTGGACGCGCGGACCATCACCGCATGGGCATGATGGAGCATGGTCGCGGCGGCCCGCGTGCGCCCGCTCAGCAGCAGTAAGTCTGGATAAGCAAAAAGGCCGCCCAATGGGCGGCCTTTCGTTTGTGAGTGAGCTTTCGCAGCGATTAGCGCGAATAGAACTCGATCACGAGGTTCGGTTCCATCTGGACCGGGTACGGCACTTCCGACAGGGTCGGGATGCGCGTCACGCGGGCCGTCATCTTGGAGTGATCGACCTCGATGTAGTCCGGAACGTCGCGCTCGGCGAGCTGGCTCGCCACCACGACGACTTCGAGCTGCTTCGACTTGTCCTTCACCTCGATCACGTCACCCGGCTTCACGAGATAGCTCGGGATGTTCACGCGGCGGCCGTTGACCTTCACGTGACCATGGTTGACGAACTGACGGGCGGCGAAGGGGGTCGCGACGAACTTGGCGCGGTACACGACCGCGTCGAGACGGCGCTCGAGCAGGCCGACCAGGTTCTCACCGGAGTCGCCCTTCTGGCGGATCGCCTCCGCATAGTAGCGGCGGAACTGCTTCTCGGTGATGTTCGCGTAGTAGCCCTTGAGCTTCTGCTTGGCGCGCAGCTGCGTGCCGAAGTCGGACATCTTGCCCTTGCGGCGCTGGCCGTGCTGGCCGGGGCCGTATTCGCGGCGGTTCACAGGGCTCTTCGGGCGGCCCCAGATATTCTGACCCATACGACGGTCAAGCTTATGCTTGGCCTGAATGCGCTTCGACATCGCTGTTCCTCTTTGTTGTCGAATTTGCGAGGAACGCGCCCTCCTCTTCCCCTCATGCCGAGGAAGCCAAAAGGCTGTCTCGGGGGATGGGACGACAGGCCGACTTAGAGCCGGGCCACGGGAGCGTAAAAAGTTACGCGGCCCGTGAGGACCGCGCGAACGGGTGGGGTTTAGGCGGAAAGTGCAGGAAAGTCAATTGATGTTGGGTGCTGTAGGGCGTCAAAACATACAATAGAGGACGGTACGCGAGTTGAATTGGACAATCAGCTCCTTATCCCCTCCCCCTTGTGGGGAGGGCCAGGGTGGGGGTGTGAGCGCCAACCTTGAACAGTCGTGCGCCGGCACCCCCACCTCCAACTCCTCCCCACAAGGGGGAGGAGAGAAGCGCATAGCGTCTATTATCCCACCAGCAGCGGCATGTCCTCGACGGCCACCACCGGCAGGCCCTTGTCCTGCAAGGCTCCCCGCAGGGCGGCGCTGATCCCGGCGCCGCTGGTGAACACCGCGACGGTCTCGTTCTCGTCCGCCTCATGGCCGGGCACCGGCGGTCCGATCAGTTGGGTCACCCGGCGGGCGATGGCCGGGGCCGGATCGATCCAGGTCACCGGCCAGGGCGCCAGAGTCTGGAAGCGTGGGAGGAGCAGCGGATAATGGGTGCAGGCAAGGGCCACGACATCGGTCCGCCCGCCCTCGTCCGCGACGAAGCAGGGCTGCAGTTCGGCCAGCAGCTCGTCATCCGACACAGGATCTCCGGCTATCTCCGCCTCGGCGATGCCCGCGAGATGGCGGGATCCAACGAGGTTGACCCGGCAGCCCGCCGCATAGGTCTCGACGAGGTCGCGGGTATAGTCCCGCGCCACCGTTCCGGGAGTGGCGAGCACCGTGACATATCCCGTCCGGGTCATCTGAGCGGCCGGCTTGATGGCCGGAACGGTGCCCACGAAGGGGATGGTGAAACGCTCGCGCAGATGCGGCAGCACGACGGTGGACGCCGTGTTGCAGGCCACCACCACGAGGTCCGGATCGTGCAGGGCGACCAGCCGCTCCATGACGCTGACGACCCGCTCCGCCAGGACGGATTCGCTCAGGCGCCCGTAGGGAAAGCCCGCATCGTCCGCCGCATAGACATAGCGGGCGTCGGGCCGAGCCTTCAGGACCTCCGAGAAGACCGTGAGGCCGCCGAGGCCAGAATCGAAGACGAGGATCGTGGGAACGGGAGACGGCATGACGGCAGGATTATAGGTCGCCCCTGCCAGAAGATCGACACGCATGACACACCCTTACGTACGCAACTTGCTGATGAAGTCGGACAGGCCCTGCTGGGTTTCCGAAGGCGCCTGGTTCAGCCTGCGGCGCGGGCCCGGCTCCGGCTTCTTCTCCTCCCCCTCGACCTTGGGCATCTGCGCCGAGAGACGCCGCACGGGCCAGCCGTCGCTCCAGGTGCCCATATCGACGAACTTCGGGTCCCGCACGAGAGCGGCGGCGTCCTTGCCGGCGAAGGCTGCCTCGGCGGCAATGTCGAAGGTCTTCCAGTAGGCGAGGTAGTCGATGGTGTCGGTGCCGTTGCTGCCGAGCTGCTGGGTCAGGATGGTCTGCGGGCCGGAGAGCGCCATGTCGGCGCTCCAGCGCCAGGTGTTCTTCTGCTTCGGATCCCTGGGCGGATCGGGGGGCAGCTTAATGGAAGCGGCATCGTAATCTGACTTCGGAGATCCCGGCGATGCGAGCGTTGCCGTGATCGGCGGGTAGCCGTGGTCGTCGGAGCCGGCCCGCATGAAGAGCTTGCGGTTGGCCGGAACCGCGCTCGCCTGCTGGAGGATGAGCCGCGAGGCGCGGTCGGCCGGCAGGTAATCCCGGTCGCCGCTCATGGTGATGATCAGGGTCTGCGGATCGATGGTCGAGAGGTCGCGCAGGAGGATGCCGCGCTCCTTCTCGGTGGAGGCGATGCCGCCCGGCATCAGGCCGAAGATCAGCCTGGGTGCCGGCACCTTGCCGGAGCCTGCCCCGGCCGCAAGGTTGAGACCGATCGGCACCCCGGCCGAATGGCCGATGAAGGCCACCCGCTCCCGGTCCGGCCTGGCACTGGCATCGTCCGCCAGGGCGGCCAGAGCCGATTGGATCAGGTCCTCGGCAAGGTTGGAGGCATCGGCCGGTCGCGAACGGTTGACCTCCTGAAACCGGGGAAACAGCACGAGATTGCCCTTGCGGGCGAGATGCTCGATCCAGCCCCCATAATAGGCGGGGTTCACGCCGCCCCAGGAATGGAGAAAGACCACCACCGGGCGCGGTTTGGCCGGTGTGTCGTTGCCGTGGAAGACGAAGGTCCCGGCGCTTGCGGTGCCGACCGCGCGCTTCACGACTTCCGTCGATGTATAGTTTCTCCCCCCGGGCCCCTGCTCGGGCTGCTGGGGCGGCGTTGCTGCAGAGGCTGAGGAGCCAGCAAGCAACGCACCAAGGAGCAGGACAGGCGGCAGGAAGCGGCGCATCGTTGTCTCGAACTCTTGTACAATCGGGCAGATAGAGCCCAATCGTAATAAAGCCACGATTTGCTTAAGGTTTTCTCAACCTGCGCCCTTCCGCAAGGGCACGAATCGCCCCACGCAGGGTGCGCACCTCCTGCTCGGTCATTGCGAGGCGATGGAAGATGTCCCGCATGTTCCGGGCCATGATGGGCTTCTTGTCCTCGGGATAGAAGTTCACCGCTTCCAACTCGGCCTCGATGTAGTCGAAGAACGACATCACCATCTCGCGGGGCGCCGGGGGCGAAAGCGCTCCGCCCTCGAAGGGCAGCGCGCCGCCCGTGGCGAGCTTGTACCATTCGTACGAGACGAGAAGGACGGCCTGCGCCAGGTTGAGCGAGGAGAATTTCGGGTCGACCGGAAAGGTGATGATGGCGTCGGCCAGCGACACCTCGTCGTTCTCGAGCCCCGTGCGCTCGCGCCCGAACAGGATGCCGATTCCCTGCCCCTCGCCCAACCGCTGCCGGGCCTCCTTCACGGCTTCGTCCGGGGCGAAGACCCGCTTCATCTGCCCCCGCTCACGGGCCGTGGTGGCGAAGACGAAGTTGAGATCGGCGATGGCCTCGCGGACCGTGTCGTAGAGCGTCGCGCCTTCCAGCACATGGGTCGCGCCCGATGCCGCCGAATGCGCGCCCTTCTTGGGCCAGCCGTTGCGCGGCGAGACGAGGCGCAATTCCGAGAGCCCGAAATTGGCCATGGCCCGGGCCACCATGCCGATGTTCTCGGCCAGTTGGGGCTCGACGAGGATGATGATCGGCTGGGTCATGGCATGTTCGCGTTCGACGAGATGGAGAGCAGACGCCTCCATACAGCCGGAACCCGCCTGGCGGCTAGCTCTGCCGGCGGCATCCCGCACGTCCGGTTGCTTCAGATCATGAAAAGCCCCTCGCATCTTTCATCGAGGGGCCGCTTCATAATCCTAAAGACCTTACCGCAGAGAGCCTACCAGCAGCCCCAGCCGCAATAGTAGTGCGGACGGGCCACTGCGGCGCCGAGCACCGCGCCGCCGACGACGCCCACCGCCGCACCGGCCGCGGCCTGGTTGGCGGCGGCGTTCGATTGGGCGACGTTGTTCCGGTAGCCTGCATTCACGCAGCGGGTGTAGGTGGCGGTCCCGGGCTTGAGCCCGGTTTCCCGGCAGACGGATTCGGCACTGCTCATGGATTGTTCGGCCGTCTGGCAGCCGGCCAGAACCAAGGCCGCCGCTCCGAGAATTAAAGCAAGACGCATGTCAGCTCCCTTCATGTTGAACCATGTATCCGACGGCACCGGGGTTTCGGCTTTGCGCCTCGTGCCCCTGAGGAAGCGGTCGGAACGGAATGATCTGAACTACGGTTAAGCTTGTGTTTCCGTGCGGCAGCACACGCGGTGTGGCGAATTTTCTCAGTCAGGGAACTTGAACCCACAGATGTCTCTTATTTCCTGCATAACTGACGTTGGATCGTCACCTTTACGAACAATGCCGAAAGGTCACGTAGTGCCTCTTTTGCGTTCTCTCATGGGGGCTGTGATGGGCCTGATCCTCTGGTCGGCAGGCCAGGCGGCGGCAGCGCCCCTGGGGGCAGGATCGTCGGGGGCATCGGCGCCCCTGTTCCATGGCAACTGGTGCGGCGCGGGCGATGTGAACCGGGCTACCCCCGTCGATGCGCTGGACGCGGCCTGCCGCTCCCATGATCTCTGCTACGAGCGGGTCGGCCGCGGCGCCTGCCTGTGCGACCAGGCCCTCCTCAGGGCCACCGCCGCTCTGGTCAAAAGCCCCAGGATCCCGGACACGATCCGCAGCAAGGCCGCCACCGTAAATTCGCTCTTCAGCGCAACGCTCTGCACCGAGACCCGGAAAATGCCTGGACGGGCGGGACAGGGCTGAATTCCTTTGCTGCCCCCACCTTCCCCCCTGGCCTCAACCACGCTATAGCCCCGGCAACCTCCTGCCCGACGGCAGGACCGTTCCAGCTACTTCAAGCGCAAGGTGAGATCATGGCGAAGATCAAGGTTGCCAATCCGGTCGTCGAACTCGACGGCGACGAGATGACCCGCATCATTTGGCAGTTCATC
>NZ_JBWBEW010000046.1:0-35427 GCF_056148915.1 Microvirga sp. jy35 | reverse complement strand
GCCCCTGTGGCGACTGGGGGCGACGCCTCCGGTGACGAGGGCACCACGATCGCCGGCCAGGTGAACGGCATGGACGCGGACAACGACAGCCTGACCTACGCCATCCACGGCGACGTGCCTGCGGGTCTGACCTTCAACGCTGACGGCAGCTACAGCTACACCCCGGCCAAGGACTTCAACGGTGAGGTGGAATTCCAGTACATCGCCAACGACGGCACGGCGGACAGCGCGCCCCAGACCGTGACCATTACAGTCAGCCCAGCAAACGACCTGCCCGTGGCCCAGGACGACACGCTCACCACGAGCGAGGACACCCCGCTGCAAATCGAGGCGACGCAACTGCTCGCCAATGACAGCGCAGGCGGCAACGACACTGACCAGGGCCTGTCAGTCTCCGGGGTGACACAAGGCATGAACGGCACGGTGGCGCTGGTTGCCGGCCGGATCACCTACACGCCGAACCCGAACTTCCACGGCACTGACACCTTCACCTACACGGTGACGGACGAGCAGGGGAACGAGTCGACGGCTACAGCATCCGTCACCGTGACGGTGGGTGCGGCCAACGACGCCCCGGTGGTGGCAACGATTGCCGACCAGACCTCGGCCGAAGAGGAGGCGTGGAGCTTCCAGGTTCCGGCCGGCACCTTCTCGGATGCCGACGGCGATGCGCTGGTACTCTCGGCGACCCTTGGCGATGGCGCCGCGCTGCCGGGCTGGCTCAGCTTCGATGCGGCGACGAAGACCTTCGAGGGCACGCCGCCGCTGGACTTCAATGGTGCGATCGACCTGAAGGTCACGGCCAGCGACGGCACGCTCTCGGCCTCTGAGACCTTCAAGCTGACCATCACCGCCGTCAATGATGTGCCGGTGGCGGTCGCCGACACGCTCAAGACCAGCGAGGACACCCCGCTGACGATCGCGGTGGCGGATCTGCTGGCCAACGACAACGCAGGCGGCAACGACCCCGACCAGACACTGACGGTCTCCGAGGTGAGCCAAGGCCAGAACGGCACGGTGGCGCTGGTCAACGGCCAGATCACCTACACGCCGAAGAAGGACTTCACCGGCACCGACAGCTTTACCTACACGGTGACGGACGAGCAGGGCGACGCGTCCACGGCCACCGCAACCGTCTCGGTGACCGTTGACGGGGCCAACGACGCGCCAGTGGCTGAGGCCGGCACGAACGCGGGCGACGAGGACGGCGGGCCGATCACCGGCCAGGTCAAAGCCACCGACGTTGACGCCGACGCCCTGACCTACAGCCTGGTTAAAGGCCCGACGGCAGCCCAGGGCGTGCTGACCTTCGGCGAGGATGGCAACTACAGCTTCGTCCCGGCCAAGGACTTCCATGGTCCAGTAACGTTCGAGTATGTGGCCAACGACGGTAAGGTCAGCAGCGCGCCTCAGACCGTGACCATCACGGTTGCGGCCAAGGACGAGCCCAACACCGCCCCGGAAGGCGCTGCCTCGGCGGTCCTGGCCGACGGCACGGAAGGCGTGGCCTACACGGTTACGGCGGCTAACCTGCTGGAGGGCTTCACGGATCGCGACAGCGACAGCCTGTCGATCGAGAACCTCTCGGCCGACCATGGCACCGTGACGGTCAACGAGGACGGCAGCTTCACGATCACCCAGGCTGATGACTATAAAGGCCCCGTCCGCCTCACCTACACCGTGGTGGACGGCAAGGGCGGCTCGGTTGCAGGCTCGCAGAGCTTCAGCCTCGCGGCCGAGAACGTCCTGCCTGCGCCGACGTTTAGCGTCGCCAATGTTGAGGTTAGCGCAGAGGCTGGTGAGATCACTTTCCGTGTGGAGATGGACGGCACGATCAATAAGCCGCTCACGCTCCAGTACTGGCAGAACGACGATCTCGCCATCGGTGGCGAGGACTTCGAGTACGTTAACGGTCGGATCACGTTCCAGCCTGGGGACACTCACCAGGATGTGACGCTGAAGCTTCTCCCGGACGCCGTGTATGAGGGGGATGAGACCTTCACCCTCGACGTTGCGGATCTGGACGGCAACGTTCTCGCCTCCGCAACCGGCACGATCCTCGAAGACGATGCCGAGCCCGCGCCTCCCGGTGTGACGGTCACGAGGTCCGGCGAGGACACGGTGGTCGGCGAGGATGGTCAGACAGACACGATCTCGATCGTGCTGAACTCGAAGCCGAGCGACACCGTGTTTGTCACAATATGGGGTGACGGCTACGAAGTTGAGCCGGTGGAGCGCATTCTGGAGTTCACACCCGTGAACTGGGATGTCGCCCAGAACGCCACTATCATGGTCTACGACAACTCCGATAATGAAGGAGACCGTCAGTCCAGCCTCACCTTCACGGTGGACAGCAATGATCCTGAATCGCCCTACCAGGGCATGATCGTGGACCCTGTCCCGGTCACGGTCATCGACAACGATGAAGACCCGGTCGTGATTATCCCCGGCGACATCCTCGTCACCGGCCTCGATGGCGAGTGGGTCGAGGGCACGACCCGCACGGTTATGGTGTCTCTGAAGGACGCCCCGACTGAGGACGTGAGCGTTGCCTTCGTTGGCTACAAGGTCAGCCCGGATCAGAAGCCGATCGTCTTCACATCGACCAACTGGGGCGTACCTCAGCCGCTCACGGTCCAGGTCACTGACGATGGCGTGCAGGGCAGCCACGCTGGCAACCTCTACTTCTATGCTCAGAGCGGGGACCCACGTTACTCGGAGCTTGCCTCCGACTCCACCGGCTTTGCGGTTACGGTCGTGGATGCGCCCGTGATCGAGGAGCCGACCGATGTGAACACCACGGCCGCTACCGGGACTAGGACCTACACTGGCGGAGCAGGCAGCAACGATAGCCTGACGATCGCTCAGACTACTCTCAACGGGGCGAACGTCATCAACCTCCACGGATCGATCGTGGGCACCAACCAGTGGGCCGGGGGCTCGATCCAGGGGTTCGAGAACCTGACGCTGACTAACGTCAGTGGCACGGCCGGCCTGTCCCTGACCATCAACGGTGATGAAGAGAACAACGTCATCAACGTGGTCAGGACCAACCGCAAGACCGACATCAATGCTGGTGATGGCAACGACACCATCGACTACGTCGGCGCCGGTCTGGAAGCCATAAATTCCGTTCTCAGCGGCGGGACGGGCAATGACATGGTGACAGTTAGCACCGGGGTCACCATCAATGACCGGGTAAGCTCCGGGCTCTCCGGTGATGACACCTACAACCTCGCTGGGACAGCCAACGTCGCCGTTCAGAAGCTGTACTTCGGGGTGAATAACGGCAACGACACTGTCAAGAACTATAGCACCGGCACCGGCAGCGACGGGGCGACCATTGCTGACGAACTGCGCTTCGAGGGCATCCAGGCCAATAACGTGAAGGTGGAAGAAGTCGGGGGGAACACGGTCTTCACGATCAACGGCAACACCGTCACTGTGGAGGGCGTCACCGGCCTAGAGTTCAACAAGCACTGGTTCGCCGAAGGCACCTATACACCCCCAGGCGGAGACGAGGAGCCGACCGGTGAGGCTGGCATCGATGTCTCCAAGCTCACCCTGAACGTTGCTGAAGGCGGCGCATCAGACACGACTGAAGTTGTCCTGACGCGTAAGCCGACTTCGGATGTAGTCATCACGCTCGGTTCCGATGGCGGGGTTCTGTTCTCGGTCAACGGTGCAACCCCGGCCCCGACGCCCACGCTCACCTTCACGCCCGAGAACTGGAAGACGCCGCAGACCGTGACCGTGACGGCCATCGATGATCCGGATTATGAGCCCGAGGGTGGCACGATGGTGTACTTCGAGCCGATCAAGAGCGACGATCCGCTCTACGCGGATTACTTCCCACCGTCAGGTTGGGCAGCCATCACCGATAACGATACCGCGCCTCCCGTTGAGCCTCCGACCGCTCAGGTCATGAGCACGCATGTGTGGGAAGATAGCCCAGTCGCGGAGCTTCAGGGCAATGGCTTCTCGTCAGGTGAGTTCGGTATCCTCGAATACAAGATAGCTTCTCAGCCTGTGGATGGCGGCACGGTTACCATGACCGATGATCGCACCTTCCGGTTCGAAGGAGATAAGGCATTCCTATCGTCGCTGAACCGGGGCGAGACGAAGGAAGTCACCTTCGAGTACAGCGTGAGCGACGGTACGACGTGGTCTGAGCCTGCGACGATGACGTTCATCGTGCATGGCTTCACGAACGGGGCGGATGAGACGTACCAAGCGACCGAGAACAACACTCCAAGCCAGAGCGACACGCTTGCTCTCAACGGTGGCGACGGCAATGATACTGTGGTGTTCATCGACCTCACGCTCACGTCAGGTGAAGGCTTGGAAATCTCGCTCGACAAAACGATCAAGTGGACGGAGTACGCTGGCAAGCCGATTGTGAACACGGAGAACATCACGATCAACGGAACGAACGGTGAGGCCGGTCGCACACTGACAGTTGGTGGTAATGATCAGGTCAATGTGATCACCATCGAGAACACGATCCATAAGCTCTTCATAAACGGCGGTGGCAGCAACGACACCATCGATTTCAAGGGAACTGGGGCCGGTGGGACGTCGGTCATCAACGGCGGCGCGGGCAACGACACGGTGAACGTGCGCAGTAATGCCATCGTCAATGTCGTTTCTGACAACGATACCGTGAACTGGTTCGCGGGTAATGTGACGGTTCAGGGCTTCACTACTGGTGACGTGCTGGACTTTGCGAAGGCTGGCGTTCAGTTCAGCAACGTCACGGCTGTCGAGAGCTCAGACCGTACGGTGTTCACCATCAACCAGGATGGTGTGGCGAACGCCGTTACAGTGATGGCCATCGGCCTGAAATTCGGCACGGATTGGGTTGCGGAAGGCGCGCCTGTGGCCAACACAGCGCCTGTGGCCGAGAGCTTCGATTTCACCACGACTGAAGACAATCTCTCGGTCACGATCCCGCTGGCGCAGGCGTATGCCACCGATGCTGATGGTGATGCTCTCACCATCAAGGTCGTCAAGCAGCCACAGGTAAATGGGGTGCAGGTCGGCGAGGTTACGTGGAATGCGACCGCGAAAGCGTTCGAGTTCACGGCTCCGGCGGGGTCCTTCGAGCACCTGACCAGTGAGGACTTCGTTGACCTCACGTTCGACTATGTCGCCAACGACGGCAAGGTGGATAGCGCCCCGGCAACGGTGACGCTCTACATCGACGGCGTCGATGATGTAGTCAACGAGAAGCCGGTTGCGTCGAACATGACCTACGTCGTCAGTGAGGACGATGTGGCTCGGGAGCCGACCGATCTCGATCCCATGGCTGATGACCCAGAACTAGGAGCGGTTACCTACGAGGCGATCGATCCGTTGCCTGCAGGTGTCACCTGGAGCGAGGCGGGTCAGCGTTGGGTCTTCAACGCAACTCCTGGTCAGTTCGAGCTTCTCAACGATGGTCAGATGCATGAGGTCAGCTTCCGCTACGTTGCGATCGATCAGGAGGGTAACCGCAGCGATCCTGGTACGATCACCCTGACCGTCAACGGCATCACCGATACGGTGGCCCCGCAGCCGGATGTCGAGCCCGCGATGGGTGCTGACGCAAACAACTACGACGGGGGCAAGACCTCTCCGACGAACAATGCTAAGTCGGCACAAGGTGAGATCATCAACGACGCCAACAATACTGGCTCCATCCAAGCTACTGCCCTGCACGGCTACGGCGGTGATGATGAAGTATATGGGCGAGAACTCAACGACTATATATTCGGTGGCAGTGGCTCGGACACGGTCTACGGCGGCACTGGTGATGACACGCTTATGGGCGATGGTGGTGGGGCGACTGTTACTGCGGCCGGGCAGTCCACAATCAATGCCGGTGCGCCCGGCATTGACAAGCTGTATGGCGGTGATGGTGCCGACACCCTCAACGGCCAGGACGGCAACGACATTCTCGTTGGCGGCCATGGCGCGGATAACCTGACTGGAGGTCTTGGGGACGACACCTTCGTCTTCCTCGACATCTTCGATCGGGGCGACGTGGTGAACATGCAGGGTCAGCAAGCTGCGAACGATATGTTCGACTTCCGCAACTTCGACTTCGATCCGAACACGGATGGTTGGCAGGCTGCGACCAATGGGGTTCAGCTTATCTTTGAGGCTCCGGTTGCCGGGCAGATGGTCGAGGATGCAATCTACTATGACTCGGTCTCAGGTCGGATGAGCATCAACACCGGCAAGGATGGTGTGGAAGACTTCCACGCGACTGTGAACATCGGGACGGGCACAACCCACCCGGTGCTCAACCACAGTGATTTCTGGATATAGTAAGACGAAACACAGGAGCCCCGGAGCGATCCGGGGCATTCCATTTGGAGGGACACGCCGCAGTGCAGCCGCGCGGACGGTGTTCACGGAGGTCAGAGGCGAAATCGATAGGGACCTGTGCTTGCTCTCGGCTTACGAGGGACAGTTGTCGTCCGAGATCGTGTACCTGCACGATGCTACGCTGGGGCTGATCAACCTCGATCAGAACCGCATCATCAAGGTGTTCTCGATCACCGCCGTGCTGTTCCCGCCGCCAACGTTGGCCGGCACGATCTCCGGCATGAACTCGAAGTTCATGCCGGAGCTGGGTTGGGATTACGGCTATGCCGTCGCGCTGGTGCTCATGGTGATCTTGGCGGTGCTGCCCTATCATTGGTTCAAGTGGAGGGGCTGGCTCTAGCCCCTCCGGCCGGTCGCCAGGAGGGTTGCCATGCTCCACCCCGTGCGCGTGCTGCTGCTGGTCGTCCTCGCCTGGGCTACATTCCTGATAATTACGGTGACTGCCCGGGCTCAGTCCGAGGTCGATCTCGCCCTCGTCATTGCCGTGGACATCTCCTACTCGATGGACACGGACGAGCAGGAACTCCAACGAGAGGGCTTCGCCGAAGCCTTCCGCTCGCCGCTCGTTCATGATGCGATCCGCAATGGCATGCTGGGCCGCATCGGCGTCACCTACATGGAATGGGCCGGCTCGGCGGATCAGAAGGTGATAATCCCCTGGATGATTCTCGACAGCACTGAGAGCCTGAGGGCCTTTGCCGACCGGATCGCCTCGACCCCGTTGCGCCGGGCGCTGCGCACCTCGGTGTCCGGAGCCATCGATGCGGCCGCGAACCTGTTCGAGGTCAGCGGGCTGGAGGCCGCCCGAAAGGCGATCGACGTCTCAGGCGACGGTGTGAACAACCAAGGCCGACCAGCTCCTCAGGCGCGCGATGAGGCCGTTGCCCGCGGCATTACGATCAATGGCCTGCCGATTATGCTGAAGAAGCCAAGCTCCCTCGACGATCCGGACCTCGACATCTACTTCCGCGACTGCGTTATCGGCGGCCAGGGCGCGTTCATAGTGCCCGCACGCGATAAGTCGCAGTTCCAGGAGGCGATCAAGGCCAAGATCCTGCTGGAGGTCTCCGGCGTGTGGCCGCCCAGAGCATCGTCGATTAGCCACGCACAGGAGCATGCGACCCGGCGGGCGGACTGCTTCGCTGGCGAGATAAGGTGGAGAGAACGCGTTGGCAACTAAAGGCTGCTGGCTGTCTTGATGGGCCGGACTGGCCTGCCTCAACATCGGTCTTGTCGGCGTGCTGTGGCTGATATCGCAGCCGTCCGAGCCGACGTCATGCTCTCGAGGGGGCGTCAATCCGGACGCGCGGTGATCACCGACAGCGTCACCGAGCAGAGCGCGATCAGCATCACGACCGCGCTTGCCGCATGCGAGTACTCCCACTCCCGGCGCAACCCGCTCCAGTTATCCGGCATGGCCGTCCAGTTGGCGGTCGCCTGGTTGGCCGGGAACGTCCACGTAAAGAAGATGGCGAAAAAGACTACGAAGCACAGGGCAGCGGTCACGGCAAAGGAGAAAGCCAGGCGCTGCTGACGCAGCTTGATCGCCAAGACGGCGTTCATGATGAGCGCAGCCAAGTCGACGATGCCCAACCAAGCCCAGCCGGCATAGACGCCCTGAACGGTCTGATAAGCATCCCGTGAAAGATCGATCTTGTTCGGCAGCTCGAACAGATGCGCTCCGGCCGGGACCAGGGCAAGAGCCGTGAACACGACGGCAAAGAACTGGATCACCCGTAAGCTCAAACAATGCCTCCGCTTACCATGACCGAGCGGAATGTCCGCATCGACTCAAAGGGTAACGATGGACGGACCAAATGAAGGTCCGCTTACCCCCTTCACGCGAGCGTCAGGCGGGCCGGTCGGACGGTGTCCCTTAGTCGCCCGTCCGGCAGGTTGTCGACCTTCCCGCTCGGGTCAGAGTTGCACCCTTCCCCTCGATCCAGAACTCTATGTCACCCTCAGTATAACGGCCTCCATCCGCGGAAAGTGCCTGCGGAAGCACCATCTCGGATGGAGATCCGGAATAAACCAGCTTTACGGATCCCATTGAGGTGCCTGGGGGTGAGAATGTGGCTTGGAGCTGTGTGCCATCCGCACAGGTGTAATGAACGGTTCCGTTGCAGCTTTGAAGCTTCCCACCGCCCAAGCTATTAAGAGACGGGATTGAGAGGGGCTCATGGTGACGGAAGGCAAGAGGAACCCGTTCAAGGGTCGGCAGTTCACGGCGGAGATCATCCTGTGGGCAATCCGCTGGTACCTGCAGTTCCCGATCAGCTATCGCAATCTCGAGCGCATGTTCTCCGATCGTGGCATTCAGGTCGACCACACAACCCTCTTTCGCTGGATTCAGGCCTATGCACCGGAACTGGAGAAGCGCATTCGTCCGCATCTGCGCATGACCAACGGCTCTTGGCGCGTGGACGAAACATATATCCGAGTGAAGGGCGTATGGGTGTACCTGTACCGTGCTGTTGATGCAGCCGGACAGACCATCGACTTTCTGCTCTCACCCAAGCGGGATGCGGCTGCTGCCAAGCGCTTCTTCCGCAAGGCCCTGAAGCAGGCACATACGGTCAATCCGCGGACTATCACGGTGGACAAGAATGCTGCCTATCCTATTGCGACGAAATCCATGAAGCAGGATGGAGAACTCTGGCGCTTTACCAAACTCCGGCAGGTGAAGTTCCTGAATAACATCGTCGAGCAGGATCACAGGCGCATCAAACGGTTGGTTCGTCCTGGGCTGGGGTTCAAGAGCTTCACAGCTGCCTCGCAGACGATTGCCGGCTTTGAGGCGATGGCGATGATCCGCAAGGGACAGGTTGTAGGTGCACCAGCGAACGACATGGGCGCACAGCGCGACTTCATTGCTACCCTGTTCGGCGCAGCCGCCTAACCAGCGCCCTTGGCTGGCCTTCGCTTGACCTATGTCAGGAGTTGCAACGGAACCGCCCCGCGACCGCTGCGCACACGGCAAAGCTGATGAAGGCAACGCGCACCAGAGCCTCGGGCGACAGCGCCTGCCTCAGACGGGTACTCAAAAGGGCTCCGCCGACTGCCCCAATGCCGAAGGCCCCGAGCAGCAGGCCAAAGGTGAGAGGACCTCCCTGGATCAGGTCGCGGGCGGTGAGCGGCATCAGGGCCTGAACCGCGACAGCCGCCAGACCGAACACGGCGCCCCGTACCAGCACGACACCAAGGTTGGGCGACATGGCCACGTACCGGATCCCGGCCGCCATGGCGGACCCGAGGCTTTCCGGGGGCAGTCCCCGAGGTGGGCGGGCAGGCCGCCAGCGCGCCAAAACGACGATCAGCCCGAGATAACTGATCGCGTTGACGGCGAAGGCGGCAAACGCACCCACCGCAGCGACGATGAGGCCGCCGAGCGCCGGTCCGACGCTGCGGGCGATGTTGAAACCCATGCTGTTGAGGGCAATCGCGGCCGGCAGGTCGGAGCGGGGCACCATCTCGCCCACCAGCGACTGCCAGGCGGGACCGTTGAACGCCGTGCCGCAGCCGATCAGGAAGGTGAAGGCCAGCAGCAGCCAGGGCGTCACGAGACCAAAATAAGCGCACAGGGTCAGGACGACCGATACGGCCAGCAGGAAGATCTGCGAGGTGAGCATGAGCTTGCGCCGGTCGAAGTTGTCGGCGATGGCCCCGGCCAAAAGCGAGAACAGCATGATCGGCAGCGTAGTCGAAGCCTGCACCAGGGCGATGAGATCACCCGATGCGCCGATCGAGGTCATCAGCCAGGCCGCGCCCACCGATTGGATCAGCCCGCCGAAGTTGGATGCAAGGCTGGCAATCCAGACCGCCAGGAAGATACGGTGCCGGAACGGGGACAAAGCCGATGGTTGGCTGTCCGATCCTTCAGCGTCTTGTGGCGGCATGGAGAACCCGAGGTGAGATCAGGGCAGAGCCAGGCCCATGGGCGACTAGGTAGGGCCAGCAGCGGCGCCTGCCAGAGTGACGATCACGTCATTGGCGAGGGCTGGCGTCAGGCTGAGCCGCCGGTGTGCGCCTTAGGTCTCACAGGCGGTTGGGCCGCCAGCCTGCTGCACTGGCAATGGACGAGGCTCATCGGCTCGATGCTCAGCCGCCTCCTGTAGCTGGGCGGGCGAAGCGGCCGCCACGCCCCTAGGCCGGCGGGGCCTCGCCTGCTGTGTCCTCTGCTCCACGATCCGGCGCATGCGCGCCAGCGCGTGCTGGACCTCGGGACGATGGGAGACCTCTGCGGCCGAGAACTCGTGCCGGCACAGGCGGCAGGTCAGATCGGCTCCGAACTGCAGCTTGCGCAGCCGGACCTTGAACAGCTGCTGGCAGAAAGGGCAGGCTAGCGCGATCCGTGCGCTCCCATGATCCTCGAACAAATCGTCTCCTGCAGTTGAGTTATGTCGGCAAGTGCTCAAGCATGGCAGTAAGGCGACACCGAGGCGTCAATCGTGGGATTGCGTCACACGATGCCCCAGGCGTGGTAGCGGATGCGGCCAGTAAGCTCGCGCGGCAGAGCCCCGCCGAGCTGGGCTAGCATCAGGTCGACGGCCTTAAGCGTGATCTTCAGGAGCTTGGCCCCGAGCGGCACCGTGACCAGCGGGCGCGACAGGAACAGGTCGACCAGCTCCGGCAGCCTGGAGTTGGAATGGGTCTTGGCCGTGACCCGGCGCATCAATTCACGAGCGAGGATCAACCGGTCGAGGTTCTTGTGGGCGATGGCCAGCGCCTCCTCCAATCCTTGGCAGAAGCCCTCCAGTCTCTCGGCGGCCCCTTCCCAGCCCTGCGGCCGGAACCGGGATTGCTTGAAGCCAGCGGCGAGCGGCAGCAGCTGGCCTGTCAGCCCCCTCGCCCGCAGGATAGCGGCGGCGACTTTCCGCTAACTAGTCCTTTGCTGGCGCGGTCGAACAGACCGAGGCACGCTCGGCAGCACCCCAAAGTTGATCGCGCGTTAGCAAACAGGTCTGATATAGCATTTTAACATCACAACCGGAGCCGCTGGTGGTCGCCGTTCAGCGTCAAACACCTTAGGGCGCCGGTGAGGGAACGCGGGTTGCAAATGGCCTGCCCGTCGGCCCTTCCACTGGAGCGTGATCGCGGACATTTCACGCAAACTCAGAAGCGCCTGGAACCCGGCTTTTTGCGAACAGTCGCGCCGCAGGTTCTTCAAGCGACGATCACCCCTTCCGCAAGCCCCGCTTCATTCTTGCTAGGGCTCCGGCTAGCCTTCCATTCGTCGGGCGCGCGTGCGCGCGTATTCACTAACACATTGCGACAAATCGGTCGGGGGCTGGGGCGAGTGAGGCAGCGAAAGAGAGTTAAGTCGGTCCATGTCTCGTACGGGGCAGTCTCCCGCACAGACGGCGAAACCGCACAGCAACGATCGCAGTACCAGATGGGCATGCTGCCACAATCCCAAGGCAGCCTCGCGTCGAAAGCGGGCAGCACTCATCTGAGGCCCTGGCTCTTGCTTCCCCCAGACGCTCCGGAATGGGCAGCCGACCGCGCTCAGCTTTGGGCGCACGCGGGCTTGGCCGAACGGAGGTATGATGCGCAGGAGGCGCGATCCTTTGATGTCAGATGGCCCAGGGAGTTGCCCCTCGAATTTACGGACGAATTCGTTCAAGAACTTTATGGACGTTTCCGGGATGCCGGCCTCGCGGTTCAGGTCGATCTCGAGACAAAACCCGCAAGTGACGGTCTCCCCAATCCGCATCTGCATGCGATGATCTCAACCCGTCCGCTGAGACATGATGGCTTTTCCCGGCTGAAGGACAGAAGCCTTGTGCCCTGGTTTATCGCCGAAGGAGGAATTCGCCCGCGTCGCGTTGTTGCCAAACTTCTCACCCGCATCGCCCTCAAACACGGGATTGATGTCGTGTTCGACCATCGACCGAATGCTGAACTGGGATTGCCCTTTCGGGAGGATCCACTGCCTCGCTCATATCTCCGGCAGCCCGAGACAGTCGCAGCGAGGGAGGCGCTTGCAGCGCGCGAGCTTCAACGGGCCCGCCGGCACGAGTGGACAGCAGTGGCGGAGGAGGTGGAGGCGCTTGAGCAGGAAATCGACATGCTCGCGAAAGAGCAAGGCGCCCTTCTTGGCAGCATGGGTCGAGTAAGGCCGACCACCCTCCAAGAGGCACCTGCAGGACGGATAAAATCCGAGGTTTGGGACGAGATCTGCGGAAGCCTTCCCCTGCCGCTGGGTGCGCCGGTCGACCTAGGCGAGGGCACCCTCGCAATCCCGGTCGGAGACGGTGCCCTGGTCGATTGCGGGAACGAGCTGCGCATTGAGGGCCCGCTCGACAATGATGCGGCTCTCGTGATCCTTCACCTCGCCCAAGTGAAGGGCTGGACATCCGTCGCCGTTGAAGATGTTATGGATGGAACCCCTGTTTGCCCTGCGTTCTTCACGGTTGCTGGTATAGTCACAGAGCCTGACGCATGGCCGGTTTTCAGCGCATCGGAGCGCCTTGGCATGGCGATGGTCGTCAGTGCCGCCCGCTCGGGGAAGCCCCTAGACGCTTTTGAGAAAGCGTCCAGTCCGGCCGCGCACGAGATTAGCCAACGGTTGTCCATTCTGGCATTGGACTGCGTACCAGACCCGTCTGAAGTCGAGATGGCTGGCTTGATGACGGCTGCGACCCGCTCGCTTGAGCCTGGGGCAGCGCTCTGGGAGAAATGGAAGCTGAAATTCGAATTCGCATGGGCCGGGCTGAAGTCGCCCGTCTCTCGGCACTACTTGCCTCTTCCGGAGCTCGAGGCTGACCTCGCGATTCCGGATCTCTGACCTGCCGGCAAAAAATTCTGGATCCTTGCAAAGGCATAATCCTCCTAGAGGGAGATGCTTAGGAGGATCCCATGGCCGCAATCATCCGAAACGCTGCCCAGCTTGCTGAGGCGCAAGAGCAAGTAGCCAGGAAGAAGGCGGAGGCGAAGGCTCTCAAGAAGGCGATCCGCGATGGGTCGCGGTATCTTGAGATGGCCGTGAATGCGCTCATAGGCCAGGTGACACGTGAGCTCTGGCTAAAGGGGACCACACCCACGCCTGAGGCGGTCCTTGCCTATGCAAAGGAAACAGCCACCAAGCGGCAGATCGATGTGGTTGAACAGTTAGCAATCGTGCTCGGAGCCGAGGCGGGCGCTCCAGCTCTACTGGCTGAGAACCCGCCTCAGGATCAGGTCGAAACCACTCCTGCCATCCAGGGCGATGAGCTCCGGGAGGATCAGGACCCAGCCATGGATCAACCAGAACCTGCCCATGCTGCGCCGGTCAGCAACGGCGGGGCTGAAACGGCCGCGAGCGACTGCCCTGTGGTGGTCCCCAAGGCGGCTTACAACGGGAAGAGTGACGCGAACCCGCCGATACCCAGGCCATTCGCCGCCTGGGGTAAGCCGCCCCGGGCGCGATGAACCCCTTCCGAAGAGACAATGTGCCGCCGCGAGTGGATTATGGGGCATCGGTCAGGGCGACGGGTCGGCCATTCATTGCTGAGACGATTTTCGAACGGATGCTGGTTCCAGGATCCGAGGAAGGGAAAACCCGTGGCGCGATGAGGTCGGCCACGCCTGAAATCACCGCGGACCTTGACGTTTTCCGGATGATTTGTACATCAATATGTAGTCACCTAGGGCCGCGGCTGCGGACAGACCCTTGGATCGTAAGGCTTTGGGCCTGAAACGGCGGAGTGTCCCGCTCCCTCCGCCATTATTCGTCTGTAAGCTATTGATTATATTCGTAAATTCCGTAGGCAGTTCAGACCTTCCCCACCTTTGTAGTTAACTTGGCTATCGAACCGTCTTGCCTGCACAATTAGGGCTCCGCGTTCCTGCACCATTTACATGGTAGGCGGAGCACTCGGGCTTCTCATCAACGCAGTCTTCCTCATGGCGCCCTTGGAACTCTGCAGAAGCTCTGCCGTTGTCTTGGCCCAAAGAACAGGGGGACGCTCATGAGCCTGCAGAGCACCGCTTACACCGGCACAGCCCGCCATCGTGCCGAGGATGACCTCTTCCACTATGACCGGTCTCGGGCTCCTAAGCCCACCGAATGTGATACGGGTCTGTCTAGCTCCAAAGCCTCAGCGCGATACTGGGTTGTCAGCATGCGCCCGCGCTGGCTGGTCAGTCCGGCTCAGCCCCTTGTCAGGCCCCGGTGCGAGGGATAGCCGACAACTGAGCCTGAAGGCTAGCGCGGCGAGTGGAACATCTCATCAGCCCAGCGGTCATAGACATGCTGGATGATGAGGTAGGCCTCGTAGGCTCGGTCATAACGGTGGGCTGTCGTAAAGCGGTCTCTCAGGGCGTACAGACGCTCAAGCCGATGGGTCCATTGAGTCTGACGTTCGCGTGACATGAACCCCTCCCTTCAAGGGATGTCAGCGATGATTTTAAACCCTTTCCCTGAATGAACAGTGCGCGAACGCATTATGCGAGCGACACAGGCGCATTAGAGGCAGTTATAAACCGAGCGGCGTATAGATACTGAAGAAGCACCTGAGGATACATCCGGTGTCGTAGCGTCCACTCGCAAGGACAGGCACTTACGGCGGGTGCGGTCCACAACAGCCTTTGGTTGCTGGTGACAGGATCCGCAAAGAAAGAGCGCCCATTCGGCTGGCGCTCCAGGTGGGCCGCTAGCGCGACCATTCAGGGAGAACGACCGTGCCAACTAGGCACAAGAACGAGGTTGCGCCGGAAAGGTTAATGAGCCTCTACCACGACCAATCATATTGGCACTCTCTCGCGATTAACTCCTGAAGAGGCTGAACACATGGGGCAGATGGGCCTTGACGACCGCAGACGAGAGTTCAGACCAGGAATGCCCCGCTATTTCTTCGACACCTTCGATGGCGAGCGCCTCATCCCTGACGTTGACGGGCTGGAGATGCAGGATCTCGCAACGGCCAAAGCTGAGGCGCAGAAGGCACTGCCGGATCTGGCCAGAGACGCCCTTCCCGACGGCAATCATCGCACCTTTGTAGTGAGCGTAAGAGACGAGGCTGGGAACCTTGTGCTGCGCGCCGCCCTATCACTAGTCGTGGAAGAAGGCACTCTCGACGATTAGGCGGCCACAAAGAGCAGACAGGGTCAAAAAAGAAGCGCCTCCCAAAGGAAGGCGCCAAGGGGACCTGTAGGGGCAACTTCAGGAAGCTCTCATCATCGAACCTGTTCCGGCGAAAGAGCCAGATGCTGGTCACTGCTCATTGGAATACGGTATACCTCTGGCGAGTAGCGGCCCAAGGTTATACCGCCTCCAGATGCTGCTTTATATCCCAGAAGGGAACCACCAGCACTGTATGTCCCGTTTCAGCGACCACCTCGATAGCGATGTCATGCCCGGCTTCAGACGGCATATCCTGCCATGGGCTGTGGAACTTGCGACTTGCAACTCTCAAAGCCTCATCCCGCGCCGCGTCGGCATTCGGCAGATTAATACCCTCTAGGTCCTCGACACATCCAAAGCGGCTACGCATATCCATGAAGTAGCGGGGCATGAACACTCCAGTATGCAACCCCACCGAAATTGCCAGGTATGGTTCCAACGGCATAGCTCGCTCCCAGTTCTGGGCTGGGGGACTAGTGACACTATTCCTGGGAGGCTCAGGCTTTCCGTTTTCCGAAGACTGCCACAGCCCCTGTGCGTTGCGATTTTGGAATCGAAATCTCTTGGCTGAAGCCACCTCATCAGCCTTATCGGCGCTCTCTAGAGGTTCGATTAATGAGCTGAGAGAGCGTCAAGCGGCATGGTTTGCACCGCCTGGCCTGAGGCATCGACAATCTCCAATCTCCAGCCCTGCCACTCATCAGAGTTCGAGGGGTCTTGGGCTCGAAGCTCCTCGACGGCCTCTAGGGCGGAAATCACGGCGGCTTGGACACTCGCCGCCTCAATGCCCTCTTCGTCGCGGATCATATTATCGCCGTCAGTGAGATTGAAGTAGTAGCGCGCTGGCACCGAAGGCCTCGGCGCGGGTACAGTTGACGAGCCGACCGATAGGTCAATCTCCATACTGTCTCCAGCCGGTGCTGGCTTACCGTTGGTGGGTATTGTCATCGCTGAAACATCTTACTGAATTGGCGGAGAGGAGAGGCTGGCAAGATCCACCCAGCCTGTGCAGGTTGGAAGCTCAGGAACGAGGTACACGTGGCTCCCGTTGATTCTCTCAACCCGACACGGATAGGCTCGTTTGTCTCCTGGAGGCCGGTACAAGACCAAGCTCCCCTCGGAGATATCGTTGTCTGAGAGAGGGTCAGGAGCAGTTGCTACGTTAGCTCCCGGCTTCAAGCTCGTGATGGCACCAGCAGAGGTGCTCTGTTCGGCTACCCGGATGCGGTCGAGAGCAGCGATGGCGAGGCGGGACCGGTCCCGATAACGATCCATGACCAGCTTCAGCGGACCACGCCCCTGCCCGGAATGCCAGGAAACCCCACCTGCTTTGGCCAGCTCCGCCGCCACAGCCTCAACTTCATCATCCGTCATGCTCGCCCCCTATACAAGCATCTAGGGGTGAATTCCTGGGCCGCAATACATGAGACAGAGAGCACGCCCAAGCCTCTCTTCTTCGTTTGGGTTACGGTTAATCTGACTCCGAGGCCGCAATCTGGTTCCACGGCGGTTGGGGAGAAGTTTCTCTATAAGGCACCTGAAGCTTGCCAATCCGTTGCCCCAACTTTGGCTGTATTGACGCTGAACCACCGTCAAAGCCGCTTCATCGCCCCCGTGCCTGCGATAAGTCAAGGTACCTGGAGCCTCGGCTCGTGCTCTCGAAACATTCCGATAAACTTCGTGAAGGAATAGATCAGAAGCTGCCTGCGTTTGCTGACCATAGACGGTCAACTCAGATGCAGGAGAGTCTTAATGAATGTCATTCGACACCCCGAAGCCGTACAGGGCATTGCTTCAGATCCTAGGCACCTCACCAACACGGGCCCATCTCTTCAGTGTGCGGCGCTCCTCTTCGTTGCCTCCCTCGCTTCCTTCATCGGAGCAGCCCTGCCGCTGGCTAGTATTTGAAGAAAACGCCGCCTCTCTCGCACGGTGTGTTGAGGCACACGGAAAGATTTCCAATTTAATAGTTAGTTTACCATCGTATGAACGCCTAATTGCATTGCGCCTCACGGGAGGATGCTTGTGAACTACGACATGGATTCACTGAGAACCCCGAATGGCTCGTCCGACAATAACCGGTCGGTGCCTGCTCTCGAATGGATGGGCCTGCTGCCTGCGCTCGGCATCTGCGCTTGGGTTATCCTCAACTTCGGCTGAGAAAACCAACGTAAGCCTAATGTCAGCTTGCCGTCAGGTGCTCGATTGCGCCACTACCCGCTACTGTCTTTGTTGCGCCCTCCAGCCTCCACGGCACAGACCAGAACGAAGAGGCTGAGAACGGCTGCTAGTTGAGCGAGGGGTTCGACCGCAGCCGGTATGCTGTCGTGGAAGGGACCACAGGCAAGGACAGAGAGGATTAGGATTGGAAGAGCGGTCCAGACCAACACTTGCCACCTCCACGTACTGAAAGCAGTCCACGCAGGGCAGCCAAGCGGCAGGTCGGCCATCACCTGACGACCTGCCGCCTACGCTGGGGATATGACTTAGGTGGTCTTGTGAGAACTGTTACTGTCCGAGAGCGGGCGTTCCTCGGGGTTGCTGCCATGGTCCTGCCGGCTCTGGAGGATAGCCATGGCACGGGCAACAGTGTCATCAACGCGCTTGGCAAAGCCATGAATGGGCTGTCTGAGCATAGTGTGTGTCCCTGTCATGAGGTCGGGAACGTATACGCTACGCAACCAAGCCGTAACGCAGCTTGGGCAGAGAGGTTCCCGCCCGAGTGCTCGCTGACGCCCTATCATCACACATACGAACGGGCCCAATCCTCAGGATTGGGCCCGTGGTGACACGCGGTCACTCGCTAGTCGCGTTTATCCGGGTCAAACCGGCTGATTAGTTCAGATTGTCGAGCGGAAGGATACCTCCAACGCTCAGACTGACGGCGTGGAGACATGCTTCAGCCCAGGTGGCGTTTGTATCGTGGCCTCCATCCATTCAAGGCCGGGGTGGGTGCTCGGTCCGGTGAGTTCGTAATTGGCTGCCGTCAGGAACCCACTACGACAGTGTTATGCCAATCGCTTGCGGGTAACGGGTATTCAAGTGCGAGACATCAACCCGTCACACAGTCCTAAGCCCGCCACGGGATGTTGGTTTCAGCGTGGCCTGAAAGGAAAAAGCCGTCTTGCATGATTTGTTTGATGGCTAAGCTGAAACCAGCTCACGGGTTCGTGAGTTTCGGCCAACATACGTTATTCGAGTTTCTATAGGCAGAGCAGCGGGGAGAGCCATGCTGCCAAAGGATACTCATACTCTGCTCAAGGTTGGGAATATCCCGCTGAATTGCCTGCCTTTCCAGCAACAGCAGGTCAGCGACATCCTCGGCCACTCACTTCGTAACCTATATGAGGACGTGCTGAACGCACCCATTCCAGACAACTTGCAAGCTCTTGCGGCAAAGTTGGAGCCAAAGAACGCGCATTGAAGCTCACTTTCAAGAAGAACCACCCCTAGAGTAGCAATCCTAGCCTTCATCATGAGAGGAGACGTGGCTTATGCCTCGGTACTATTTCAACCTTTACCAGGGTTCCCGACTCGTCTCCGAAGATGATGAAGGCTATGACTGCCCCAGTGATGAAGCAGCTCGCCAATTCGCGCGACTGAACCACGGCTTTGTTGCACTCGATCCAATTCTGTCGAGTCCATCAGGCAAGTATCACTTTGTAGTTCTGAACGCGGACAGGCAAAACATCTTCACCATGCCCATCTCGCAAGGCGTCAACTCTGCAGCCATTTCATCGGGCGTCTCATTTCTGTCCTGACGTTGAGCAGGAGAGCTTAAGTGACCACAATAGCTCGCGAGGTTCCCCATGCCGTGCGACGATTTGGTTGCGCAGTGTTTTATGGATGAACAGGGTTCGCTCTCGGTCCAACTCAGGAACCGCGAGCGAACCCTGAAGTACCTGGAGTGCTGCTATCAGCAGGGGCTCTCGTGGGAAGATGCCAAGCAGCAAATCGAAGTCTTTCTCCAGCAACGAGGTGCTCCCCATCAAGGGATTGTGCGACAGCTGCAGCTTGCCAAGCCGCTGCTTCAGCCGTGGTTGTACTGACTCCGAACGAACATCATAGCCGCTTCATCAGCCGCGCCGCGACTGACCAGAACTTTGTTCATATTCCGGTAGCAATCCGGAGGCTCTCTGGCCTCAGCTTCGCGGAGATGGATTGCAACCGGGCGTCATGGGCAGCCCACATTTGCCGGGTCCTTGCCTTCCGCCTCTTCTCCTTCTCCTGCGCGAGAGCAAGGGAACGCGCTTTCGTAGAAGGCACGGTTGCCCCCCTGCGGCAGCGACCCTTGATCCTCCTATAGGTCGCTGTGGAGGCAGAACCTTGATACCCCTCGCCGCCACGCTGTTCACCCGGTGAATTGGACTGGGTTCGGAGAGTTTAGCTGTCGCATCAGCAGTGGCTCTCCTGGATGCATTCGATGGGATTAAAGCCGAAGCGCCGAGTACGTCACCGCCTGCAATAATCGGGGACCCGATAACTGCCAGGTGAGCCCGAACGCGTCGGCAGTACTCCACCGAAAGTGGTGTCATGCGCTCCTCACCGTGTCCTGCTCGGTACTTCATGAGTGCGCGGCACAGGTCACCGCCAGCAAGCTGCCACGCACGACCAAGATATGCGACGCCATAGTGAATGTTGATTCCGGGCTCAAACAATCCGGCCAACGTGCCCCTGTAGCCCAGCATGGCCGCCGTCGTAGGACGGATCTGCATGAGCCCGACCTCACCAACTCCTCCAACGGCACCTGGGTCATAAGCACTCTCGACCAGCACTACCGCGTCGGCAATATCAGGCGGAAGCCCCGCCTGCTCGGCCTCACGCCTGACGGCGTCAAGATGAACCTTACGCCTTGGTGTATAGGCTTCAGGCATCCCGACAAGGCCGTCGATGGCGGGAGGCAGGGGGATATCTGGGAAATCGGCTGAAGATGCCTGTGCTGACGCAGAAGCAGTGAAGAGCAGAAGTCCAGACACTAAGCAGGCGCTGACGTGGTTTGGATTGCGCAATGAGCCCCCCTGCTGCCATTCAAGGTTAATTAGAGACTGGGTCGAGCAGAGTAACTCGCGCGGTTCAACGGCAGAATGGATAACCATGATTACTCAAAAGAGCCGGTAATCTTCACTGTAACGAATACCTCTTGGGAGGTCGCTTAGCTATAATCGCTTCATCAGCCGCGTCGCTGCCATAACGACCTGAGCATCAAGCATCTCCTCAGCAGCATCGTACCTGGCCACCCAGCGCTCGTAGGTCGCCCACCTCATTCCCTTGGGCTTTGGCGGCACGTCCCACTCATCCGGGTCCGCATCTCCGAGCAGAGCCGCTTTCACTTTGGCCTTCGTGCGCCATGCCCGCCCGATGGGGTCGAGGAACTGCGAGGCGTAAGCAGCCCTGCGACCCCAAGCATGCCGGCTTGCAAAGTATGTGGCCCCGAGGGGGCGATACAGAACTCGCACCAGTCGTCCAGTCCTGGAACAGACAGCGTACCATTGCAGGCCGCCAAAGTGCCTCGGCTCCGACACCAAAGAGAATGCCTGCTGCTGTCCTTGAAAGGACAACTCCAGCAAGCCGGCATAATCCGACAGCTTGAGAACGGCTGTAATGGTATCGCCCGAGCCATAGGTGAGCACGCATTGGATACGGCTGCCGGGTTTACCAGCGCCGCCCGGGATGAGCTTAGCGAGGTCCAGCTTGGGTCCGCTCTCCAGGGTGAGGCGCTGCCGGTCACGAGGCATGACGACGTCCTCTCGGCCGCAGATCCACTACGGCTCCCGAGTGCTCGTTCCCTCCCTCCACCCTAGACCCCATCTGGTAGATTAGATGTGTACCTGTGGTGGGACCGGCTACAGATTTAGGCTCGTCAAGATCTCGGCTCTCGTAGAGCGCCGAGACGCTCGCTCCCCTTTGTGGTCGCACCTGTGCAATGTCAGACGGTACTCGGCGACATGTGAAGGTCTGCGGCTTTGCCCCAAGCCTCGATGGCATCGTAGATTGGCTCAGGCAAGTCCACCGGCAGCCTCATGGATGACGTGTCATCTGCGGCTATCTCCGCCAGTATGGCGCGGTAATACTCCACTAGGTCCGATTTGTTTGACTCTCGCGCAGCAGCAAACAACGAGGCGGATTGAATGGAGGGTGAGCACAATAGGCTGAGGAGCGCACGCATGTTCCTGTCTCGACCTTAGAAGAACTGGCTTGCAACATGACTGTTCTTAAGCTTGGTAGATGTGCGTCGACACACGCTACAGAGATATGGGTGTGATGCCGCAAAGAAAGAGCGCCCGTTTGGCTGGCGCTCTAGGTGGGCCGCCTGTGCGACCATCGAGGGCGAACGAGCGTGCCTACAAGGCACAGGAAGAGGCTCCGCCCGAAAGGTAAACGCATCCTTAACTCAATAGCCACTGGGACGCTTATCCGCCGGTGCTGCCTGCCCCGTGAGCCCTGGCGTACAGTTCCTTCACATTGACCATCATTCTGACTCGTCGGCTCCCACACTTGGAGCATCGCAGCCTCAAGGCCATATCGGGCACCGGAACATCAGGAGGCCATCCCTTCAGCGGCACCTCGGCACCATGGCCGCAGTTGTGCGCTTCGCAGTATGCCATGACTGTCCTGTAGCCGTCAGCGAGGCTCTGCCCGACCGTGACTGGCGGGATCTCGTTGCCGTCCGCGTCATAGGCTCGGCGGGGATTGCGGCCGGATCTCATTTCGGCCTCGTGGGCGGCATGGGCAGGTACTTGAAGGTCAGCCCTTCAGCGGCATTTCGAACAGCCTCGCGGCTGACGCCGTACTCGCGGGCAAGCTTGCTGTAATGCCCGTTCCCCAGACGCAAAGCGAAGCCGTGCATCCCGGACCTGCTCCACCGTCAGCTTGGGTCTGCCCATCATCGTGCCGCACCTGAATAGAACATAAAGTGAACATCTACTCAGATAGCAGAGCTGTCGAGAGAGGTTCCTGCCCTGCGAGCATGCCTGTGAACTGTGTGGATAAGAGGCTTCCGGAGCGCGCCTCTCGCAGTCGCTCGGCTGCAGCTCTCCATAGCCATAGGTCAATGAACTTACACTTCAGGGCGTGCGGCTACCGCATTGTGTCGATTTGTGAGTCGAAATCTTTTGGCTAAAAGCCGCTTCATCAGCCCCGCCGCTGCTGCCACTGGCTGCAGGCCCCTAGAACCTCATCGGGCCCTCTCGAAACCCATCTCAGTTTCGTGAAGGAATAGACCAGTCGCTGCCCCCGTCTACTGACTATTCACCGTCAATTCAGGTGCAGGGTCGTCCTATGAGCGCTACCCGACATTCGGCAGCCGGCCAGGGCACCGATTCAGGTCCTGAGCATCTCACCAACCCTGGCCCGTCAATTCATTGTGCGTTGCTTACCTTTGTTGCCTCTGCCAGTGCCTTATCGGGGGGTCCTTCTGTTGACCAGCATCTGAGAAGGCAGCGCACCTGAGCATTCCCTTGAGCCGGGACAACTCCTGCTCCTAACCCTGGAGGTAACGATGCAGCACAAAGTCGAGTTGGTGGCGCGGGCCATTCACAAAGCCGGGCACCAGGAACTCCCGTGGGATGGTGAGTCGTCCGCCTGTAAGGAGCGCTTTCTGGAATATGCCCGCAATGCCATTAGCCTGCTGGGCGAGGACATCGGAGTTCTTCTGCTCGCGATGGAGAAAGCCACAGCCGGAAAGCGGATGGGAGATCCAGGGGCGGCGCCTAGTTCTGTGACAGTCGCGAATCCTCAGGCGACGTAGCCTCGTCGCTTCGACTGGTTGGAGCTTCAAACCCATCAGACTGGCGGCCTGAGTTGTCAGTATCATTTCGCGCCGCCTGCTTGCGCCTTTGGCGGTACGGCCTCCGCCGTGTATAAGCCTCTAGCCAGCGCAAGTCCTCTTGCAACTGTTCAAGGCGCCTCAACAACTCGGCATCCGATAAGCTGTGTGAAGCGGTATAACTGGGTGCCTGCGGCGCCCACGCTTTGATGATGCTACGGACCATCTCCAAGGAGGCTGGCCCCATACCCGGCACCGTCAACCAGTGTTTATCCGGGATTTGGTCCACTTCTCGGAGGCTGGGACAGCGCCCATTGAACTCAAGCAACAGAGCATAGCTCACTCGCGAGGGTACGGCTTCAAGAGGAAAAGGCTCATCTAAGGGCATGTGCCATCCTGAAAACTCAACCACGTGAGTTTCTATTGCGTCGGGCAGAACAGGGCTAATCCAAGGCAGATCACGAGCGGATTTTTGTTCCCACCGACTATAGCTCTTTGGGCACCTGCAATCATCCGGAATTGACTGTGCCTCCCTCACCGGTATCCAAGCGGAGACTGATCTTCTCTGAAATCAGTTGAGGGGATCGGCAAGAGAGCCGCTGAAGGTTTCAAGTCTCACCGAAGCCGCCAGAGGTGCCTATGCGTCGCGCTGGTGTGTCCAGGCACTCATCCTTCCTACAGGATAGGCGGATAGTCTTGGCTTGCCTTCAGGGAGGCCAAACGATGAAAACCGTCCTTTCCTACTGCTCGGCACGAATGTTCTTGAAAGCATTGCTGCCGATGGTCGCCATGAGTCTTCGTCAACCCGAAGGTGCAGGGAATGATAACGCCCTTCAACGCCACACCGGGTTCACCGCCGAGCACTCCAAACGAAGGAGAAGCACCCCGTCTCCTCATTTCAAGAGGGCTGCCTTCGGGCTGACCGGGCCCGTCGTTGCAGCGATAGCGCTTGTAGCTGGCATTCTCGCACTGCCCCTGCTTCAGGGTCTTGTTGTGCCTATCACCACAGCCAGAGAGGCAA
Source organism: Microvirga sp. jy35 (assembly GCF_056148915.1). Classification (NCBI taxonomy): domain Bacteria; kingdom Pseudomonadati; phylum Pseudomonadota; class Alphaproteobacteria; order Hyphomicrobiales; family Methylobacteriaceae; genus Microvirga; species Microvirga sp. jy35. The sequence goes on along the minus strand of NZ_JBWBEW010000046.1, from coordinate 11,166 downwards.
GATGGGACCTTATCCGAGGCAACCCAATCGCATCCATCCGACTAGAGCCGAAAGAGGATGGGTGAGATGGTTCGAAAAGGCGCAACCGGTCAGGAGGCACAGCGACATCCTCCTAGCCGCAGGTTCACCACGAATCCTGACTGCTGGTTCGTCACCTCCACCCTAGACCCCCTATGGTAGATTATATGCGTCCCTGTGGTCGGACCGCTGGAGGGTTCAAACGACCCTGCTCGGTCCCTGTCATCGGACCGCGGGCGGTAATTTTCTTTCTTGAGAGCTGTTACTGTCCCTGAGGTCGGACCGACTGTCCTTTCCATCGGACCGGCTACAAGTTCCGCCTTATAAAGAGAAACTCTACAGAAGCTCCGCCGTTGTTCTAGCCCTAAGAACGGCTTGCTTTTTCTTTCTTGGGCATTTTCGCTTCCCGGTTCCCGTGTTGCTCACGATGTGCCATCGCACATCCTCCGTCGTTTAAGCTCAATTTCGCGGCTGGTCGCCCGCCTACAAATCACAACACAGCGTGCATCAGGATGGAGGCGGTTGCGGGGAGGCTCCGGGCGGCAATGCCTCTTGGTCCCGCTGACCTAACAACTGCCGTAGCTCGCTACTCACGTTGCTGAGTGGGATAGCTTCGTATTGCGAGACAGTGATGCAGCGGCCCTCAATGCTGGCCATGACCACAGCGTCGGCAGAGGGTTGTTGGCCTTCGCCTGCCTGTGTGCTGGCTGGACTACGCCGCTCATCGGCTGGACTGCCCTCCTTCCTGAGAACAATCACGTACCAGACGCTCCCCGTTTTGGCCGCCTCTGCCAGCATTCGGGCCTTCTGCTTCGCCTCATTCAACGCCTTACGGCGCTCTTCAATCGACTCGCCACGTGTGAAAGCCAAATTCGGAGGCGTATCCCCGCTTTCTCCATACGGGTGAACGAAGTTCAAGGTCATCCGCAAACCGTCGACCTTGACCTCTTTGATAGGAAGTGCTGTGGCCTCCCTCCGCCCTTGGACGAACTCCCGGACGGCCACATCGCACGACCGGAATTCATCCTGTTCTTGCGCGGCGTGAGACTGCGGTGTTCGCTCTTGAGCCGAGACGCTACGTTTGCGGGATGGGGCCCCCTCCGCTCCGGCGGAGACAGCTAAGGCAAATGCAACAGTCAATAAGAGGATCCGAACCATGGCTCCACCCTCCCGAGACACGGAAGAACGTCGCCAACCCGGCCAATGGCCAAGCTGTTCGGTGTCGATGGCTCCTCAGCCGAGATGGGACTCCATACTCTTAACGCTGTTGGCGTGTTTCTAGTTGCTAGAACGCTGAGGACGTCTGCTTCAAAGCCCGGATGGCAGCAGCAAGCTCCCGTGATAGGAGGCTTCGCGCCACGAGATAATCCGGCCCAAGAAGCATACTGTACCGCGTCCGGCTCCCCAGGTGCGCCGCCTCGCACAACTCGGCGGCTCGCTCCAATGCGTCGTTTTCAGCCTCGCGAATGACGAACGCAATCCTGGCGAAGCCCCTATCTGTTAACCTCCAAGAGGGCCCAGTATCTTCGCCTTCAGCCAAGTCAATATACATATGGATTGCGTCTCGGAGGCTCTCGGCGCGCTCGTGTGGTGTCATGTATGCCATACCCGAACTCCCAAGGCTTGCTGCCATTGCGCCTGTGCTTCAGCACCATCAATGAGGCTGCTCCCAATGTTGTTCTCGCAAGCCCCAACAGCTAGAGACAAGATCCTAGTGGCCTCTCTCAAAGACGGGACGTTTTATAGCCGTGTCGGCACCCATTGGGACGCACCAGACTTCAAGGGATTGGATTGGAAGGACCTTGAGCAATCATCACAAAAACCGTGGAGATGATGCCGCCGAGCAAGAGGCTGCCGAACAGAGCCATGCGTACCGGGACCCGATAGCTCATCCAAGACAGACGGACGGCCTCCTTGTGCTCTTGTCGAGCGACAACTTCATCGGCATTGATGAGGCGTAGTAGCGTCTCAACATCATCCAGCAGGTTGACCATTTCCGGGGACATTGCCAGCTTGCGCCACTTCTGGCGCTCCGCCTTGCTAGTCTTGAGTTTGACCGATTTAGCCCCGAAATGCCGGGCCTCCCGGATCTCGGTGCGGATCGCATAAACGCTAAAAACCATGAGAAGCGGCACCAGGATGACAGCAATGACAATTGCCCAGTCTGCCGACGTTAGGTGGGGGACGAAACTGCCCATAGAGTATCTTCCTCAGATAGCCCGTTACCTCAGATTGGAACACGGCTCGGAGGCTTTGTTGCGGCAGCTGATAGGGTGCTAGTCTCTCATTGAGCCGCACGGCGTGCGCTAATATCTGAACCGAATGGGCGTTGCAGGGACAGGGGTCAGTTCAGGTCGCTGTCGAGAGGCTAGTCGGCCGGTGAGCGCAGCGAACCCTCATGCCTTAAAACCGCAGTCGGGACTGCGCTCACCTCGTCTAGTAGAGAGCATTCCTCTCACGCTTGTCATGTCTGAGTGTAGAGGAAATCAATCTGTCAATCGAATGGTTCTATCCTTGCATACGTCAAGCTCGGAAGGCTCTGACGTTGCGTCATCCTCGAAAACAGCGGCCACAACCACCATGCATCCGCTTGTTTTCGGCAGCTTCAGAGTGGCTTGTGCTTTAGGGGCGAGTGGCTTTGACAGCCGAACTGTTTGACCGTTGGCCCCAATGGCAACATCAGACGCTGGCACCTCGCGGGAGTTTGTAATGACCACAGCCGAGACTGGTTTCGGCTTCGTAGGTGCAGCAATGGCAGCGGGGGCAGCAAGAAGAAGGCTGGTAGCAGTAAGAATGCGGACAATCATGACTATTCCTCTCGGTTAACATAGGGAGGCATCATCCGTGGGAGGAGCATGCAGAGCTGCTCCGAAAAGCCGTTGCTCTAACTGTAGCTGACGGTAGGGTTCAACTTGCTCAATGCGCGTCGCCGCCTTCGAGAGAGCGGCCATCAAAGAAAGAGCGCCAGTCGCGTTGACGCTCAAGGGAGGCCGCCTTTCACGGCCGGCTCCAGAGGAAACAACAACCGTGCCGTTTAGGCACATGGAGAGGCTGCTCCCAAGACCTTAACAAATGCTTGCATGGTGCAGAGCAATTCTTCACCCGACCTAGCTGGAAGGCGCTGGCTGCCAGAGCTTTCTCATCAGCCGCGCCACTGCCATGACGAGTTGCGCGTCCAACATCTCCTCCGCACCGTCGTACTTGGCCACCCACCCCTCATAGGTAGCCCACCGCATGCCCTTCAGCTTGGGTGGCACATCTCACTAGTCCGGGCGCATCCCCGCGCAACGCCGACTTGACCTTCGCATTCGTCGCCAGACAGACCCGGTTGGTCAGGGTCCAATCGGGAGCGGCCACGGATCTCGAATTAGGCTCGGGAGCCTTCCTTCCGGGTCTGTCTCGAAAACTCCCGACAGCAAGCTCTGAGGAACCGAGAAAGTCTCGGTGACATCCCGCCAATGAGAGCGTGGGCTTAGCGACAGGTTTTCTGTCAGCTCAGGGAAGAGGATCAAGACGGGAGTATCTGCAGCACTCGCCTCTTGTTCGGGAAAGGATGGTTCGGCCGGTTCCGGAAGCGGAGGCAGCAATTCTGCGACCGGAAAGCTAGGTTCCGCAGGCTCCAGAAGTGGTGGCATCATGGCTTCCGGAGACGCCGCTGAAACAGGAGGAGCGGCAGGTTCTGGAGCGGGTGCGGGTTCCATAGCTGGCGGAGGGGATGACAACGTTGGCGCTGCTGGCCTCTGAGGCGCTGGAACTGCCACATCTACTAGTCCAGACCAAAACGGTTGTGGGGCTGACGGCAAAGCCGGTTCTGGCGGCGAAGGCAGCGATGCTACGGCTGGAAGGCTGGGCTCAGCAGGTTCGGACGGTGGCGGAAGTACTGCAGCTGAAGGCGGCCTATGCCAAGGCTCGTGTGGAGCCTCAGATGTATGCGACTCTGGGGCCTGAGGTCTTGGGCGCTGCTCTGTTTCGGCGCCTGCGTCGACTAGGCGGGTACGAGCAGGCAACCGTTTCTCCGCACCTTCCCTGATGACGGCACCCCGCCGTCTCTCTCCCATCGTATTGGGGCGTATGTTATACACGGCTTCTGGCGCAGTGGATGACGGAGCAATGTTGGCCGGTGGCACCGCTCTTTGGGCGCAGGATGCACTTATCCCGCTCAGTACGAGGACAGCAAAAGCCCCGAGCTTACGCATATACCTGTGGCCTCCCCAAATCCGCTCTTGGAGACCCATGAGGCCTCATGAGTATGCAGGGCTTTCGATGCCGACTGCCATCATGCCTCGAAGGAACGTCCTCTCGAAAGCTTACACGACAGTCGGGAGGGCATATCCCTAATTCATTTCAGGGTTATATTGGAGAAGCAAAGCCCCGCCGAAGCAAGGCCTTCCCGCTACTGATCCCCACCATTCAGGTGTCCGTTTGCACTACCATTTGGCTTGCTCACAGACGCAACACTGGCGCGTATCCCCGCCTCAAGCACTCTTGAGGCATCTCCACCACTCGTCTGTAAAGCAGGTCTGACAGTGATTGGAGTGCGCGGGGCCTGGGAACCGACGATCCGGTCGGACCGCATGAAACTCAGGCTCCCGTTTACTTTCAAGTGACGCCGCTCGATTACCTCGCCGGTTTGGGTGTCAAGAATGTGCCACCATTCAGAAGGCGTTTGGTTATCCCGACAAGGCGATGATTTGCTTTTGCGTCAGAGTCACAGTCGGCTGGGCTGAGGCGGCTTGCTCAAGGACAAGCCAGTGATCCTCAATCTCCTGGGCTACGTCCCGGTATCGGGCCTTAGCCTCAGACAAGTCTTTGGTCCGGAGGCTGCGCTTTTCCTCGCGCTTGCCGACGGACGTGAGGAGGCGGGCAGGAACCCGCCTGCGGAACCAGTAGACGCCGGTCTTGGGATGCTTCCAGGGACGTGCCATTGCAAGGATCATGTGTACCACCCGTGTGTACCACTCGGGCGGCATGAAACCTATGTGGAGACTGGATTTAAGGTGAACGCTCGATTTTGAGCAGGAATGGCGGAGAGGGGGAGATTCGAACTCCCGATACGGTTGCCCGTATACCGCATTTCGAGTGCGGTGCATTGATCCGCTTGCCCCTCTTCGCTTACGGTTCGAGAGATCTACCAGTAGGTTAGCTCTTGATCCGCTTAGGCCGGCCGCGCGTAGGGCGGTTCGCCGCCATGGCATCGAAATCAAGCCCGCGGAAAACTGTGAAATCAATCTCGCCAAGCAGCGGAGCCTTCGCGATCTCGTGCAGCTCGCTCCGGCGCAGCGATCCGCCATACTCCTCATGAACGTCGAGCAGCTCGTGACCGACCTGAAGCCGCGTCGTTCGCGGGTCGATCTTGAGATCGCGGTCGAAGTTGATCTCCGCGGTCCGCAGCGAATGGAACGTTTCCAGCAGGTGAGGGGAGGCTGCCGCCGCCCAGAACAGCCGCCTCACTTGTTCTGACCCGTAAGCCGACCCATCCCGTGACCATCAGCCTTGGTTCCGATGGTGGGGTCCTGTTCTCGGTCAATGGTGGGGAAGCACTCCCGACGCCTTCAGTCACCTTCACGCCGGAGAACTGGAATAAGCCCCAGATGGTGAGCGTGATGGCCATCGATGACACGGCGTATCAGGCGTCTGGCACCGGCACGACGATCTACTTCGAGCCGATTGTCACGGATGACCCGCTCTATCAGGAAGTCTTCCCGTCTTCCGGTTGGGCAAACATCGTGGACAACGATGCCGCCCCTGCGAACGATCCTCCGGTCGCAACGGCACTGAGCACACAGATCTGGGAAGACGCGCCCAACGCCGAGATCCAGGGCCTTGGTTACGACACGGGCGAATTCGGTATCGTTGAATACGAGATCGTCTCTCAGCCGGTGGAAGGCGGCACGGTTACTCTCGACCCATCCGATGGCCGGACTTTCCGGTTCGAAGGCGACAAGGCGTTCTTGTCCGCTCTGAACCGTGGGGAAACGAAGGACGTCACATTCGAGTATCGGGTGAGTGACGGCGAGCTGTGGTCCGCTCCTGAGAAGATCACGTTCAAGGTGCACGGCATCACCAATGGGGCTAATGAGACAGTCATCGCGACTGTCAACAGCACCGATAGCCAGAAGGACTTCCTCCCCTTCAACGGCGGTGACGGCAACGACACTCTGGTGTTCCAGTCGGTTCAACTCACCGAGGGCGCTGGTCTCAAGATCAAGCTTGGTGAGCAGATCAAGTGGACGCAGTTCGACGGGAAGCTCATCAAGGACTTCGAGAACATCACCATCAACGCAACGACTGGTCTGGCTGGTCGCACGCTGACGGTGGAGGGCGACGATCAGGCCAACATGTTCAACCTGTCGGGTTTCACCCGCAAGCTCTTCGTGAACGGGCTCAACGGTGACGATGCGTTCAACTTCGGGGGGAGCGGAACGGAAGCTCCAAACTCGATCATCACAGGTGGCTCCGGCAGCGACACTGTAAACGCGAGCAGCGCGGTTTGGATCAACGATCAGGCTAATGGTGGCGGAGCCTCCGGCGACGACTTCTATAACCTCGGTGCGGGTGTCCAGCACCTTCAGTTCTTCGGCTCGAACGGCAACGACACGATCACCAACTTCCAACGGGGTGCGACTGGAGACAAGCTGCACTTTCTGGGTGGCACCACCGTCACGGCGGCCATGAATGGCGCTGATACCGTGATCACCACCAACACAGGTGGCAAGGTGACGGTGAAGAATGTCGCACTGACGGCCAACGACTGGCTGTTCACCTAAGACCAAAGCGAGCGGAAGAGGAGGACATCCTCCTCTTCCGCCTAACCCGCACGGAAACGATCCAGCAGTCCAGGGACGTCTGCGGCGGGAACGGCCTCGGAGTATAGATATCCCTGCGCGTAATGGCAGCCGAGACGCTTAAGGCGGTGCACCTGGTCGCGGGTCTCGACGCCTTCAGCCGTGATCTTCATGTTCAGGCTTCTGCCGAGACCTGTGATGGCAGCGACGATCGCTTCATCGTCCGTATCCTGATCGAGGTCCTCGATGAAGGTTCGGTCGATCTTCACGTGGTCGACCGGGAAGTGCTTGAGGTGCATAAGAGACGCATATCCGGTCCCAAAGTCGTCCAGGGCGATGCTGATGCCGCTGTTGCGAAATTGCTTGAGAATGGCCGAAATGCAGTCGGAGCTTCTGCCCAGCAGGACGGTCTCTGTGATCTCGACCTCGAAAGTCTCGGGTCCAACCTGCGCATCCTGAAGAACCTCGAGGATCTCCTCTACCAGCCGAGGCTGGCTGAAGTCAGCGGAGGAGAAGTTCACGGCAACCCGTCCGAAGGGCAGATTGTCGCCGCGCCAGCGGCGCATGTCGGCAGCGACCTTCGCAACCAGTTGCCGCCGGATCGCGGGAGCAAGATCCGCATCATCGAAGGCAGCTCCGAAGAAGGCCGGTCCCAGAATACCTTTTGTCGGGTGTTCCCAGCGCGCCAGCGCTTCGAAGCCGACGATCCGTCCGGTCGATAGGCAGATCTTGGGCTGGTAGAACGGGGCGATCTGATTCCGGGCCAAACCCTCACGCAGTTCGGCACCCAAAGAGACGCGCTTTTCGATCTCGCGCCGCATGGCGGGTGAGTAGGTCAGAACGCGGTTCCGGCCCTGCGCTTTGGCGCGGTAGAGGGCAATATCGGCGCTCTTCATCAGTCCTGCAGGGTCGGAATCGTGCTCCGGAAACGACGCCACTCCGATGCTGGCGCGACTGGAAACGATGCGTCGCTTGTAGGTAAACGGCTCGCGCAGCTTCTCGATGATGCCTTCCGCGAACTGTGCCGCCTTATCCAGTGTCGTCGGTTCCACCAGAAGCACTGCAAACTCGTCGCCGCCGAGCCGCGCGACGGTATCGGATGGGTGCACGAGACCGGCGAGGCGGCGGGCTGCCTCCTGCAACAGGGCATCCCCGGCGTCGTGGCCGAGGGTGTCATTCACGTCCTTGAAGTCGTCCAGATCAATCAGAAGAAGGCTGACACTCGTGCTGCTGATCTTGGCGTCCGACAGAGCCTGCTCAAGACAGCGGTGGAACAGCCCTCTGTTCGGAAGGCCGGTCAGGGAGTCGTGGTTGGCCGTCCGCCAGATCTCTTCTTCCGCCGTCTTGCGATCTGTGATGTCGAAGGTGACGCCGACTACTCGACCGGGCGAGGCGAGCTCGGCGCGTGATCCGAACCAGAGCACCTTTCCGCTCGGCAGGATGTACCGGAACTCCGACGTGTAGGATCCCTGGGTCCTCACCATCTGGGCAAAGTGCTGACGCAGGCCCCGATCCTCGGGATGCACCTTGTCGAGAAAGTCCGCCAGTGGACCGGAGCCGATCCCAAGGAGCGACACGGCATTCTGAGAACGGGTGATGTAGTCCGTCCGGAGATCCTGCTCCCACGCGAACATGCGTCCCGCATGAAGGGCAAGCCGCAGCCGCTCCTCGCTCTCCCGCAGTCTCTCCTCAACCTGCTTGCGGTCATGAATATCCGCAACGCTGCCCACCCACTCGCGGACCGTTCCATCCGGATTCCGCAGGGCAACCGCATTCGCGAGCATCCAACGGTATTCACCATCGGCAAGCTTGATCCGAAACTCGTTCTGGTACGGGGCTCCTGAGGATACAGCCCACAGCCATGCAGCTTTGACCCTGACCAGATCATCACGATGAACGAAGTCGAGCCATCCCTGACCCGTATACGCATCGTTGATCAGGCCGCCGATCTCGAGGGTGCCCTCGAGATGCGTCAGCGTTCCATCGGGGGCTGCGAGCCACAGCACAACGGCGCTCGCCTCCAGAAGGGCCTTGTACTGCTCCTGCCTCTCGGCTGCGGCACGCTGGACCGATTTCCAGTCGTGAATATCCGTATAGGTGCCGAACCAGCGCTCGATCTTGCCTTCTGAATCGTAGGCAGGCAGCGCCCGCGCCAGGATCCACCGATACTCGCCCGAATGGTGCCTCAGGCGGCAGGTCGCTTCATAAGGCTCGCCCGTCCGAGCCGCGTGCTGCCACCGGGCCCAGGTCCCCTCGCGATCGTCGGGATGGAGCATTTCGATCCAACCCAGACCTGTAGAAGTGCCGGCCGGCGCGCCCGTAAACTGATACCAGTGCTGGTTCGAGTATTCATCATGCCCGTCGCTGCGGGCCGACCAGATCATGTGCGGCAGCGCGTCTGCGAGCGTTGCGAACGATTGCCGTTCCTGTGAGATGGACTTCTCGGCGCGTCTGAGCTTGAGCAGATTCATGGACGAACCGGCGAGCGCCACGAGGATCTCGGATTGCTCCCGCGTCAGGCCCTGCGGCCGTGGCTGGGTGTCGAGAACGCAGACGGTACCGAGCGGCAGCCCCTCGTCCGTCCTGATGACGGCTCCGGCATAAAAGCGCAGCTCGGGTTCACCATGCACGAACGAGTTGCAGACAAAGCGCAGATCTTCAAGCGCATCCGGCACGATGAAAAGGTCTGTCTGAAGGATGGCTTGCGCGCAGAAGGCGGTGTCAAGAGAGGTCTCCCGGAGGTCCACGCCAATGGCAGCTTTGACCCATTGCTGATGCTCATCCACGAAGGTGATCAGGGCAATCCCTGTCCCGCAGACGTGAGCCGCAATCGCTGCAATATCGTCGAAGGCCTTCTCGGGCCCCGTTCCCACAACCGCAAAGCTGCGCAGAGCCGCCAGACGATCGGCGATCGACCAAGGCGGGGAGGAAGTTTCGACAACACGTTCTGTCATTGCCGTCCGGACCCTAAGAACGGGGTTCTGTTGAGGAGGGAAGGGCCAGGTGCAGAGCAGCGCAAAGGTTTGAATAATGTATCATTAAATGGGATTTCAGGAGAACTGTCAGGACAGTACACAGGATTGCTTCCTGAAAGCTGAATTTCGGATGTGACTTATTTTCTACCCCGGTCCCGATCCGGACTCGAGGAGACGGCTGGATCCAATCCCCCGCACGGCTGTTGTGACTTCAGGGTTTGGATTCGTCATGATCTGAAAAGCCAGTCACCCATGGAGATTGCATCTGCCTTTCTGGTCGTTCCGTCCGATGATGAAGAGAAACCGGGCGCCTATGCGATCTTTCCTTACGACCGGGATCTGGTGCGGCGCTTTCGTGAGACCTTCCCGCGGGCTCGATGGCGCGGTGATGAGCAGCGCTGGTTCGTGCCCGGCACCACGGCTGTCCAGCGGCTCGACACCTGGATGGCCCAGGAACTGCAGGACCTGGATCGGCATGCCGATGAGAAGGGGCGCGATGCTTTCGCCTTCGAGCCTCTGGAGAGCCCTTATCTGACGATTGCAGACGACCTGAGGGTGCGCACCCCCTATTCGCGCACCATCGTGGAGGCGCTTCGGTCCATTCCCTGGGCTCACTGGGATCCGGAAGAGCGGATCTGGAGGGTGCCGTTCCGATCTTACGAAGAGCTGAAAGCGCGCTGGCGCGAGATCGAAGAGGCGGCTTTGCGCAACGAACCGGCTACCCGCCAGAAGCGGCGCGAGGAGCAGAAGGCTCACGTCCCAGAGGAAACGGCTCGGGTCCAGGCTGAGCGGCGCCGCAGGCGCTATCCCGTGCCGGGAGACGACCTGCCGCCCTTGGGGTTCCCGTTGTCGACCGAGCGATGGGGCATCGTGGTCTTCGAGGATATCGAGAGCGATCCTATTCAGGATTCAGGAGTGGCTGATCTCTATCCCCATATACGGAGCGATCCGTCCGGCTATGTCTGGGCCCGCTGGCGGATGCCCACCCTTCAGGAGGTCTATCGCACCAGGCCGGTGCGCACGAATGAGAATCCTGAGCTTCGCTCCGTCCGAGGCTGGTGGTGGGCAAGCCGAGAGGAACTGCGGGAGAGGGCGCGCAAGCTGCGCGAGGTGGATCGGGCGCAGCGCGCCCGATACGAGGCGAGGAAAGCCTCCGCCGGGGTTTGAGACCGGCATCGGGACAAGAAAAATCCGGGCTCCACGCCCGGATTTCGAGGGGTATCGGTTCTGCGACTATCAGAACGGGATGTCGTCGTCGAAGTCGCTGTGGCGGGAGGCTCCCGCCGGCTCGGGCCTGCGCTCCATCGGTGACGACCGTCCGAAGTCTCCGCCGCTTCTGATCTGGCCGGGCTCCTCGTCGCCGAACTCGGATGAGCCGCCGCCGCGGC
>NZ_JBWBEW010000045.1:0-37142 GCF_056148915.1 Microvirga sp. jy35 | reverse complement strand
GACGGGCAAGCGGATCCGGCAGCTTCCCATAAGGGATCAGTTCCTGGCTTGATCGAGATCAAACGAGTGCATCGGATAGTGCCGGTGCACTCAGAGCCCGTTTATAACTGGGCTGACGCTCGGTCGGCTTTTCTGATGAAGGCGTGTTGCCTAACCGATAGTACGTGTGTCAGCGCTCTGCTTATGCTGAGCCTGCACCGCAGTCGGTTTGGTGAGCGGGTAGCGCGGCTGCAATCATGACCCGCACGAAATCCCAGGGGCTACGATGCTGGAGCCGAATGGCTGCTCTCGGCACCGCTCGCTGGAACTCTGGCGGGACGCTGATGAGGGTGCTGTGCCGACTAAGTGCAGAGACTGTTAGGACCTACCACCTCCGCTCCGGCTTTGCCTTTTCACCTTACCAGGCAGGTTGTTCCGAGTTGCTCGCGAGTTGGCATACCAGCCTGCGCGCCCTGAGCAAGGCAAGCCAAGGATGCCCCACGAACGGCCCGTTCAAGAGCGCTCTTGAAGGGCATGGCCTCATCAAGGCCATTCGCCAAGACGCCGACGAAAGTGTCTCCGGCTCCAGTCGTATCAATCGGCTGGATCGGCTCCGCTTTGATACTTTCGCTGTGCCCGTCAGGGTGAAAGGCAAACGCCCCGAGCGCGCCCGCAGTTACGACGCAAAGGCAGCCCATGCCCGACAGATAGGTCCCAGCATCCCTGAAATCGTTGTTCTTGCAGCCAAGGAGCGCTGCCGCCGCGATCGCCTCGTGCTCGTTGACAACGAAAACGTCCGTGGTGCCGAGAAGATCAGAGAGGTCGTTGGCCGGAAATGACGGCGGCGCGGGTGCCAGGTTCCAGATGACGCGCCCGCCCGCCGCCCGCACATGCCGGGCAACGTCAAGGGAGGCAGCGAAAGGAACCTCCATCTGGAACACCGCAACCGTCGCGGCATCCACGGCAAACCCACGAACCGCTGCTTCCGTCAGCGAGGCATTCGCCCCACTGGCGACAGTGATCGCGTTCTCCCCGCGCTCGTCGACGGTGATGAAGGCGCACCCGGTCGGCTCGGCACTATTGGCGACGAGATCAGCCATGACACCATTGCGAACGAGGTTGTCGCGGGCCGATCGGCCGAAGGCGTCGTTGCCAACGCAGGTCACGATTGCAACTTGGTGCGGCAACGATGCACGTGCGGCGGCGACCGCTTGGTTCGCGCCTTTCCCTCCGAACAGGGTCTCGTAACGCGGCGAGAGGACCGTCTCGCCGGGTTGCGGGATCCCGGCTACGCGGGCGACCAGATCGATGTTGATGGAACCGAAGACAAGGATCATGTCATATGCGCCCGCTGTCCAATCCGGCCGGTCTCAGCCTTTAGCATCCATGGCGTGGAGCATCTCCACGCGGCGACGGCAGTCCTCGTCGGTGGAGAATTCCGCCGCCAGATATGACTCGACGAGATCCTGTGCGAGCCAGGAGCCGACGATCTTGGCGCCGATGCACATCACGTTGACGTCGTCGTGCTCGACCGACTGATGCGCCGAGTGGATATCGTGGCATACAGCAGCGCGAATACCCTTGACCTTGTTGGCCGCGATCGACGCACCGACGCCCGTGCCGCATACCATGATGCCGCGCTCGGCCTCGCCAGACTTGACCTTCTCGGTCAGTGCGCGGGCGATGTCCGGGAAATCGACGGGCTTGTCATCGAAGGAGCCTACATCGACGACCTCATGGCCAAGCGAGCGCACGTGCTCGACCACCGCTTTCTTGAGGGGCCATCCGGCATGATCTGACCCGATTACGACGCGCATTGGGTAACCTTTCCTCTATGGTTGCAGGCCGGGTGGCGCTGGGGCCACCCGATGTGTCCCTGGCTCAGCTCCGCATCTCCTGCGGGAGCTCGCTGCCATGGAATTTCTTGTAGATCTCGTTCAGCTTGCCGTTCTTCAGATTGGTCGAGATCCACTCGTTGAGCTTCTCGACCAGGCGCGGCTCGCCCTTGCGGACACCGATGGCAAGGTCGAAGGTGCGGATGAGCACCTTCGGCTCGAACGCACGGGCCGGGTTCTTAACTCCGATCTGGTTCACGATCGTTGCCGACGTCGCGACGCAGTCTGCCTGACCCGACACGGCAGCCGTCACCATCGTGGCATCGTCGTCGAAGCGGGCAAGGGTGAGATTTCGATCCTTCATGTTTGTCAGTTCTGTATCCTGCGTCGTGCCGCGGGAGACGGCGATCGTCTTGCCCTTCAGGTCATCCCAGCCCTTTGCCTCGACGGTCTTCAAGCAGCCAACAACGGACTGCAAGGCTGCATAGGCCTTGGTGAAATCGATCACCTTGCCGCGCTCGGGCGTGACCGAGAGGGTCGAGATGATGATATCCGCCTTGTTGGTCTGGACGTTCGGGATGCGGGTCGCGCCGGTGGTTTGGATGAACTCAAGCTCCAGCCCGAGATCCTTCGCGAGAAGCTGGGCGGTTTCCACGTCCGATCCCGTGGGCTTAAGATTGGCATCCATCATTCCGGACGGCGGTATCGCCATGTCGGTCGCTATCCGGATCTTCTTCGCCTTCATGATGTCGTCGAGAAGGTCTGCGTGGGCTGCGGTGGTGCCGAGTGCTACCATGCAGGCCATTGCAACTGCGGCAGCAGAGAGCGAGCGCTTCATCATTGTGGTCTCCCTAAGTCTTGGTTGTCGTTTAGAGCCCTGTGCCAACGAACTGGGCGAGTTCCGGAGTTGCAGGCGATGTCAGGATCGCGGCAGGGCCAGTCTCATGGACCTTGCCGCGATGCATGAACACCACCCGGTTGGCGATCCCCCTGGCAAATCCCATCTCGTGCGTGACCATCACCATAGTCATGCCATCCGCAGCGAGTGCCTCGATGACCTTCAGAACCTCGCCGGTCAGCTCCGGGTCGAGGGCCGAGGTCACTTCGTCGAACAGCATCACCTTGGGCTGCATGGCGAGCGAGCGGGCAATCGCCGCACGCTGCTGCTGGCCACCGGAAAGCTGTTCGGGATATTGGTGGAGCTTGTCTTCCAAGCCAACCTGGGCAAGGACCCGGCGCGCCTGCTCCTTTGCCTGAACCTTCGAGATGCCCTTCACGGAACAGGGGGCGAGCGTGATGTTCTCCTCAATGGTCAGGTGAGGAAACAGGTTGTAGCTCTGGAAGACGATGCCGACATCCTGGCGCAGTGCCCGCAGGTCGAGTTTTGGGTCGCTGACGCGATGGCCGCACACGACGATCTCACCGCTGTCGATTGTCTCGAAACGGTCGATGCAGCGCAGGGCGGTGCTCTTGCCGGAGCCACTGCGGCCGATGATGACGAGAACCTCGCCGCGTTTGACATCGAAGCTCACCCCGTCGAGCACCTTGAGCGCACCGAAGCTCTTATGCACATTCGACACGCCGACGACTGGTGAAGCGGTATCTGTTCTGGTGATCTTGTGCATGTCAGGCAGTCTCAAGTTCGAGGCGAGCCGGGCCGCCGCGCGTTTCTAACCGGTGACTGAACCGCGAGAGCGGATAGCAGAGGGCGAAGTAGATGATGGCGATGATGGTGTAGATCAGGAATGGCTCGAACAGGGAGTTGTTGATGATCTGCCCGGACCGCGCGAGTTCCACGAAGCCGACTACCGAGGCCAACGAGGTGTTCTTGATGATCTGCACCATGAAACCCACGGTCGGCGGCGTCGCAATCCGGATAGCTTGCGGAAGGATGACCTTCATCATCCGCTGGGACCGGCTGAGAGCGAGTCCTTCCGCTGCCTCCCATTGCGGCTTCGGAACGGACTCGAAGCAGCCGCGCCAGATCTCGCCGAGATAGGCACTGACGAAGATCGTGAGCGAGGCGCCTGCGGCCATCAGGGGAGAGACAGTCACGCCAAGCGCAGGCAGGCCGAAATAGGTCAGGAACATGATGACGAGAAGCGGCGTGCCCTGGATGAGCTGGACATAGCCGGCGCTGATAAGCCTGACGATCCGACTCGGCGAGATGCGGCAAAGGGCGACGATGAAACCCGCGATGCCACCGCCGAGAAGACCGATGAGGGACAGGCCGATAGTCCACAGCGTGCCGTATCCGAGGAACATCAGGTGATTGGCATTGAAGGAACCGCCCATCTTCTCCTCCTCACAAAAGGGTGCCGAGGCGTCGACGACGCGGGAAGATCACGAGACCGAGAAGCCAGAACCCAGCCCGCATGACCAGCGACAGGATGATGTAGACAATCGCGACCAGGATATACGTCTCAAACGCGCGGTAGGTATCGGACTGAATGTAGTTTGCAACCGCCGTCAGCTCCTCAGCCGAGATCTGCGAAGTCACGGACGAGGCCAGCATCAGCAGCACGAACTGGCTGGTCAGCGACGGGTAGACCTTTTCGATCGCCGGCAACATAACCACATGCCAGTAGATCTGGGCGCGGGACAATGCCAGACCTTCGGCGGCCTCGATCTGACCGCGGGGAATTGCGTCGAACCCTGCGCGGATGATCTCGGTCGTGTATGCGCCGACATTGATCGTGAGTGCCGCCGCGGCGACTGCGAAGGCGGAGAACTTCAATCCCAGGCTGGCGAGGCCAAAATAGACGAGGAAGATCTGAACCAACAATGGCGTGTTGCGGATCGCCTCGACATAGATGCCGCAGATGCGCGCAGCGATCGAGTGGCTGCTGCGCCGCCCAATGGCGCCGAGAACACCGATGATTGTACCCAGCACGGTCGCGATGAAGGCGAGTTGAAGGGTGAGCAGCGCTCCCTCTAGGAAGGCTGGCCATCGTTCGAGGATCGCGGCAAAATTCAGGTTGAGGTTCATCGCAGGTGGTCCGGGGCTAGGTCGCAGCCTGATTCGTCATTCGGTCGTAGACTCGGAACAAAGCCTGATTGCCGTTCGTGCCTTCTCCGTGAGCGCGCGCCTCGACATACTGGCTCGTTACAAGGGCCGTTCCCGGTAGCGGGACGGAGAGTGAAAGCGCCTGCTCCTGCACGAGGCGCAGGTCCTTGAGCATTAGGTCGATGCGGAAGCCCGCGGAGGGATCGCCCGCGATCATCGCTGGCCCGAGCTTGTCCAGCATCCAGGACGCGGCCGAGCCGCCTAGGAGCACATTGCGGAGTTGGTCGAGATCCACGCCGGAGGCGCGGCTGAGCGCAAGCGCCTCGCAAATGGCTTGGAGGTTGATGGCGCAGACGAGCTGGTTGCAGAGCTTGACCGTCTGACCGGCTCCGGCCTCACCCACATGGGTGATCGTGGTGCCCATGGCCCGAAAATAAGGCTCAGCACGCAGGAAAGCGTCCTTGTCCCCTCCTGCCATGATCGAAAGGGATGCGTTCTTGGCGCCGCCCGGCCCGCCGGACACCGGTGCATCGAGGAACGCCACGCCCGCAGCCTTGAGGTCGGCATGCATGCGGCGGACGGCGACTGGCGAGATCGTACTCATGTCGACGAGAAGACGGCCGCGTGGCGGCGCGCTCAGCAGGCCACCTTCGCCATAGACGATCTCCTCGACTTGCGGCGTGTCGGGGAGCATCGAAATGACAATGTCTGCATCTCGCGCTGCGTCTGCCAGACTGCAAGCGCCGGTGACACCCTGGGCAACGAGGTAGTCGATGGCCTCCTTGCGCACGTCGTAGGCGCAGACTGCAAGTCCGGCCTTGAGCAGGTTGAGCGCCATCTCGCGCCCCATCGTCCCCAGGCCAACAAAGCCGACCGTTGTGTTTTGATCGTTTTGTCCCATCGTGTCATCTCGCTCGTGCACATGTGTCATAAGGCGCTCCGGGCTTGGGATTCTCCGATCGCGGCGCGACGGCGGAAATCATCGCCGATCGCGAAATGCTCTCGCAGGACCCTTTCCGCATGCTCCGGGTCTCGGCCAACGATGGCGTCAAAGATCCGGCGATGATCCTCGATCAGGTAGGTTTTCATGGAGTCGAACACCTGAAGAAGCTCCCGGCGATCGCGATGCGAGCGCATCAGAATACCGGACAGTGAGTTGTGCAGCACGATCAGTGTCTCGGACTTGCCTGCGTTGACGACTGCGCGGTGAAAGTCGAAATCGGCCGCGCTGCCGCCGTCGGGATCGTCGATGGTCTCGACGATGCGTGCGAGCGCCTGCTGCAACTTCTCGAAATCGGACACGGTGGCCCGCTCGGCGGCAAGCCGGACGGCTTGGCATTCGATCGCGATGCGCGCCTGCATCACGTCGTCGACGACGTCAGACTGCTGCGCAAACGCAAAAGTGAAAAAGTCATTCAGAACAGACGTGTCGGGTCGGCGAACGATTGTTCCGACTCGGTCGCGGATTTCCACAACGCCGAGAACGGTCAGGGCGCGCAGCGCCTCGCGCAGGATCGGTCGGCTCACACCGAGCTGCGCAGCGAGATCGCGTTCAGGGATCAGCCGGTCACCCGGTCGCAACGAGCCCGCAAGCAAACGCTCGCGCAAGAAGGCGAAGACCTTCTCGAAGCCCTTGCCGCCACTCTCCCTAAGCCGCGTGATTTCTAGATCAGCGGTCATTCATATTACCTTGGTCAGACCAGAATACATACCACGATCTGTCGGTCAAGTAGCTTATAGCTGAACGAGATGGTCATTCGGCTTGAATCGGTGCATGGCTCCTACTCGGAATGGTGCCCCTCGATCTCACCTCTAACGCGTAAGCCTTGGCGAGAAGCGATGAGCATCGGTCCGACATGCCGGCCGGTAGAGGTCTTGTTCTGGGCGACGGCCGCGGAATGTCCGAAGTTGGCAGATTTTGTTGAAAAACTCCCGGGTGCCGCTGCGTCGGTCTATTGATAGCGTCAGCGTACGAGACCAGGCCCAGCATCCTGTATGCTGACTGCGCAAAAATCGGCCGATGCGGACTTTTTCAACAGTATCGGCACTTCTCGGAAGTAGGCCGAATGTCTGCTGACAAATGGGACAGCAGACATTCCCGAGGCGTTCGTAATTTCCTCGGATGACCCATTCCGGACATTGGACATCCGTGCCAATCCATTAGAACAAGACGCTATAGCCGGAGGGCTAACTGCGGCCTTGCACCAATGTCGTTCGAGCGAAGACCGGAATCTCCGATCTCCGCGTAGTGCCTAGACGTTCCGTGAGCTATCTTCGCTCTCGGGCAGTCAGGCGCCAGAGCCGGGGCGTCCGGCGAGAAGCTGGAGTTCCCAAGCCAGATTGGTGGCGCTGGCGCCGCCATGCTCGAGCATGATCTCCGCCACCTTGCCGGCCGTTTCCTCACGAGACCAATCCCGTTGAAGCTCCGCCATGAACACACCAGCGGTGAGCGGAATGGCACCGGCCTGGATCATCCGCTGAATACCCATCTCGTGGGCCTCCACGCTGGTTCCGCCGGAAGCGTCGGTGACGAAATACACCTCGTAGCCTTCGCCAAGCGCGTGAATGACCGGAAAGGCGAGGCAGATCTCGGTCCACAGGGCTGCAATCACGATCATCCTGCGGCCCGTGCTCTCCACCCATCGGACGCAGCTTTCATCTTCCCAGGTGTTGATCGTCGTCCGGTTAATGGGTGTCTGCTCGGGAAAGACATCCTGGAGCGGCTTGATGAGATTCCCGCCGCGGTCCTTGAGGACAGTGGTCAGCAATGTGGGCACGTTGAACGCCTTGGCGGCCTTTGCGAGCATCACCACGTTGTTGATCATGAGGGCCGCGTCAATGTTCTTGACGCCGCTCACCTGGAACGGCTGATGGTCGATCAGTATCAGGGCGCAGTTGTCCGGTGTCAGCATTGCGTCGAGGCCGACTCTCACAGGTTTTGACGAAATCATTGGAGCATCCTTTCAAGAGAAGTTTTTCGGGAGGCTTGTCAGCAGGCGGGAGACGATGTCATCCATGCTTCGTCAGGTTCTGGGCGACCAGCGGTGCGCCGAACTGCTGGAGCAGCCCTGCCTGATTCAGCTCGCCCAACGTGATCGGCGCGAAACCGAGACCCTCGATCAGACCGGCGATGTCAGCGTTGGCGCTGGCGTCATTGCCTGAGACGAACAGAACGCGGCGTCCGCCATCCTGCGCCGGATCACTGGCCAGCACAGCCGCCGGCAGGGTATTGAAGGCCTTGACCACCCGAGCTCCGGGAACCATCTCGGCGACGATGTCCGTCGAGGGGCGGCCTCCAAGATCCTTAGGCTCGAAGGTCGGGAAGTCGATGGCGTTCGTCGCGTCGACGACGATCCGGCCGTTCCATTGGGCAGAGCCCTTCACCGCGGCAGCGACGGCTGTGAAGGGAACGGCGAGGATTACCGTATCCGCTTTC
Organism: Microvirga sp. jy35; assembly: GCF_056148915.1. NCBI lineage: Bacteria > Pseudomonadati > Pseudomonadota > Alphaproteobacteria > Hyphomicrobiales > Methylobacteriaceae > Microvirga > Microvirga sp. jy35. The sequence continues at coordinate 28,885 of NZ_JBWBEW010000045.1, read as the reverse complement.
AAAGCCCCAGGCAGAGTCGTCGGCGTTACGTGCGATCCGAGCTCTGCAACCAGACCCGCAAGGGAATCAGGCTCCCTGCTGTTGGCAATCAGAACGTCGATATTGCTGCGGGCGAACTGGCGGGCGAGAGCGCTTCCGATCGCGCCCGAGCCGATGATGGCATAGGTCATGGTACAGGGATCCTTCTGGAGGGTTGGAAGGCAGTGAACTTTTCAGGACAGAGCGTGACGCGTATGTGTCACTTCAGCCGGAAAGGCGGGGTGTCAGGCAGGGGGATGAACTCGGTCTCGCCGGGAACGCCGGGGAACTGACGGTCGCGCCAGCCCTGCGCAGCCTGCTCGATGCGCTCGCGGCGACTTGACACGAAGTTCCAGTAAATGTAGCGCTTCGCGGGCAGGGGCTCGCCGCCGAGCAGCATCAGGCGAGCGGCGCCGACGGCACGCAGCACGATCTCCGCACCGGGCTTGAACACGATGAGCTGGTCCTTGCCGAAGCTCCCGGTCTGCCCGGCGACCTCGATCTCTCCACCGATCACGTAAACCGCGCGTTCGATATGCTCCGCATCGATGCGCAGGCGCGCTCCATAGTTCAGAGACACATCGGCGTTGAAAAGATCGGAGTAGGTGCGCGTCGGCGCGGTGCGCCCATGCAATGAGCCGGCGATCAACTTGAGGCTTATGCCATCCCCCTCCATCTGGGGAAGTTCGCGGGCGTTGGCGTGCTGGAAGCCTGGAGCCGTCTCTTCCCGGTCCGCGGGCAATGCCACCCAGCTCTGGAAGCCGAATACCGTGCCGCCGCTGGCACGTGTTGTATCGCTGCTCCGCTCCGAGTGCACGATTCCGCGTCCAGCCGTCATGACGTTGACTTCTCCAGGGCGGATCGGTTGCACATAGCCCTCGCTGTCGCGGTGCAGGATCTCGCCATCGATGAGGTAGGTCAGGGTTGCAAGCCCGATATGAGGGTGTGGACGCGTGTCGAGACCTTCACCCGCCTGAAAAGCAACGGGGCCAAAGCTGTCGAGAAAGATGAACGGTCCGACCATGCGGCGATGCATGGACGGCAAGGCGCGGCGCACCTGGAAGCCATCGCCGAGATCCCGAACGGCCGGCAGAATGATCTGTTCGACTTCGGCGGCATAGGACTGAACGGTCATGGCATTGTCCTTTCCAGCAGTGGCGCGCTGTGTGAGGACATTGAAGGCTACTTCCCGTATTCCGAAAACTGGCATAATATGAACCGTAACGTTCGAGGAAATCGAAATGTCATCCGGTCCAGGGATCCCGACGCTTGATCAGCTGCGGATCTTTCTCACCATTGTGGATGTGGGCAGTTTTGCCGGTGCAGCCCGCAAGCTGGGTCGGGCGACATCCGTCATCAGCTACTCGATTGCCAACCTGGAGGCGCAGCTCGGGGTGTCGCTCTTCGACCGTGAATCCACCCGCAAGCCTCAGCTGACCGAAGCCGGCCGGATGGTCTTGGCCGAAGCCAGGACAGTCTCCAACGGGGTCGATGGGTTGCGCGCTAAGGTCAGAGGGCTGCTGCAGGGATTGGAGGCGGAGATCCACCTCGTACTCGACGTGATGCTGCCGGCTTGGCGCGTGGTCGATGCCCTCAAGGAGTTCCGCGCCGAGTTTCCAACGGTTCATCTGCGGTTGTACGTCGAGGCGCTCGGGGCCGTCACCCAGATGGTTCTCAGCCGTTCCGCCTCGATCGGCGTGGGCTGGCCGCTCGATGCGGAAATTGCCGGGATCGAGCGGATCGGCGTGGGCAGTGTCGAGCTGGTACCCGTTGCCGCGCCCAATCATCCGCTGGCCCGTGAGGGTCAGAATGCCCCTGGCGCAGGGCGTGAACACATCCAGCTTGTGCTGACGGACCGCTCGCCTTTCACGCAGGGCCAAGATATGGCCGTTGTGGCAACACAGACGTGGCGTCTGGCGGATCTTGGCTCCAAGCACATGCTGCTGAGGGAGGGCATCGGCTGGGGCAACATGCCGGAGCCGATGGTGCGCGAGGATCTGGCTGCCGGCCGGCTCGTCCACCTCGATATGCCCGACTGCCGGGGAGGATCCTACCGGCTGCAGGCGATCTATCGAACGGATACACCGCCTGGCCCTGCCGGTTCATGGCTGATCAAGCGCTTTCAGGAGCAAGCCGAGAGCCCGACTGCAAGGGCCGATGAAAATGCTGTCCGCTTCCTTGCCGGCGGCAGACCGCAAACGATAAAGGCCGCGGAATGAGCGCGGCCCTTCGTCGTGATTTCGAATGATCTTCAGGCAAGTCATCAGCGGCGGGCATCCAGGCTGAGGCGGCCTGCTCTGAAGGCCGCAACCTGAAGCAATCCGCCGACCATAGCGATGTTCTTGAAGAAGTGGATGAACTGGTTCTGATCCGCAACATTGCCGTGGAACGCAATCGCCGTTGCAAGAGTGAAGCCTGCGAGCCCTGCCGCAACGAGCCGCGTGCGATAGCCGGCGATCAATGCAAGGCCGCCCAAGATCTCAATGATGACAGCAAGGCCGAACCCGATAGGGGCCAGCGGCAGGCCTGCGGATTCGATATAGCCGATCGTTGCGGCCGGGGCGGCAATCTTCGATACGCCCGAGATGACAAAGGTGGCGCTCAGGAACACCCGGCCTACGAGGGAAGCCGCATCGGCAAGGGCGAAAGCTGAACGGCTCTGAGCATGAGTGTGAGGCACAGCTGCTGCGTTTGACATGACGATAAATCCTTCTGAAAGGGCGCGGTTTGTGAAAGGCGCCGTGGACTGAAGGAAAGATGCCGTCGTCAAGCATAACGGAAAAGGCTAATAATATGGATCGGTAGGTTCGATAAAATCGAATTTCCTGGGTTTAGGATGAAACCTGAAATTGGTTGTTTCTATGTCTGGGCAGGTTGCGGAGGTAACGTTTTGGTCTGCTTGCTGATCTTATGGAAGCATCCGTGAAAGCAGGAGGCTCCAAGTCTGGCTCAGCTCATCCCATATGCGGTTCAAGTCTCCCGCCTTTGTCTCAGGTGGTCGATGAGGACACGCAATTTGAGCGGCACATTCCTGCGGGTCGGATAGTAGAGGTAGAAGCCGGGGAACGGTGGGCAGAACTCTTCCAGAAGCGGCACAAGTTCAGCACGGGCAATATAGGGGCGGAAAGTCTCTTCCATCCCAAAGGTCAGGCCTGCTCCCGCACAAGCCAATTGTATCATCACCCGCATGTCGTTGGTCGTCAACTGAGGGTTCACGTCGACAGCGAAGTCGCGTTCGCTCTCGGTGAACTCCCATCGGTAAGGGGCGACCTGCGGGTTTGGCCGCCAGCCGATGCAGAGATGCTTTGGCAACTCCCGAGGATGGGCTGGTGCACCATGCCGCCCGACATAGTCAGGGGAGCCTACGACCATCTGACGCTGCTCGCTTGAGACAGGGATGGCGATCATGTCCTGCTCGATCACCTCACCGAGACGCACGCCGGCATCGAAGCCCTCGGCCACGATGTCGAATTCCTCGTCAGTGACAGTGATATCGAGGCGGATGTCGGGATAAGTCGCAATGAAGGCTGCCAGCAGCGGGCCGTTCAGGAATCTCTCAGCAATGGAGGAGACCATTATGCGCAGCATGCCGCTGGGCTGCGCGCGCATCTCGCCGACGGCTTCCATGGCAGTGCTGACGTCGTCGAGCGCAGGGCGAACCGCCTGATAGAGCCGCTCTCCGGCCTCGGTGAGATGAACGCTGCGGGTCGTGCGCTGAACCAGCGCGACACCCATCCGCTCCTCAAGCCGGCGAATGGCTTGGCTGACAGCAGAGCGCGTCACCCCCAGGCGTTCGCTGGCGGCCCGGAAGCTTCGTGCTTCTGCGACGGTTGCGAAGACGGTAATGCCAGCAAGATCCGTAGTCATCGGTGACAAAATCTTACCAGCGCATACATGATTGGCAAGTCGATTGCACGGCTTAGTCGAACTACCTTTCGTCCATGAGCTTGAGAGCGCCGCGTCAAAGGTCCGGGCACAAGTTTGGGTGGAAGGAGAAATCCATGTCTGAGATGAAGGTTATTCTGATCACCGGTGCCTCCAGCGGGATCGGTGAGGCGGTGGCTCTCGAGCTGTCAAAAGCCGGCCACACAGTCATTGTGGGCGCACGCCGGACGGACCGGCTGCAAGACCTCGTCAGCCGGATCGAAGCATCCGGCGGAGTCGCGCGGGCCCACCGGCTCGACGTGACATCGCGAGATGACTTCTCCAGGGTCGTGTCTGCCACGATCGAGGAGTTCGGCCGCATCGATGCGATTGTCAACAACGCGGGTGTCATGCCGCTCTCGCCCCTCAGCGCTCTCAAAGTGAGCGAGTGGGACCAGATGGTGGACGTGAACATCAAGGGCGTTCTGAACGGCATTGCCGCGGTGCTGCCTGTCATGGAAGCTCGAGGCTCCGGTCACATTATCAATGTCGCGTCCATCGGTGCACATCGGGTCTCGCCAACGGCTGCGGTCTACTGCGCAACGAAATACGCGGTCTGGGCCATCTCAGTCGGTCTTCGGCAAGGAACGGATCGGTTGCGGGTCACGGTGATCTCGCCTGGCGTGGTCACCAGCGAGCTCGCCGAGACGATCTCGGACGAGAGCGCCCGAGCGGCCATGCGGGAGTTCCGCAGGACAGCGATCGATCCGGACACCATCGGACGGGCGATCCGCTATGCGATCGAGCAGCCCCCGGAGGTGGACGTGGGCGAGATCATCGTTCGTCCGACTGCGAGTCGTCACTGAAGAAGGAGCATGCGATGCCAAGGAGCACACTCCCTCTCGTCCTTGCTGCCGCAATGGTCGCCGCGCCATGGGCACTCGGGCAGCCTGCGAGCACCAATCAACTGCCAGTCAAGGAGGCAACAGAGATGGCAGGTCACCCCTATATCGGTATGTGGGTCACAAAGGACGGCCACATCCGCCAGGAGCTTCTCCCGAACGGCCGTTATGATGAGGCGCGGGGCACCCGCACAAGTGCCTATCAGGGCCGCTACGAGATCCGCGGCACCAAAATCGACTACTGGGACGATACGGGGTTCACGGCCGACGGCGAGTTCATCGACGGCGTGCTTCATCACGGCGGAATGCTGTTTTACAGGGAAGGGCAGGTGAAACCGAACCCTTGATATCCGAGGCAGTCCCGGTCGAGCTCCTGTGCTCCTCGACCAGGATCTCATCTCCGGCCATGGCACTCCTCGGACGCCTGGATTCGGACCGTTTCGGTGCGTAAAAGATGACGATTGGTCGACCGAGTGTGAAAAGTTGAGCCGTCTCGCCACCGGCCTAGAGCCGAGATGAGGCAGGCCCTACGCACGGCCGTGTTCGCCAGCATGCTCGGCGTGACCCTGTTCGGCCTGTTCCTCACGCCTGTCTTCTACGTGACGGTGAGGAGTGTGGTCCTGGGTGCGTCCAAGAGACGGTCGGTGAAGCAATCTGAGCCAGCGGGATCTCAGCTCTTTCCGGCAGAATAGATAAACGGCGGGGAGCCTCTTGATCCGTTAGCGAATATGACTGACCACTCTGCTGGAGGCGATGACCGCCGGAAGTTTCGCGATCACGAGGGACTGCCATGGATAACGGCAAGGCAGCAGACATCGCCAGATGGGTCACAGGGGCTGGGCTGACGGGCATGACGGAGCTGGAGCTCCTTCACGGCTTCTGCCATCGCCTTGTGGCCGGACGAGTGCCGGTCTCGCGCGTGAACATCGTCATCGACACGCTGCACCCGATCCATGAGGGGCGCGTCTTCCGCTGGCGCCGTGATGATCAGGGCGATCTCGACCACATGGTCGAGTACGGCCGCACGAATGTCGGGGGCGAGGCCGCAGCCAACTGGCGCAGGAGCACCTACTATCATCTTCTGATGAGCGGAGAGGATTTCCTGCGGCGGCGGATAGGGCCGGGTCATGTGGAGGACTTCTCCGTCCTGGCGGATCTGCGCGCTGAGGGGCAGACGGACTATCTCGTTTTGATCCATCGCTTCGAGGCCGAGGGCATTATCGGGGAGATGGATTCCTTCTACTCATCCTGGACGACGGACATTGAGGCCGGCTTTACGGACGAGCAGATATCACTTGTCCGCGAGCTGGCGTCACCCCTGATGCTCGCCCTGAAATGCGCCTCGCTCGCACGCATCGCCAAGACCCTGGTCGAGACTTACCTTGGCCGCGATGCTGGCAGCCTCGTCCTGAAAGGGCGGATCGCCCGTGGCGTCGCCGATCGAATCCAGGCCGTACTCTGGTTCAGCGACCTGCGCAGCTTCACCCGAATCACCGAGACAGCCGATCCGGAGCAGATCATTCCTTTCCTGAACGACTACGCGGAAGCCATTATCTCGTCGATCTGTGAGGCCGGTGGTGATGTTCTCAAGCTGATCGGGGACGGCACCCTCGCGATCTTCAAGGAAGAGGATCCGGGCCAGGCCTGCCGATGCGCTCTCAGGGCAGAGCAATTGATGAGGTCTCGGATCGGTGCGCTCAACCGGGATCGCATGGCCGCGAACCTGCCGGTCGCCGACGCCTATCTGGGCCTTCACATCGGCGAGGTTTTCTACGGCAATATCGGCAGCCAGGATCGCCTCGACTTCACGGTGGTCGGCCCGGCTGTGAACGAGGTGAGTCGGATCGCCGCCCTCTGTCGCTCGGTCGAGAGGGATGTTCTGGTCTCCTCGGCTTTCTTCGCGGCTGCTTCGACGCCCGAGCAGGAATGCCTCGTTTCCGTTGGCCGTTATGCTTTGAGAGGGGTCAACCGCCCGCAGGAGTTGTTTACGCTCGACCCATCTTGGATGGAAGCTGAGGAGCCGGAGCAGGCGCCGATCGGTCGGCCTAACCCGAATTGCTGAGGCCGTGGACGATGACCCTGGAGTCCGCCGGATACTTCGACTCCGGTTCGAGCGGGAGGGGGCAACTGCACCATGACAATCCCATCGGTCTAACCAACCAGCAGGTCGCCTGGTACAGGCTCTACAAAATCTGGCCTATGTACGAGGAAGGTTGTGAATTGGCACTTCTTGGACCTAAGCGCTTGGTCCGCTTCTCGGATAAGAGTACCGGACGTTCCTGTCAGTGAGCGAAGTTTACTGCCTGACTCAAAAACGACCTTCCCCAGACAGAGCGATCACGTTCGGAACTTTTGCTCTGACCGGAGAACTCGCGCTGAAAAGCCAGCATCTCTTCCTCGTACGGTCAGCATGAGCCAACGAACTAGGCCCCTGATGGGGAGGATGAGAGATTTCTCACGTGTTGGAATAAGGTGAGAGGTCCCAGCGTACACCGCTGAGCTTTGAGCTGGCAGCGCTACCCATCATGAAGATTTCCATTTGCCATCCTGTCTTGGCTACCGTGCGTCTGAGGGGCGCAGAAGGTGAGGCCGTGTGCGCCAGAGCACATTGGTGTCGTTACGGCAGGCTCTAACTGTTCCTTTGCGTACCAATCGATACAAAAATAGCTAGACCGCCTCTTCCAATACGTACCGATCGGTATTATACCAAAAGGTACGAAACCGGCGCACCTCAGGTGTCGGCTAATCTCCGAATGAGCGGCTTCACCATGTCAAGTATTTCCAAAACCCAACTCCTGACCGCCCTCGGTACCGTGAGCGTGATTCTGGGCGGGATTTCTCTCTGGTCTACGCTCGGCAGCACGGCCACCCACGGCAGTGACACAGGGCCGGCGCCGTCCGCTACGCCAGCAACAGTCGCCGTCGTCGACAGTCGCGACGTTTCGCTGTGGGAGGAGTACTCGGGCCGCCTTGAGGCGATCGAGCGGGTAGATCTTCGGCCTAGGGTTCCCGGCGCTATCGAGGCGATCCATTTTCGCGAGGGATCACTGGTCAGGAAGGGCGACCTGCTCTTCACGATTGATGCTGCGCCATACATTGCAGAGGTAGAGAAAGCTGACGCTCAGGTCCGCGCAGCCGAGACCAATCTTGCCTTTGCCCGCAGTGAGCTGGAGCGCGGCCTGAGGATGACGGCCAACCAGACCATCGCACAACGCGACCTCGACACACGGATGAACAACGTTCGCGAGGCCGAGGCCAACGTCAGTGCCGCACAAGCAGTCGCCAAGGCCGCGCGCCTCAACATGTCCTACACCGAGGTGCGTGCGCCGATCGACGGACGCGTGGGGAGGATCGAGGTGACCGCAGGCAATCTCGTCAATGGCGGATCCAGCGCGCCGGTCCTGACCACGATCGTCTCGACCAACCCGATCTATGTGAGCTTCGATGCGGATGAACACGCGGTGCAGCGGGTGCTCGAGACTCTGCCGGCTAAGGGTGACCGGCGCGACCATCTCGCCCGCGTTCCCGTCGAGATGCGCTCAGGACCGGACACCAAGGTCGAGCGCGGCAAGCTTCAGCTCATCGACCATACCGTCAATGGCGCCAGCGGCACGGTCCGCGTGCGTGCGGTGTTCGACAACAGCAACGACCGGCTTATGCCAGGCCAGTTCGCGCGCCTCCGGCTCGGCCAAGCCAAGACAACGCCCGCCCTGGTCGTGCCCGAGCGGGCCATTGGGGTCGATCAGGACAAGAAATACGTTCTCGTCGTCGATCTGGCTCAAAAGGCAAATTACCGCGAAATCAAGCTCGGGGCAGCCGTGGATGGAGGGCGTATCGTCACCAGTGGCCTCAACCCCGGCGAACGGATCATCATCGGCGGTCTTCAGAAGGTCCGCCCGGGTGCCCTGATCGCTCCGCAAAGCGAAGAGCCCGAAACATCTGCCGCGCTCGAAACGCGGAGTTCTTCCGCTTCCGCGGCGAAATGATCGCATTCCAAAGGCTTGAAGGCCATTGCCATGAACATCTCCCGCTTCTTCATCGACCGTCCAGTCTTTGCCGGGGTTCTGTCCGTGCTCATCTTCGTGGTCGGATTGCTTGCCCTGCGCGTTCTGCCAATCTCGGAATATCCTGAAGTCGTGCCGCCCCAGGTAGTCGTTCGCGCGCAGTATCCGGGTGCGAATCCCAAGGTCATCTCCGAGACTGTGGCTGCTCCGATCGAGGAGGCCGTCAACGGGGTCGAGCACATGCTCTACATGAGCAGCCAAGCGACGACCGACGGCGTACTGACGCTCACCGTGACCTTCGCCCTCGGTACTGATCCGGACAAGGCGCAGCAACTCGTGCAGAACCGAGTCTCGCAGGCCGAACCCCGGTTGCCCGAGGAAGTGCGTCGTCTGGGCGTTACCACCGTCAAGAGCTCGCCGGACCTGATGATGGTGGTTCACCTGCTCTCGCCCGACAGCCGCTACGACGTCACTTATCTGCGCAACTACGCGGCGCTCAATGTCAAGGATCGTCTTGCTCGGATCCAGGGCGTGGGTCAGGTCCAGTTGTTCGGATCGGGTGATTATTCAATGCGCGTCTGGTTGGACCCTCAGAAGATCGCCGAGCATGGTCTCTCTGCGGACGACGTTGTCAACGAGATCCGCGCACAGAACGTGCAGGCGGCCGCCGGCGTGGTCGGTGCTTCGCCCGGCCTGCCGGGGGTCGATCTTCAGCTGTCGATCAATGCCCAGGGGCGTCTTCATGATGAGGAACAGTTCGGCGACATCATCGTCAAGACTGGGGGCGACGGGCAGATTACACGCCTGCGCGACATCGCCCGCATCGAACTCGGCGCGGCCGACTACGCCTTGAGGTCTCTCCTGAACAACAAGCCGGCAGTCGCCATTCCGGTCCTCCAGGCCCCGGGGTCGAACGCTATCGAGATCGCCGACAAGGTTCGCGCCGAGATGGCGGACATCAAGGCCAACATGCCGGACGGCATCGACTTCCAGATCGTCTACGACACGACCCAGTTCGTGCGCGCCTCGATCAACGCAGTGGTTCATACGTTGCTCGAAGCTGTGCTCCTGGTGGTACTCGTGGTGATCCTATTTCTGCAAACCTGGCGGGCGTCCATCATTCCTCTTGCTGCTGTTCCGGTTTCGATCGTCGGCACGTTTGCGGTCCTGCAGATCCTTGGCTTTTCCATCAACGCTCTCAGCTTATTCGGGCTCGTTCTCGCCATCGGCATCGTGGTCGACGACGCCATCGTGGTGGTCGAGAACGTGGAGCGGAACATCGAGAAGGGGCTGAGCCCCCGGCAGGCGACCTACCGTGCTATGCAGGAAGTCTCCGGACCGATCATCGCCATCGCACTAGTGCTGGTGGCAGTGTTCATCCCGCTTGCGTTCATCAGCGGCCTGACAGGGCAGTTCTACAAGCAGTTTGCCGTCACCATTGCCATCTCAACGGTGATCTCGGCGATCAATTCGCTGACCCTGTCACCTGCCTTGGCGGCCCTTCTCCTTCGTGATCACCAAGCGCCCAAGGATCGGCTCACCCGGATCATGGACACGCTGTTCGGCTGGCTATTCCGCCGCTTCAACACGACCTTCCATCGGGGATCGGGTGCCTATGGCACTGGCGTGAACCGGGCGATCGCGACGAAGGCCTTGATGCTGTTCGTGTATGTGGCTCTGCTGGGCGCGACGGGCTTTCTGTTCAAGCTGGTGCCGAGCGGCTTCGTTCCAGGGCAGGACAAGCAGTATCTGGTCGGCTTTGCCCAACTGCCGGATGCTGCGACTCTCGACCGGACGGAGAGCGTCATCCGGCAGATGACCGACATCGCCCTGAAACAGCCGGGCGTGGAGCACGCCGTCGCGTTCCCTGGCCTGTCAATCAACGGCTTCACCAACAGCTCGAACGCCGGCATTGTGTTCCTGACCCTTGCACCCTTCGAGGATCGTCGAAATCCGAGTCTCAGCGCCGGAGCGATTGCAGGTCAACTGAACCAGAAGTTCGCCTCCATTACGGAGGCTGTGACCGCGATCTTTCCTCCTCCGCCGGTGCAGGGGCTGGGTACGATCGGCGGCTTCAAGCTTCAGATCGAGGATACAGCTGGCCTTGGCTATGAAGCGCTCGACCGGGCCACGAAAGACTTCTTGGCCAAAGCCGCAACGGCGCCCGAGCTTGCTGGATTGTTCTCGGGTTATTCGATTAACGTCCCTCAGCTCTACGCTGATATCGACAGGGCCAAGGCGCGCCAGCTAGGGGTTGCGGTATCGGATGTGTTCAGCACCCTCCAGATCTATCTCGGCTCGATCTACGTGAATGACTTCAACAAGTTTGGGCGGACTTACTCGGTGCGTGTGCAGGCAGATGCTTCCTTCCGGTCCCGCGCTGACGATATCGGCTTCCTGAAGGTGCGTTCCAGTTCGGGTGAGATGGTCCCACTGAAGGCTATGTTGAACATCCAGTCGAGCGTAGGGCCGGAGCGCGCGATGCGATACAACGGGTTCCTCTCGGCCGACGTCAACGGACAGGCGGCTCCGGGATACTCATCGGGGCAGGCGCAAGCAGCAGTCGAGCGGATTGCGGCAGAGACCTTGCCGAAAGGATTCAGGGCCGAGTGGACCGAGCTGACCTATCAAGAAATTCTGGCAGGAAATTCCGGCATTCTGGTCTTTCCAATTGCCATTCTGCTCGTCTTCCTCGTCCTGGCGGCGCAGTACGAGAGCCTGACGCTTCCGGTGTCGATCATCCTGATCGTGCCGCTGGCGCTGTTTGCGGCTCTGGCCGGCGTATGGCTGACCGGGGGCGATAACAACGTGTTCACTCAGATCGGGCTCATCGTCCTGGTCGGCCTCTCTGCGAAGAACGCGATCTTGATCGTGGAGTTCGCCCGTGAACTCGAGTTCGAGGGGCGCACTCCCGTTGAAGCGGCAATCGAGGCAAGCCGTCTGCGTCTGCGACCAATCCTGATGACCTCGCTTGCCTTCATCATGGGCGTCGTGCCGTTGGTGATATCAACGGGGGCGGGAGCCGAAATGCGGGCTGCCATGGGTGTGGCCGTGTTCTCAGGCATGATCGGCGTGACGGCATTCGGTCTGTTCTTCACACCGGTCTTCTATGTCCTGGTCCGTCGATTGGCGGGGAGTCGCCGCCTTCAACATCAGCCTGATCAGACGGCCTCGGATGCTGTCACAAATCTGCATCCTGTGAAGGGCTTGGTGAGCTGAACGAATGCGAGGGCGCTGTCTCAGGCAGCCCCTTGATCACTCCAGTCAAACGAATGAGGCGCTTTCCATGAGTCGGTTTTGGAAAAGTCTCCGACTGGTTGCCGCTTGCGCACCATCTCTCGCCATTGGCTTTCTTTCGGAAGATGTGAGGGCTGAGGAAGGTTACCAGGTCACGAACGAGGTGGTTCTGATAGACGTGCGCGTCTCGCCTGCTAAGGGAGAAAATCGGGCGCAGATTATGTTCCAGCTGGAAAATCGGAGCACTGAACGAATTTCGTTCGGAGGGATGACGGTCGCTGATGCCGGTCGTTCTCGGATTGTTGCAGCGCTCGGTAACGGGACGACCACGACCTTGGACACAATTCCTGTGGCACCAGGTGAGGTCCTCTCAATGGACGGCGAGGTGCTTTGGATCGAGGTTGATGGGCTCGCAGGGGGCCTTCTACCGGATGGAACAATCGACGCGACAGTAAACCTTGGAGTTGCCGTCATTCCGATCAGCCTGACGGTCGAAGGGACAAAGAAACTATCGAACTGAGGAACGGGGAACGATCCAGATTTCAGCGGGGCACAGTTGGCCAACTCCGCATGGCGACATCAACCACTCGTTGGAGTTCCTCGCGCGAAGCGCGCGATGCTGCCCTAACCGCCATCCCCAAGCCGATCGACACGACGTAGCGGGCCCAGTCGGCGGGATCCTCATCACTGGGGAAATCGCCGCCGGCGCGGGCCGTCTCCAAGCGATCACGCAGATTGTTCTCGTTGACTATCCGACGGGCGATGAGCTCTTCGCGGATAGGCTCGCTCGCCTCGCTGCAGGCCACAGCCCCATTCACCCCAAGACAGCCGGGAGGGCTCAAGGGATCGGTCAGGACATTGATGTAGCCACGCAGGAGCCGCTCGACCGCTTCACGTGCCGTCGGCGCCTGAAGGGCCGCGTGCGCGAAGCACAGGTGCTGGCGCTCATAGAGGTCGAGCGTCCGTCGGAAGAGATCTTCCTTGTTGCCGAACGCCGCATAGAGACTAGGACGCGTGATGCCCATTGCTTCCGTCAAGTCGGAGATGGAGGTGCCCTCGTAGCCTCGACGTCGAAAGACCTGAAGTGCGGTGTGCAACGCCTCGTCAGGGTCGAATTCGCGATGGCGGCCCATGGTTCTCCACATCCTCCTGCCGGTACAATAGGTAAATCTCAGACAGCGCGGCAGTATATCATACTAATCGGTATGATAAACCTTTCTAGGGAGATTTCAAGATCTTATCCCAATGGGTTTCGGATGACTCCTTCAGGTGCGGCAGCAGAATGTCAGGTTGAGAATTGCATAGGTGCTGCACAAGAAGTCAGGCATTTCCCGCTATCGCTTGCGGGGATATTCGCTGGCCATTGTTGGTCGGGCAGGGTCACTAGCCGAAGACTACCAAGCCGAGGTCAACACGATTGAACAGGGGAAATGGATAACTTGGAGACTTGGGCGGCATCTCTTCTCTTGAGAGGCTAACGGAATGGGATTCGCTTGAGAGTCCTGAAGGTCGCCTTCTGGCACCTCTCGGAAGTAGACCCAACGTCTGCTCTCGCGGGGAGCAGCGGACGTTCGCGAAGGGCAGGGGATGGGCAGAGAATGACCCAAAGCGGCCCTTTAGGTTGTGAATGATTAGAGTTCCAATAGGATACACAGGAGCCTCATTCCATCACCGCTTCAGTACAGGCTGAAGCCATATCGGACAGTCGATTGATCGTGTGTGGTTTTGAAATGGATGCACATCCAACTGAAGCTCTGGTGCAGCACCTTTAATGCCTGGCTGAGGTGCCCTCCCGCCCATCAATCTGCTGTCCAATCAGCGCGATGGCGCGCTGGTACGCTAAAGCGGCATTCCAGGCCTGGATCGCACTAAAATTGGCTTCGCCCAGCTGGTAGCCTGCACCGGCGCGCCAGCCATGGGCCTTGAGGAAGTTGGCCGTTGAGGCGAGCGCGTTAGCAGCATTGTTGAGATCTCCGCCGTTCCCGTAGTTCAGGATGCTCTTGGGCAGGAACTGGGTCTGGCCGATCTCGCCGTGCATCGACCCGCGGGTGCCCGCTGAGAGAACGCCACGATCGATCAGGGTCAGGGTGGCGTAAAGCTGATCGGTGAAGAAGGCTGACCGACGGCAGTCATAAGCGAGCGTGGCCACAGCCGAGAGCGTGTTCTGGTTCCCGCGCTGCCGCCCAAAGGCTGTCTCCATCCCCCAGATCGCTAGGAGCGGCCCCGGCGGGACGCCAAAGCGCTGCTCAAGTGAAGCAAAAAGCGCCGCCTGAGACTGCCTGAGCGCACGCCCCCGCGCGACAATCGTTGGGCCGCCCCGCTTGGCGAGGAACTGATCAAGCGACAATCGGAAGCTTCTCTGGCTCCGGTCGGCCGCAATGGTAGCCGAGGCGTAGTCGGCGTTCATGAGGGCTGCAACGGCGGAGGCGCTGACGCCCCGGGCTCTGGCCTCATCAGCAAACTGGCGCTTCCAGGCCTCGAAGCCAGCGGCCGTGCTGCCGCACTGAGCTGCGGTTGCGGTGTTGACCATCTCTACCGCCAACCCCAACGCTACGAGAGCTACAATCTTTAGCTATCGGCTCGTGATCATTCCTACATCCTTCTATGGTCATGACTTTGGCCAACCCGCCGATGTTCTATATTGGCCACAACGAGGCGTGGTCCGGTTTTAGCGCTCACCAGATACCAAATCCTCCCAGCGCGGGATAACAGCGGTGTAGCGGCGCTCACTCCAGGTGGATGGCTCCGACTCCAAAACCTGTCCTATGGGGGGTGATCCAGACCGCTCCTTCACCAAGCATCATTCCTTTGTCGCGGACGAAGACGGTTTCAAAAGTGGATTGGGCGACGGCCTCTCGGATGGGCGGGGCCATGACCATTTCCTTCGCCGTAACGAGCTGGTCCCGGTTGCGAATGCTGCGCCGGACCTTTCCTGTCATTGCCAGCGGATAGTGAGCGACACGTGCGAGAAGTTGCACATCGCCTGAGCGAAACGCAGCCTTGATACGCCTGAAGCTGTAGTAGGCGTCCATTGGATCAAAGTTCAGGCTGCGGTAGCTGGCTTCAATCTCGGGCGACAGTGTGGGCCGGGAGAACCCAACTTCCGGCGTTCTCACCGGCAGGTCCATCGACCGCCGCAACTCCCGCACAATAAGGTTCAGGGCCCGGTGGCGATCATAGAGTTGCTGCAACTCCGGCGAGCGGCCCTGCGCCGCTCCGGTTGCGAGCCGTTCCATGATCTCCTGCTTATCGCCCCTTTTGCTCCCCGTGCCCTGGGCAGCAGTCTTCTCCAGCGCGTTGTCGAGTTGGTGGCGCGCGATCCAGACCCGTTCCTCAACTTCGGCAAGCACCTGCTCATGCGAGGGCCTGAAACCGGGACCTTTCGCGAGGTCAGGCGGCAGAGCTCTTATAGCCTCCTGCGGTTTGGGCCCTTTCAGCTCATTGGATGGATACCGCGGATCAACCTTGTAAGTTCTGCCAAAAACCCGCACGTAGAATGGGTCCGCATGGACTGGGACGGCATACAGGCCAACCAGCAGCCACACGCAGAGTCCGAGAACCTTTGCGGTGATGCGAGCCATTGCTGCCTCCATTCCCAAACGGATCGGTTGGCCCAGTATACACCCCAGCTTCAAGTGCGGAACGGCCAGCGGCCGGAACGTGACAGGGCTGCGACTAGGTGGTTGTCGCCATGACCACTCCCGATCGGGTTTTGCCTCTAATGAGACCGACGATTGGAAAAGGTTCCTCTGACGTGAACTAACTTGTTGAGTTTGCTTCGATCCACGCCAAGCTGTTCCGCCCATTCGGTGAGGGCGCAGCCATAGAGTTGGGCCAAGAAGCCTCTCGGGTTCTCCGCACCAGTCTGTAACCTGATCAGTTCATCCAAGGCTTGTTTGAGAAGCTCACGATCCGCAGGCATCGTCACACCTCACTCCGGGGTGCTTAATCTGCCCTCAGAGGGCTGCCACGGTCAAAAGCGAAAAAGGCGTACAATTCGTCTCTGAGAAGGTGGCTCGTCAGCCGGCCCTCCCGGATCATCAACAGCGGAAAGTTTCTTCGTGGCACGAGGCGGAAGTATGCCGAATGTCCGCTCGAGCGTGTAGCAGCAGACCTTCTCCAGGCGCCTGCAATTCCCTGGTATGACCCATTCCGGACGTAGGGCTTTCGCCGGCACGGAGCTATATGCGCTATGGCTGAACCCTCCCAAGGCTCGGCGAAGTTCCAAGCTTCGCTGGCCAGGAACGATCCCAATAACCAAGAATTCGCCGCGATTTCATCCTTAGCTTTCTGTCCT
Source organism: Microvirga sp. jy35 (assembly GCF_056148915.1). Classification (NCBI taxonomy): domain Bacteria; kingdom Pseudomonadati; phylum Pseudomonadota; class Alphaproteobacteria; order Hyphomicrobiales; family Methylobacteriaceae; genus Microvirga; species Microvirga sp. jy35. The sequence continues at coordinate 12,563 of NZ_JBWBEW010000045.1, read as the reverse complement.
GTTCGCTGGTGGGTGTGAATAAATGGAGTTGTTCAAAGCCTCATGCTGAAGCGGCCTTGGATGCGCCGGATTCTAGCGGCCGTCGGGGCGCCCGCCGTTCTAGTGCTCCTCGTGAGCCTCTGGGCTATTGTGCATTTGCGATCTAGTCTTCCTCGGCTGGAGGGGACCGTCACGGCATCTGATCTCTCTGCTCCCGTCACTGTGGCGCGCGATGCGCATGGGGTGCCGACTCTGAGTGGACAGACCCGTGCTGACTTGGCCTGGGCCCTGGGCTACCTTCATGCCCAGGAACGCTTCTTTCAGATGGACGGCCAGCGCAGGCTTGCCGCGGGCGAACTCGCCGAACTGGCCGGAGCCGCAGTTCTCACGCAAGACAGGGAGCATCGTCTGCATCGCTTCCGTGCCCGTGCCAGAGCAGTACTGGCATCCATGACCCCAGAAGAACGTGCCGCCCTGAATGCCTACGTTGGTGGGGTCAACCGAGGCTTGCGCGACTTGGGGGCGTCCCCCTTCGAGTACATGTTCCTGCGCTCAACACCAACTACCTGGACGGCAGAGGACACGGTGCTGACGGTCTACACGATGTACCTCGATCTGCAGGAGGCAGATGGACTGGTGGAGCGTCGGCGCGCTCAGGCCCAGGAAGCCTTAGGAGCCTTGCTGGCCGCTTTCCTCTTTCCTGAAGGGACAACGTGGGATGCTCCGCTGGATGGCTCCACCCTGCCGATGCCGGTATTGCCGGACAGCCATTCCACCAAGAAAGCATATAGTCCGGCACCGGCAGGCAATGAATTCGCCGAGGCCGCAAGCCCAGGGAGCAACAGCTGGACCGTTGGAGGTGCTCTCAGCAGCTCCGGGGCTGCCATCGTGGCCGACGATATGCATCTTGGCTTGCGCGTTCCCAACATCTGGTACCGGGCACGGCTCATCCTGGAAAACAAGGCGACCGGCGCTAACCTGAACATCACGGGTGTAACCCTGCCTGGTGCTCCGAACATCGTGGCTGGCAGTAACGGTAGGATCGCTTGGGGCTTCACTAACAGCTATGTCGATACCAGTGATGTGGTGATCCTCGAACCTGCTGAGGAAGATCCATCCCTGTATCGCACTCCCGCTGGCCCCCGACCGCTTGACCGCGTGGAGGAGCGGATCTGCGTTAAAGCTGCAGCATGCGAGATCCTGCCGATCGAGGAGAGCCTCTGGGGGCCAGTCATCGGCACTGATCGCCAAGGGCGGAAACTTGCGTACCGCTGGGTCGCCCACGATCCCATTGCAGTGAACCTGCGCGGTATGCTGGAACTCGAGCGTGCCGGAACCGCGCACGAGGCTCTGGAGATCGCCCATAGGCTCGGCATTCCACATCAGAACCTCGTCGTCGGAGACGCGCAGGGCAGCATTGGTTGGACAGTCACCACCGCACTGCCACAGCGCTTTGGGTTTGATGGACGACTGCCCACGTCCTGGGCCGATGGCAGCAAAGGATGGAGCGGATATCTTCCACCCCAAGACGTGCCAGTTGTCCATGACCCTGCGGGTCAGCGCATCTGGACCGCAAACAGCCGGGTGATCGGCGGCGAGGACTTGAATAAGGTTGGTTTTGGTGCTTATGCCCACGGATCCCGTGCTCGCCAGATCAGGGACCAGCTATTGGCCAAGGAGAGATTTGACGAGCGGGATATGCTGGCGATCCAACTGGATGATCGTGGGGTGCTGTTGGAGCGGTGGCAAAGGCTGATGCTTCAGCACCTGCAGGCGGGTGCAGGAAATCCGCAATACGCATCTCTGATCCCGGAGGTGGAGAACTGGGGAGGGAGAGCCGTTCCAGCCTCGGTTGGCTACCGTCTTGTCCGGACGTTTCGATCGGAACTGATCGCCATGATGTACGATAGCTACACGGCCCCCATGCGGGCCGGGGAGCCTGTGCCAGCCAGTGGTCCGCGCCCTCGCCCAATCACGAGCAAGCAAGCCGATGAGCCGGTGTGGCGCCTGCTGACAGAGCGTCCCGTTCATCTCGTCCCGCCCGGTTACCGGGACTGGGATGCGGTGGTGGATGCTGGAATTGCAAAGACCTTGTCGGCTGTGGCTTCACAGGCGAGGGGCCGCCTTGGCACTTTCACCTGGGGCGCGGCCAATCCGGCGGAGATCAGACATCCGTTAACGCGAGTCGTACCCGGACTGTCACTCTTGCTGGACCCGCCGAACGAGCCGCAGCCAGGGGACCTCTACCAGCCGCGGGTCTCAGGTTCTGGAACCGGAGCATCGGAGCGGTTTGTAGTGGCGCCGGGCCACGAAGAAACAGGGATCTTCCACATGCCGACCAGCCAGACCGGTCATCCTCTCTCGCCCTACTACATGGCGGGGCACGAGGCTTGGGCGAGAGGTCAGGCAACCCCTTTCCTGCCGAGTGAGCCAAAGTGGCGGATGGTGTTCCAGCCATGATGAACATTCTGACACCAATCGCGCACGCGCGGGTTAAGCAGTGATAGGCCCGCTCAAATCGGATAGGGCAGCTCCCGTGGGACACCATAGCGTTCAGCGTGGAGCAGCCCCTCGTCGGGCATCCGGCTCATTTGCGATCATTTGGCTCGAAGCGCGCAGAGTTCACGATCTGCGCGTCGTCTACTGTGGGGCAATGCGTCGCGGCGAGCCCCTTAATGCTCGGAGGAGACAGCAGATCGTGATTGCTGAAATTGCACCAATGCCTCACGGATGAACTCGACGAGCTGCTGGGCCGCAAGGGATAGCGGGCGCCTACTTGATGTCAGCAGCCAAATGTCCATCGAGGTCCTAGGAAGCAGCGGACGACGGATCAACTGATCCAATGGGAAGTCCATCCCGACGAAGGGCGGGAGAATCGAGACGCCAATGCCATTGGCGACGAAGCTGCAGGCCGTCTCGGACATCGGTACTTCAATCTGATTGCGTTTTTGTACGCCGCGCATCTGGAATGCCCGATCGATTGTCATCAGAGAACAATCGTCTCGTTCCAGGGAGATGAATGACTCGTTCCGCAAATCCTCCACGCCGACGGTGGCTTTCCCGGCCAGCGGATGCTGTGCCGGTAGAAAGCACATGAGATCAAATCGGACGACAGCTTCGGCTGTCACATCCGGATGGTCGAAAGGAAGGATGCTGAGGCCGATATCGACCTGCTGCGCCATGACGAGTTCCGCGATGCGCGGCGAGGCCCGGCTTTGGAGCGTCAGACGCAGATCCCGCTGCTCAGCCAAAAAGGGAGAAAGGGCTCGCGGCAGGTAGCGTGAGGCTAGAGCTGGGAGCGCTGCGATTGTAACTTGACCCCACTCGCGGTTCCTCACAGCCGCTGCCACACGCTCGATCCGCCCCGTGCCAGCGATCAGCTTCTCGACCTCTGCCGCCACAAGGCGCGCCTCCAGCGTTGGAACCAAGCGCCCATTGCTGCGCATGAAAAGCTTGAATCCGCAGCTCTCACCAAAGCCCTTCAACAGCTTGCTGACGGCTGGCTGTGAAATGCCTAGTCTTTCGCCAGCATGCGTGACCGAACCTGTTTCCATGAACGCATGAAAGGCTTCTATCTGTCTGATGTTCATCGGGTTTTTCCCAATCGGGCGCTAACGGACCATGAGTTTTGGTTATAATGGACGGCAGAAAAGCAATTTGACAATCATATTCTCAGCACTTCTAATCGCTCAAGAGCTGCGGACCTCAAGCTGCTGGATGGGCTGCCGAGAACGAGCAACGGCCTCTCCTGAGGTGGCCTGTCCGAGACCTGTTTGGGAGCAGCATTCGGAAGCTGCGTGTCTGGGGCAACAATAACCGAGGGACTTGAACGTGATGAGATCAATGGTTTCCATGGGAGCGTTGGCGATCTTGATGTCGGCCGCGTCACCCGCTTTGAGCAGTAGCCTTGTTGTTTGCATTGAAGGAAGCCCAGAGACCTTCAATCCGCAGCTCACCAGCAACGCGACCACAAGTATCGTGACGGGCCAGATCTACGATCAACTCGTCTCGGTCAAATCCGGTGGCTCGGAACTCGAACCGAGCCTCGCCGAAAGCTGGACCGTCTCTGAGGATGGCAAGACCTATACGTTCAAACTGCGGCGTGGGGTGACATGGCAATCCAACAAGACCTTCAAGCCATCACGTGATTTCAATGCAGATGATGTGGTCTTCAGCTTCGAACGTATGATGAGGGCCGATCATCCTTATCACAAAGTCAACGGCGGAAATTATATCACTTTCAACACCAAGCTCGCGGATGCTCTGACGTCCGTCAAGAAAATCGACGACCACACGGTTGCGTTCACGCTCAAGGACCCGCTTGCGCCCTTCACCGGCATCCTGTCCCACCAGTCGTTGGTAATCCTCTCAGCCGAGTATGCAGAGCAACTGCTCAAGGCCGGAACGCCCGAACAACTCGACCTGCAGCCCATCGGCACAGGTCCGTTCCAGTTGCAGGTATATCAGACGAATGCTGCCGTGCGGTTTAAGGCTTTCCATGATACCTGGGGAGAAAAGGCGAAAGATCCCTCACGGACGCCGAAGGTTGATGATCTCATCATGCCCATCACAGTGGATGCCCCGGTTCGTCTGCAGCGTGCACAAGCGGGTGAGTGTCACATTGCTAATGCGCCGAGTCCCGCCGATCGAGAGGCGATCAGGGCTAGCGCCAAGCTCAATCTTGTTGAAACGCCTGTCGCATCCTCTGGCTTCCTTGCCTTCAATTTCAAAGAGAAGCCATTCCAGGATAAACGGGTACGTCAGGCACTTGCGCATGCCGTCAATATGAAGGGGCTCGTCGATATCGTCTTTGATGGTATGGGTGGGGTGACAGGGGCTCTCATCCCGGCTGCGCTCTGGGGACACAATGCCGACCTGAAGAGTCATTCATACGACATCGAAAAGGCGAAGGCTCTGCTTGCTGAGGCCGGGTATCCCAATGGCCTCGAGACACAGATCTGGGCGCTTCCCGTGACACGTCCGTACATGCCGAACGGCCGCCGCGCCGCTGAACTGATCCAGGCAGACTGGGCTAAGGTTGGCGTCAAGGCGGAAATCGTGACCTATGAATGGGGCGAATACGTCAAGCGCGCACGTCAGGGCGAGTCGAAGACTGCAATGTTTGGAGGTATCTGGGACTTCCCGGATCCAAGCCAGATCCCGAACAACTACTTCACCTGCAACTCACAAGGGAAACCTAGCCCGTCGAACATCGGCTCATGGTGCAACGCCAAGTTCATTGATCTGATTGCCCGTGCCGGACAGATCACAGATCAGGAGCAACGTGCCAATCTCTACAAGGAGGCACAGGTTGTCTTCAACGATGAGGTGCCTGCTATCCTCTTTGGCAGTTCCTCGGCGCTGTTGGCCGTTAACAAATCGGTTTCTGGGTTCGTGCCGGCTGTGTTCGGGACTAGCCGCTTCTCGGGCGTAACGGTGCCCTAATCCGATCTGATTTCCAGAGCCACGAGGGGAGGATTGAAGGGATCCTCCCCTCGATCTTACTTGCATTTGGACCCCGTTTCAGAATTCGGCACAGGGCCTATTCCCTTCATGCGGAGCTTGGAGATGCGTGTTGTCGTGATCGGCGCGGGGATTCTTGGATCCAGTGTCGCCTATCATCTTGCCATGAGCGGCATTGACGTTGAGGTGATTGACGAGGTTCATCAGGGTAAGGCGACCCTGGCAGGGGCAGGGATTGTCTGTCCTTGGGCTACGAAGGTCACCGATCCTGAGTGGTATGCACTCTATGCTGCCGGGGCCCGCTACTATGCGGACCTAGTCGAGGGTTTGACGCGCCGCGGAGAAACGGATCTTGGATACGGGCGCGTTGGCGCGCTCGTCGTGTCCGAAGATCGGAGGGAACTGGATGCCGCCGAGCAGAGGATCCAGACCCGGATCATCGATGCTCCCGAGGCTGGGGATGTGCGGCGAGTATCGGCCGCCGAAGCGAAACGCCTGTTCCCGCCATTGCGAGAGGATCTCGATGGCATCTACATTCCGGGCGGCTCCCGCGTGGACGGCAAGCTTCTCGCCGCTGCCATGACCCGTGCGGCCTTCGCGGCGGGAGCCGTTCTCCGCCATGACCACGTGTCGCTCGAGCTGCGGGACGGGAGGGCACATGGTATCCGCAGCGACGGAAGCCCGATCGAAGCGGACGAGATCATCGTCACGGCGGGCGCCTGGGCCTCGCAGATCCTGCGGCCGCTCGGCTTGGAGCATCCCGTTCGCCCGCAACGAGGGCAGATTGTTCACCTGCGCCTGCCAGGGATCGAAACACGCACCTGGCCCGTCCTACTCCCGATGACCAGTCACTATATGCTGGCTTTTGACGATTCCCGTGTCGTGATCGGCGCAACGCGGGAAGACAATACCGGGTTCGACTATCGAGTCACGGCCAGCGGCCAGGCCGAGGTGCTCAATGCAGGACTTGCGATTGCGCCGGGGCTTGCATCGGGGACCATTATCGAAACACGGATCGGCTTCCGGCCCGCAGGCGACGGCTTCAAACCCATCCTCGGCCGGGTCGCGGGACTGGACGGGCTGATCGTCGGCAATGGTCTGGGAGCAGCCGGTCTGACCATCGGACCGTATGCAGGACGCCTGCTGGCTCAGATCTGCACGGGTGAGAAGCCGGACACCGACACATCTCCCTACGCTCCCGCCTCGGCGTGAAACACTCTCGTTCAATATCAAAGGATATCCAATGCCCGAAATCATCCGTCACCGGAAACATAAGATCATGCACGGTGCCGTGGAGCACAACGGAGTGCTTTACTTCGGAGGACATGCCGCCAACGATTTGTCGCAAGGAATGGCAGATCAAACTCGGGAGATCTGCGCGAAACTCGACAAGTTCCTCGCCGAGCTCGGCTCCGACAAGTCCAAAATCCTCGCAGCGCGGATATATTTGAGCGACATGTCGCAGAAGGAAGAGATGAACAAGGCTTGGCTCGAATGGATTCCCGAGGATGACCTCCCGTCGCGGGCCACGATTGGCATTGCAAGTCTCGGTGATCCCAATCGACTGATCGAAGTGATCATCACCGCGGCACGATGACGGGAGCTTCGGTCGATTCCGCGATGAGACTTGGCTGTCGGGCTTTTGCCTGTGTCCGCAGCCAACCTCTCTGAGGCGTGTCGACCGAGGATCGCCGTCACGATCCTACACGATCCTTAGGACACCAGGCATGGCAGAAACGACCAGCCGTATTGACGATCGCTATTCGATCGACGCGAAGTACACGACTTTGGGCGGGATCCACCGCGATGCCAAGCGGCACCTATCGGAAGTCGAGTGGAATTATCTCTGGTGTGGCACTGGCGACGAGGTCACCCTCAGGGACAACACAGCAGCGTTCGACCGCTACCGCTTCGTTGCTCCGCTGTTCGCCGGGATCGACAATCCCAGTACCCGGGCCAATGTTCTGGGGTTCGATCTGAGCTTTCCCGCCTTCATCGCCCCATTTGGGGGAGAGGCCGTATTCCATCCTGATGGACACCTTGCCATCGGACGTGCGGCAGAAGCCGCCGGCATTCAGCAGATGGTACCGGTTGCCGCATCGTTCCCACTTGAAGGTATTGCGGCCGCTTCCTCCGTAGCGTCGATATTCCAGATGACGTTCGTCGGTGACGAAGATGCCGTTATCGATCTCATGGGGCGAGCCAAAACCGCCGGCTATAAGTACATCTGCGTCACGTATTCCCCTATCAGGCAATGGCGGGAGCGGATGATGGAAGATCGCTTTTCCATTCGGGGGGAGAGCGGCCCCGCCAACTTCGGTCCGGGACGGTCCGACCCAGCTGCTCTTGTCGAACTGCTGGAATTCACGCAGCCGCGCTGGAATTGGCAGAAAGCGGCGCGCACTATCGCACGTGCGCCTCTCCCGTGCATCGTCAAAGGTGTTACGAGCGTCAGGGACGCTCACGCGGCACTCGATGCTGGTGCGATAGGGCTTTATGTCTCGAACTACGGCGGCCGCACAGTTGATCGGACGCCCGCAGCCCTTGACGTCTTGCCGTCTATCCGCAAGTCAGTGGGGCGAGAGATACCGATCATCTTCGACTCGGGCATCCGCCGGGGCAGCGACATCGCGACGGCACTCGCACTGGGCGCGGATGCGGTTGCCCTCGGCCGCCTGATTGCGCTTGGTCTTGCGGCCGATGGTGAGTACGGAGTACGCCGAACGCTCGAACTTCTGCAGCGCGAATTCTGGACGACATTAGGCCATTTGGGCTGCTCCCAGGTTGAGGATCTCAGCGAAGCAGTTCTGTACCGGCCTCTGGCCGATGTGGCTCTCTAAGGAAGCATTCACAACTCGAAAGCGGGAGGTCCGGATCTGGCACCTCTCGGAAGTAGACCCAAAGTCTGCTCTCGCAAGGAAAACCGGACGTTCCTGGAGGTCAGGGGATCGGCAGAGGATGACCCGAAGCCGACGGACCATCTTTGCAGTTTTCGCCGGCTACCTGCTGTCAGACTCCGACATGGAAATGGAACAGTCGGGCGACCGTCACACGGGGGAGGCGGACAGCCTCCAGACGAACCAGACCGACATACAGGATGGCCCCTAGAGAGGGTCCTGCTATGTAGATCCAAGGGTTCATCGATGTGCCCGCCACAAGCGCCGGCCCGAATGAGCGGGCCGGATTTGCACTAGCGCCGGAGACGGAAGCCTCCAGCCACACCAACACTGAGAGGACAGCAGGCAGGACCAGCGGGGTGAAGCGCCGCGTGCTGGGATGAGCCGCCGTCGTCAGAATCGCGAGGATAAGCAGAAACGTCACTCCCGCCTCGCCCAGTATGGCAGCCCACACCGGCACACCGACCCCCGGCCGCGTTGCACCAAACGCAATGCTCTGTCCCATGTGTCCCCAGGCCAAAAGAGGGATGGCTCCGACGGCGCTGCCGGCGAACTGCGCCAGGATGTAGAGGACTGCATCGCGCCACGCCAGCTTGCCCTCTAGCCAAAACGCCAGTGTCACGGCTGGGTTGATATGCGCCCCGCTGATCCGACCAATCGGCGAGATGGCGATCAGTGCGCCTACCGATCCGAACAGCCCTCCCGTCAGGAACAGACGTAACCCTTCGTCAGGGATCATCCTCGACCCGGGACTGCCCTGCCCGAACATGAGGATGACGACGGACACGCCGACCAGAATCAGAACGGCTGTGCCGATGAACTCTGCCAAATACAACTCAGGATGCAGCCGAGCAGGAGGATAGGGAGCGCCATGAAGCGGCCTGTCGCGAGACGGTCGCAGGTGCACACTCATCCCGCATGATCCGTCATTGTCTGCGATATTGCGGTGCCATGACGCAGTTCCCGTGCCGCCTCCTGTTGGGACGAAGCATGCACACTGCCGGATTGGCTCGGCTGAATGATCGGAAGCGTGAGGCACACGCTCTGCGTCGGCAGGACCCGGCGCCATCGTTGGATGAGCTGCCGATAAGCCTCGCCGACGGGCCGAATGTTACGATCCAGATCGTAAAGGCCGAGAGCGTTTACACGGCCGTTCTCCTCACGCAGGGCTGTATCCCAGTCGACCTGATCCGTCAGCGAGTACCATGTGAAACCGACGATAGGAACGCCGCTGTTGCGGACCCGCAAGACGTTGGCCCACTCCTTCCGCAGCCACGTCGCCGCTTCATCACCGACGGGTCCCTGCACCAGGTTTGTCTCGGTGTGCATGACAGGGAGACGGTACCGGTCGTAGTATTGCCGGGTGATTTCCGCGTAACCGAAAATCTCTCCGGCCGCCCAGGTTCGCCCGTCGGGAGCAACCCGATGCTCGTTGGTAACGTAGTAGTCGTTTCCCATGATGCAGTGCTGACGTAGATGATGTGTCAGAAAGAACTGGTATTCGTCGCGTGTCATGCCGTTGTCCAGGAGAAACTGGTACATCTCGGAGTCGACGCGGCGGCCGTAATTGAGATCGAGGGAAAGGAAGCGGCGTGCATTAAGGGTTTCGGCGCTTCCGATCGCGTCGGGCTCGTCGGCGTGGAAATATTCGGACGACTCGCTCTGGATGAAGATCGCATCCGGTCTGACCTCAAGAATCGCCGCCATGGCCAGGACATTCGCCTTCACGATGTGCTTGAGCGCCGTCACGAAGGCTGTGTCACTGCGCAGTTGCTCGTTCCACCATCCGTACGCCGCCGAGAACGTTGCGCAGATGAACATCTCGTTCACGGGCGTATACAGCTGCACCCAGGGGAAGCGCTGCGCAAAGGCGCTCGCATACGCGGCAAAGAGGGCTGGGAAATCCGGGTTCTGGAAGTTTCCGATCCAGTCCGGCACCCCGAAATGGCAGAGATCGACGATGGGGACGACATCGAGCGTCTTGAGCACGCCGAAGGTCTCGTCCGGGAAGCTCCAGTCACAGCGGCCCTGGCCGAGCCAGACGCGGTGGATCGGCGGCCCGTAGCGCAGGTAGCGGATGTCGAGTTCTCCGAGGAGTTCGAAATCCTTCCGCCAATGCGTGTAGTGCCCGCATTTCTCCATCTCGTCGACACGGACGCTGCCGTTCTTGATCGTCGGATAGCTGTTCTCGATGCCGGTCGCGAACATGAACCAGGGCGCTGCCATTGCGGGCCTCCAAGCAGGGCCCGTTAGGCGCCCTCGGGCAAAGCGGCCGGGCGGATGTGCTCGGCTGACGCAGGTGTACTGGCCGTCTGCGAAATCATACGTTGGTTGCGGTCCGCCGCAAAGGCGCCGGGTAGCAGCTGCCCGCCCTCAAAAGGCGTACTCCGGCCAGCGCTGCCAATCACATCAGCCGTTCATTTTCTCACCTGGGCGATGGCACCGTTGCGCGACGAAGGTCCTGATCGCGCCTGCCACCTCCTGGGCAGCCTCGAGTGGGAGGAGATGACCTGCTCCTGCAATCTCGATGCGGGAGGCGCCAGCCAACCGGGGCATAACATCATCTGCGATCACAGAAGGCGCAATGACCGGGTCATTGCTTCCTCCAATTACCAGAACAGGACAGGCGACCTGCCCCGCCTGCGCCGTGATGTCCTCGCGGCTGCCCTGGGCGAGCCACCAGCGCCACGCCTCGGGCGAGGCCAGAAGGTTGTCCGCAATGCACCCAGCAGCGTCCTCCGCAGGGATGGAGCGCCGCGTGATTGTGCGCAGGGTCCGCTCGGCCGATTGGCGATCGCCATGGGTCGCAAGCAGGCGGTTCCGCTCGCTCTCCTCCATCGGCTCTGGCGAGGGCGGCGAGGGGGCCACGAGAGCAAGCCCTGCTAGCCCCAGAGGGCGCTCGGCCGCGCAGGCGAGCGCCAGCTTGCCGCCCATCGAATGGCCCACGAGAACGAAGCTGTCGAGGCGAAGGTCAGCGATGAGCCCGGCGACCACCTGCGCGACCGCGGGCACACTGTAGGCGGGCAGTGGCGGCGAGTAGCCGAATCCGGGCAGGTCGACGCTCAGGCACCGGCATGTGCTCGACAGAACTCCGGTAACGTGGGCCCATGACCGCAAGGAGCCAGCGAAATAGTGGAGGAAAACCAAGGAGCGTGATCCAGCGCCTTGATCTTCGACGTGAAGGGTCAACCTGTTCATATTCTCTCCGTTCGCGGCTCGACCAGTTATGTCCTCGCATGAGCCAGGAACTGCATCCCGGATTTTCTCAAAGGTGCGCCTACTTCTCGACTGGGCGCTCTACCTTGCCGGATTGAATGCGAATCCGGCCATGGCCCATCGGGTCCACCCGGCTCGTAGCGGCTCTGTCAGGGCTGGCTCGGGCCGGTTCCGGGACCTCTTCATGGCTGCCAGTCCGCTCTGCGGCGGCATCTTCCTGCCATCCCTCGGAGCGCCATGAGGTCTGTTGCTCGTCGAGGTCCAACACTCCCTCTCGATTAAGAATTCGGACGGCCTTGTCGACTTCATCGTCCGTGCATCTCACAATAACCAAGGTGCCGCCGCGGATTATGCCTTCCACGTATGCATCCGCGTCGGACCGTGACAAGCCCGAGTCCTCAAGAAGAGGAGCGAGGTTATGAGGGGTAGACCAGATGTCGATTCCGGCTTTCCGGATGCCAGCCTGTTCCAAGTGACTTACGGCTGCTGCTGCGTGCTGCTCGCTGTGGAATAGGGAGGTAACAGTTTTCATCATCGTCGATCTCCTGCATGCCTGTGCGGGGTCGAACGCAATTGCGAAACACTAGGATGGCAAATCTGGGCACCACATCGCTTGGGAACGTTGCCCAGGAGGCGGGTCTCCAAGCGCACGGCCGCCAGTAAATTGGCTCAAGCCGTTATTCCGCCAATGTACCACGGAGCGCCTCGCTTCACCACCTGCCGATCCGCTCCTGCGGGGCTGCCTTTTCCTCAGGCGTCTGCTTGCACTGTTAAGGTCAGCTTCTGGCACGCCTGAGACCTAAGGTTGAAGGCAGCGATCCTCTTCTCGATGGCGACGGCGCGGGGAACCCAGTATCCGCCCTGGCTGACGCCCTGGATCGCGATCCTCTTTGGATCGACACCCTCGCGGCTCAGGGCAAAGTCGATCACCGGCGTGATGACATGCTCCCAATCAGGCCGGAAGGTGAGGCCCTGCTTCCACAGCGCATATCCCTGCCCGGGACCATC
>NZ_JBWBEW010000044.1:0-40835 GCF_056148915.1 Microvirga sp. jy35 | reverse complement strand
AGCCGCTGATTGGTGCGCATGAGATCCTCCTGTGAGAGGATCCTGCCACGGCACCGGTTACAGACTTCTTGTCAAAATGCTTATTATGCGAAATGTTATAATAGATTGACACGGGACGTTCAGGCGCCCTCGCCGCGAGCAAACCTCTACCGATTGATCGTGATCCGCCTAGGAACGCAGCGATTGCGGCCAAGCCTCAGGCGGGCCGAGCGGTGTCGCAGACCAATCGTGCGCCAGGATCAGGGCGGCAGTCTCGCCACTTTTGGCAAGGAAGCCGAGTTGCCGCCGGGCGCTTGCCTCAAGCTCAGCGTCCATCGCGCGCTCCCCTGTTTGGGGAGGAGTTCGCCTCAAGGTCACGAGGGATCTGGATGAGCCGGCGCTGGCTCCCGCAGACCACTTCGCCGGCGCTTAGAGACTGGCCAGGCGCCACTTGGCCATATACGAACAGGCTAAGCTCGGCCGTTAGTGAAAGGTTGCAGATTTGGTCGCTGGACATCAGCAAAGCGTTCCATTGGAGGCAAAAGTTGTCAAAGCCAAGCTTCGCTCTCCTTGTCCATAAGAACTCGTCGGATTTGCGCTCCATGGCAGAGCCATTCTGGCACAGGTTGAGCACCTTCAGGAGAATGCCTGACGAATATCCGGTTCAGGTCAGAGGCGGAAGTGTGTTTCCTTGTATGAAGGTCCGCTTACACCCACACCTCAGATCGGCCGAAGGCTTCGAGAAAGGCCCATCCTAGTAGTTCTTTTGCCTGTGGTTCCGCGACGGGATGATAAGAATTCAGCTGATCGCACTCAAAGCGGGTGCCCAGCGGAGGATTGTCACCGCCGCAGTAAAACTGATGCATTTTCAGGTGCTTAGGTCGCCTTTATCACTGCCCTGTGTAGCACTGCTGTGTAGTCCTGTCGAGCTACTCGCGAAGTGCCTTGTGGAGCGTCGGCGAGCTCTACGTTTGAGTCGGTACGCTAGCGTTAGTTCCTGGGTTGCACGACCTTGTTCGACAACCGGCCCGAACGCGGCAGGTCAGAATAAGCCAAGTTTGCCCTTCTGCGCCAATTCACTTAGCATATTTAGTAGCTCTAATGTGCCTACTTCCGCCGAAGGACTTAAGTGTGACGGCCACAATTGCGGCACTAGAAAAGTGGCGTGCGCCCTACTAACCGAGCCCTACACCCCAACGGGCTGTGAGTTTAGGCGAAGGGATGATCGTCGGGCAGGTTCTTGGTCGTATCAGTCACGGGTGTGACGGCCTGGGTCTCCTCCAGAAAAACGAAGGCGTCGAACTGATCGGGAAGCGAGGCCTCAAAATAGTGGCTCACCCGCTCGGTCTCAGGGAGGTAGAGGACCCCTATAGCGCGCTGCGGCCGCCTGGCGTGTAACACTCTTCTTAGATCCGGCACGCGTAAGTCGAGCAGAAAGCGCTCGGGCCCAACCTCGCGAAAGAGGGCGCCGTGGCTCTCAGGCAGCGAGGGTCGCACGGCCTTGACCTCCGGCGCTGCGCCCCAGCGCGATGCGGCGAGGACATGGCCGCGGTCAGTGCCGAACCCGACAAGCCGAGCTGCATCCCCAAAATGCTGCCTGCAGAGCTCGCCAATGTTCGTCTCACCGCGATCGCGCATGTCAGTGGCGGCAGCGTTTCCAACATGGGAGTTGTGAGCCCAGACCACCGCCTTTGCGGTCGGCCCTCGTGCCTCAAGCAGCGCGAGAAGGGTGTTAAACATGTGCCGGTCGCGCAGGTTCCAGGACGACTCGGCCCCTTTGACTTGTGCACGGTAGAACCCTTCCAAGCTGACCGCCACGCGGGCGTTCTGCAGTGCATCGAAATGGGCCTCGTTGGCAGGTGACGGCGCTCTCGCGGTCAGGATTTCTAGAGCCGATGCAACCTCGTCTTCGCAGGAGTTGAAGCCAGGCCGGATCAAGTCGGCAGCGTAATCAGCCAGATCGTCACCGTAAGCCGCCAGACAGGCATAGTGCCCTCGCACCTCCGCAGCGACCTGGATGTCTGTTTGGGCCATGTAGCCCATCACAGCCTCCATTGAGGCCGCGGTGCTGTAGAGATCGAGACCATAGAAGCCCACCTGTTGTGGCGGCTCGGCTCCAGTATTGCGGAGTTTGAGCCAGTCGACCAGACTACGCATCTCCTCGTTGCGCCACATCCAGGTTGGAAAGCGTCGGAACGGCTTCTCGGGCGCAAGCGGCCGAGGCCTCCCTCGGATGTAAGCGTCAACATGAGCGGCATCGGGCCAGTCGGCCTCTACTGCCACGACAGTAAACCCATGGTGAGTGATGAGGCGGCGAGTAATCGCGGCGCGAGCGTGGTAGAACTCGGAGGTACCATGGGTAGACTCGCCGAGCAGCACAACCTTGGCATCGGCAAAGCGGTCGAACATAGCCCCGAAAGCCTGCTCGTCGTCGAGCGGAGGCAGAGGCTCCGCTCGACGTGCCACAGCGCTGTGCAGGTTGTCATTGCGATTCGAAGTTGAATTCTGGGCGAACGCCAGACTCGATCGAAGAGAGGCTGCAGCCGCAAGCCCGCCAACCAGAAGGGTGCGCCGTGAGATGCTGCCGCCGCCCATGAGAGTCTCCTGTCAAAGGTTTGCAGGAAACACACGTCATTCATGGATTGTTTCAGCCAGATAGCTCTGCGCTGCACCTCAAGCTAGACTTCTTAGCGAGGAAATTGGGAGGAGCAGTCCTCACTTTACGATGTAGCGCACGCGATGATGTGAGATCACCTGACTCAGCTTAGTGTCCTTGGCTGGTTCGTTGACGCCCGATAGCCGGAGGAGTAATGTTCTCTATTCGTTCCAGGCGCTTACCTGAGCACTGGCTCCGACCACGCATTCGCTTCGAGAACGTATCCTCTAACGTCATGACCGCTCATCAAGCATCGCGCACGCTGTTCTTCTTTGAAAAGCCCTCGGCCATGCGCCAGCTGCAGCGGTTCTTCAAATCACCGAGCACGATCTGCGTCTCCGCCGAGGGTCACCTCCTGGCTGCCGAGGAGCCCGGCAATGTCCGCGACGAGTGGAAGCCTTGGCGCTTCGAAACGCTCCCGATCGTGCTCGAGCGTATTCCCGTTACCTATGGCACCAGTCGCTCTGGTCAGTCACACAAGCCCAAGATCGAGGCGATCAAGCAGGCTCTCCAGGGCGTGGAGCGGGTCATCATTGCCACCGATCCCGGACGGGAGGGCTCAATGATCGCCTGGGAGGTGCTCGAGCACGTTGGTTATCGGGGTCCGGTGGATCGTCTCAAGCTGGGAGCGCTCGATGAGGTCTCAATCCGCCGAGCCTTTGCCGCGATGGCCAAGGAGCCTGCTTCCGGCGAGCGGGACTATGCAGCCTACCTCGAGGCCTTGTGCCGCCAGTATGAGGACTATCATCTCGGTCTCAACGGCACGCGCGCCATTTCCCTGCGGCTGCGTCCGCCCACACTCCGGGAGCCCTGGCGCTTTGGCGGCGTGCAGACCCCGACACTTGCTATCCTCGCTGACCTAGAGAAGCGCATTCGCGACTTCATCCCGCAGGACTATTTCAGGATTGCTCTGACCGTCGCGACGAGCAGCGGAGCCGAGATCATCCTCTGGCATGCACCGAAGGACAAGATCCTCGACCAACAGGTTGCTGAGACGATTCAGCAGGCAGCCGCAATCTGGTCGGGCGCACTTGGTGTCGAGCAGAAGGATGTGCGTCGATCGCCCCCTCGCCTGTTCTCAAAAGACACTCTCGCACGCCGCTGCGCCAAGCGGTTCGGCTGGGATCCTCAGCACACGGCGAAGCTCGCCCAGGAGCTCTATGATCAGGGATACCTGACCTATCCTCGCACCGAGTCCGAGCACCTTCCCGACAGCCAGACAGGTGATGCGAGCGCAGTGATCGGAAGCGTCGTTGGGGTCCTGACGGATCTTGCGAGCCTCGTGCCAGCTCCGGGTGACCTCGTGTTCCGCAAGGGCAACAAGGGCCATTACGTCAAGGACCCGGGCGAGCACCACGCCATCGTGCCTTTGCGCAAGGTGCCGCAGTTGGGGAGCATCAGCGGGGATCAACTGCGTCTCTGGCAGCTGGTCGCCAAGAGTTTCTTGGCGGCCCACCTGCCGGACGGCATCGACGCTCGGACCGCCGTTGCAGTGCAGGTCCCGACGCCGCTCGGCCCGAAGCAGTTTTCGGTCAGCGGCAGCGTGATCAAGTACCCAGGCTGGCGGGCCGTCTATGGAGCCGAGGCCGACGAGGATAATGAGGCTGTTCCGGGCAAGGCCAAGCCGGACGACGAGCCTACCACCGGACGCCTACCCCCTATTCGCGATCATGAGCCTGGGACAGCAACGGATGCCCGGATCGAGACAGCCAAAACCGAGCCACCGCGTCGGATCACCCGCGGCGAGTTACCAGTCGTTATGGGGCGCCTCGTCGACCAAGTCGAAGATCCAGCACTAAAAGCAGCTCTGGAGAACCCGGCCAATCCCAATGAGCCCAAGGGCCTTGGCACTGCGGCGACGCGCGATACCATCCTGCCTAAGCTCCAGAAGAGCCAGTATGTTGAGTTGCTGAAGGGTAAGGACCCGCCGATCCAGGTGACGGAGGTCGGGCTCACATTCATCGCTGCTGTTCGTCGTGTCTTTCCAGCCTATGGCGACCCAGTTGGCCGGGCGATGTTTGAGGCTGACCTTGCTGAGATCGGGCGCGCAGCCACACGGGCAGAGGCGGCCCGCCGCGCGGCAGCCTATCAGGAGCGAACCCGCAGCCGTGTCAGAGAGCTAATCACGACGATTGGACAGTCGGGTGCTGTTGCTCTTGATCCAACATATCGCCCAATGCCCTCCGCAGCGGATGGGAAGCCCCCAACAAAGGCAATGATTGCTTTCGCAACATCGCTTGCTGCCCAGCGTGGCTTGAAACTGCCCCGTGGGCTCAAGACCAATAGTGCCATCTGCCGGACGTTCCTGGACCAACATGCACCACAACGATCGTCTGGGCCAGCAAGGGCAGCACCGCAGATGGGCCCGCGTCCTCCAAGTGAGGCAATGGTGCGCTATGCTCGGTCTTTGGCTGAACAGAAAGGGATCGAGTGTCCACCCGCAGTGCTAGCTGACTTTGCCGCTTGCCGCACTTTTCTCGATGAACACTCGCTGAAGGCACAGCATCCTGACGAAAAGAACCGGCCTGTCGCTCCAAGAGGCCGCAGCCCAGCCCGCGCGGGCAACAGCGATGGTGCACCAAAGCGAGCGTCTGCGTCCGTAAGTAGGCCGTCAGGGCCAAGAGCCAAGGCGCCACGTCAGCGCTCAGAATCGCGCACTGTGGCTTTCGGCGAAGACGGATAGTGAAAGCGCCGGCCCCGATGAGGAGCCGACGCCGAAGCGAGTTCGAGCATATCTACTGCGCCGTCGGCCAGGGCATAGCCGCATTCACCGTTGAGACAGGGCCGACACCTTTGTTGACGAACTTCTGCAGGCGCTTACCTGTGTAAGTCTCAGTTGTGTAGATGTTCCCTTTGGAGTCTACAGCAATAGAGTGCACACCGAGGAACATGCCCGGCTGACGACCTCCGTAGCCGAAGTTGTAGAGCTCCTCCATAGTCTGGCGATTGAATACGCGCACATGCTCGTTCACGCCATCAGCGACGTAGAGGAACCGCTGTTCGGGATCATGGGAGAAATCAATGTCCCAAACCGAGCCGTCGGCCAGGGTTTGCGTGGCGACGAACACCTCTTTGACGAAGGTCCCGTCGGTGCGGAAGATTTGGATACGATCATTCGCGCGGTCGCAGACATAGACCAAGCCGTCGTTTGAGACATTGGAGCAGTGCACGGGATTGGCGAACTGCTGGGCCACCGGAGCTGCTGGATTGTAGGGCGGCAGGACGTCGTCAGTCGGCGGCTTGCCGTAGGCGCCCCAGTAGCGCTTGATCTTGCCTGTATCCATGTCGACGACGGCCACACGGTGGTTGAGATAGCCATCCGAGAGATAGGCCTCGTTGGCGTTCTCAACGAGGTCGATCTTCGCGACCCGGCCGAAACTCTCCTGATCATGGCTGTTGGCCTGGTAGGTCGGCGCGGCTGCCGCGGCAGGTGCGGCGGCGGAAGGAGTGGCTGCGCTCGCGGCAGGAGCCGCCCCCGCCAAAGGACCGACAGTGCCCGCGACAGAAGTGGCTGCGCCCGCGGCGGGAACACCGCCGCTCGGCGCTACGCCGGCATACCCAGCCAGTGGATCCGAGGCCGCAGCCGCGGTCTTAGCCTGGCGAGCACCCGCCCGGCCCCACTGGGCGACGAACTTACCGTCGCGGGTGAATTTCAGGACATGCGCATCGCCGGCGCCGTTGCCGCCGATATAGACGAAGCCTTCTACATCGACCGCGATGCCGTGATTGGACGATGGCCACTCATATTCTCTCGTCGGAGAGGGGCCGCCCCAGGCATTCACGAGATTGCCCGCCTGGTCGAACTCCATGATCGGGGGCGATGGATTGCAGCATTCGCCGACACGCTGGCCGGCGCGGTTGCCAGTGATCGGAACCGCCAGTTCCGTATTGTCCAGATTGGCCGGGTCCGAGCCACGGTGAACGATCCAGATATGGTCGCGCGAATCGACCGCCACGCCGATCGCCTGGCCAAGCACCCAGTTGTTGGGCATCGGTTTTGGCCAGAATGGATCGACCTCGAAGCGCGGGGCCTCCTTGCCTTGCGCAATCGCCTTCTGCAGCAGGAGCTGGCTCGTGCCGAGCACCGCCATCACTGCCAGGAAACTTACACCGACAAACGCCCTGCGGCTCCAGAAGAGCTGTCTCATTCTGTTTCCTCCCGGCCCCCATGCCGGGCAGCTTGGCGCCGCTCTTGTCAATAGATCGAAATGTAGCCAAGCTGGGCTCTGCTGTCGAGAACCATTGAGAGTCATGGCGCCCTTTCGGATCGTCTTTGCATTCATCATCGCAGCCGCCCTGCTGATTGGCTGGCCCATGCGCACCTCAGCTCATGAGGTGCCCAACGAGGTCACGGTCCTGGCTTTCCTAAAGCCGGAGGGCAAGACGCTGACCTTCCTGGTGCGGGCGCCGATGGAGTCGCTGCGAGACGTCGATGTGCCGCTAAAGCCTAACGGATTCCTGGACCTGTCGCGGATCGACGCGCCGCTGCAGCACGCCGCCCAGATCTGGATCCGTAATTTCGTTGAAATTTACGAGAACGGCGCCTTGCTAGGGAAGCCCCAGCTTGTCGGCGCGCGAGTGTCGCTGGCCTCCGACCGCTCCTTTGCGAGCTACGACGAGGCGCTGGCCCACATCCGAAGCGGTCCGTTACCGGCTGACACGGAGATCTATTGGAAGCAGGGTCTGCTGGACGTCGCCTATGAATACACGATCCAGTCGGACCGATCAGATTTTGCCATCCGGCCGGGACTGACCCGTCTCGGGCTCCAGGTCAACATCATGATGCGCTTCCTGTCGCCTGACCGCCCGGAGCGGGTATTTGACGTTCACGCCGATGTCGGCATTGTGCATCTCGATCCGAGCTGGCTGCAGGCGTTCCTGCTTTTTGCCGAGGACGGCTTTCTCCACATCCTGGAGGGCATCGACCATCTTCTCTTCTTGCTCGCCCTGGTCATCCCATTCCGACGCTTTCGCCCGCTCGCCATTGTGGTGACCGCCTTTACGATCGCTCATTCGATCACGCTGATCGCTTCGGCCTATGGCTTTGCGCCAGACGCCTTGTGGTTCACGCCGCTGATCGAGACGCTCGTGGCAATCTCGATCCTCTATATGGCGCTGGAGAACATCGTCGGCCCCAGCACAGAGAGGCGCTGGTTTGTCGCCTTCGCATTTGGTCTCGTGCATGGTTTTGCCTTCTCGTTCCTGCTGAGCGAACGCCTACAATTTGCCGGCTCGCACCTGATCACCTCGCTCTTGGCGTTCAATGTCGGTGTAGAGGTCGGGCAGTTGCTTGTGCTGGCGGTGGCGGTGCCGGCACTTGGTCTCTTGTTCAAGTATGTGGTCCCCGAAAGGATCGGCACGATTATACTGTCAGCGCTGGTGGCGCATACCGCTTGGCACTGGATGACGGAGCGCGGCGGCGAGCTCGTGCAACATCCCTGGCCAGTGATCGACGCCGGGGCACTCTCGACCGTGCTCTGGTGGGCGATGGCCGCAGTCGCAGTGGCGGCGATACTCTGGCTGTTCTCTGGCCTGGTGCGTCGCTGGCAGTCACACCCTAGCGAGGAAGGTGATCGGGCCGCCCAGCCCCGTGTTTCCTAGTGCTGCGTGGTACCGGCATAGGCATCGAACCACATCAGGCTGGGCTGAGCATCTCATCCTGAGTGGGTATCTGAGGCTGTCCGAGGCCCAAATCATGAGATGATGAACTTTCGCGGCTCATCCGAACGCAGTGAGCAGGGAGGGTCAGATGCCAACCTTCATTGGTTATGGACGATCCACCCGAGAGGCTATGCGCAGCATGTTGCAGACCTCTGAAGATCGGATTGAGCCTGTCTCCAAGCTGTTCGAGCCTCTGGGGACAGCCGATCTCCTGGCAAATGACCCCGGGCTGTGAGTTCGACTGGATGCTCCTGGAGGCTCCCGACGAGGGGGTCATGGCCACAGCCGGTCTTGTTGCAACAGGTGGTAGGGCTCAGGACACCAAGGTAGCTCGTGCTCGTACCCTTAGGAGAAACTATGAAGATCTTCGCACCGACCGGAGCTGGCGCGTCAGCCGAAAGCGGCTTAGGCACCTTCCGGGATAAGGATGGGCTGTGGTCCCGCTTTGACCCGATGAAGCTCGCCACACCAGAGGCATTCGCTCACAATCCGGACGAGGTGCATGCCTTCTACAACATGCGCCGCCAGAACCTCCTGTCGGCAGAGCCCAACGCCGCTCACCGGGCGCTTGCCCGCTTGGAGGCCGGTCTGGACGAGCGCGGCGGTAGCCTGTTTCTGTGTACCCAGAACATCGACGACCTTCACGAGCGGGCGGGCTCACAGCGGCTCGTCCATATGCACGGCGAACTGCTCAAAGCCCGTTGCACACCCTGTGGTGGGACAATGCCATGGCACAAAGACTTGAGCGTCGAGGTCCCCTGCCCGTCCTGCCGCTATTCCGGAGGGTTGAGACCTCACGTAGTCTGGTTTGGCGAGATGCCGCTGGAGATGGATGCGATCTATGACGCTCTGCTCGGGGCAGACCTTTTTGTTGCCATTGGCACTTCGGGCTCCGTCTACCCGGCAGCAGGCTTCGTATTGGAGGCACGGGGACATGGCATCCGCACCTGCAAGATCAATCTGGAGCCCTCGGATAACGCCCGCCAGTTTGATGAGGGACGGTATGGGCCAGCCAGTGAGGCCGTCCCAGCGTGGGTTGAGCAGGTACTCTCGTCAAGATCTCCGGGCGACAAGGCGGGTTTACGGCTCCCAGCTTATCTCATCCCAAATAGTAGAACCGTCACGTTGGCGTACGGCCGGACGAGGAGCATAGTTCTGCTCTCCCGTTCTACGTTCGGCGGAGGTGTTCATGTCCAGCCTTCTTGTCCATGTCACCTGTGGGCCTGAAAACCCCACTAAGGCTGCACTCGCCTTCTTCGTCGCGGCAGCAGCGGTCGAGGCAGGGCATCAGGTTTACGTGTTCCTGGCAGGCGATGCGGTTCAACTCATCCGCGAACCCACGCGCACCGGCCTCGTCGGGCTTGGTACGGGTGCCCTTCGGGAGCATTTCGACAAGGTGATCACCGGAGGTGGCCAGCTCTATCTCTCGGCTGGGTCCTGTGCCGCGCGGGGTGTCAGCGATGCGGACCTTCAAGGTGTCCCTCACGAGAAGGCCGGTCCGCCTATGCTGGTGCGGCTGGTGATGGAGTGCGACCGCAGCATCGTCTACTGACCCGGTGCATCTCACGAGCCAGGAGGGGAGACCTGATGGCAGAAGCTGTTTCCATTTCCGTCCTTGATAACTTTGCGGCAGCCTGGAACCGGCATGACCCGGATGCAATCCTGTCGATGATGACGGAAGACTACGTGTTCGAGGCCAGCCGTGGTCCTGACGTGAAGGGGACGATCTTTACAGGTCAGGCTGAAGTCCGCCGTGGAATTGAGGAGGTTTTTGCAACCTTTCCGGATGCCCGATGGAATGGTCCTAAGCACTTCATTGCTGGAGATCGGGGCGTCTCCGAGTGGGTGTTCACAGCCACAGGGCCTGACGGTGCTCATGTGGAGGTCCAAGGCTGCGATATCTTCACCTTCCGCAATGGCAAGATCGCAGTCAAGAACTCGTACCGGAAGCAGCGCACCCGCTGATCTCCGGAATTCCTCTTGTTCATCATCGAAGTACGGGTACGCTCGGCTCTCCAATATGTTGCGGGAGAGCACAGGCATGAACGGCGCTGCCACAGATCATCGAAGCCTCTGGTTCCTCAATACCTATGTCACGATCCGTATCTCGTCACGGGATGGTTCGGACGGCATCTCAGTGCTTGAGCACCGAGCCTCACAGGGGGACTCTCCGCCGCTGCACATCCACCATGACGAGGATGAAATCTTCCACGTGCTTGAAGGTGAGGTGCGCTACCGAGTCGGAGATCAGGAGCACCGCGCCAGCGCCGGAGAAACGCTGCTCACTCCGAAAGGCATTCCTCACACTTACAGGGTGGAGTCGGCTGAGGCCCGCATGCTCACCATCACCCGAGGCGAATTCGAGACCTTCATCCGCGCCTTTGGCCGTCCTGCTGAACGGCAGGGGCTGCCTGATCCATCCGGTCCACCCACCCCCGAGCAAGCTGAGGCCCTTGCGCGTGCCTGCCGTCAATTCGGGATAGAACTCGTAGGGCCACCGCTTTCATAGAATGGGTTACCCGTTTGCGGGATGCTCCTCGACGAGGGTGCCGATCAGACGCAGCAATTCCTGCTGTTCCGGCCCTGCGCCCCGCCCCAGGAAAGCCGCGATATCTTCATGTTCCACCTGCCCTCCGGAAGCGACATTGGCTTCGTGGCGGACGAACAAAGCCCCTGAAGGGTCTCGGATGAGGTACCAGCGGTCACCGCTTGAACTTTCATAGAGCTTGCGCGCCTTCTTCATGCGGGCTCCTGTCGGGTCGAAATGGCACAACCACTGTAACGCATCGCGGCAAAAGGCGGAAAGCACTGATTGATCAAGCACGGCTTCAGGATGATCCAAGCCGCATGATCAACCGAGCCTGGGAAGGGGTCCCTCACCGGAATGATGCTGGATCTCTCAACTGGACAGGCTCTGCTGGGCGGATAGCCCGGATCGCAGGCTTGTAGACGATCTGCCTTTCATGACCCCGAACAAGCCAGATCTCATGGTTTAGTGCACCTAACAAAACTGGGGTGAGAGCGTTGGTTCGGCATGGCCAAACCTCTTGTTTCCGACGCCCTCTGGGCGGTGATCGAGCCGCTCCGGCACGCCCTAGGAGATGCTGCTCAGGAAATGGGCTGCGGCCCTGGCATGACGTGCTGGCGACGCTTGCGCGATTGGCAGCAGGCGGGTGTCTGGCAGAAGCTGCAGCAGGTTCTGCTCGACCGCCTGGGCCGCCACAACGCCATCGACTTCAGCCAGGCTACTCTGGACAGTGCGGCGGTTGCGGCCAAAAAGGGGGCGCGGCGACCAGCCCGAACCAGACCGAATCAGCAGGCCTTGACCCAGTCGGTGCCGCAAGCTTCTTCGGTCGTTTGTGCGCTTCGGCTGATGTCCGGCTTGATCGCGGCGACTGGTGCCTGGTCGCTCCAGGAAGCCAGCGTCACGCCGACTGCATCCTCGACCGCACGCGGGCTGACCAGGTAGTTGTTGCTGATCATCGAGAAGACCAACTTGCGGCCGTCCTTGGTCGATACGTACCCCGACAGCGCGGTGACGCCGGTAAGTGAGCCGGTCTTGCCGTGTAGGTTGTTCGCCGCGGGCGTGTTGGCCATCCGGCTGCGCAGCGTGCCGCCGGTGAACAGGTCGGGGTTGCCCGCGATCGGCAACGCGTCGTACCACTGCTGGAACCACGGCTCCTTCTGTGCCGCCAGCAGGATGTCGGTGACGCTCTTCGCGGTCACGTTGACCTTGCGGGACAGACCAGAGCCGTCGGACAGCCGGATCGTGCTGGTGTCAACGCCGACGCTCTTCGCGTAGTCGGTGACGACACCGAGCCCGGCGGACCAGCTGCCGTTCGCCTTCGCCACCGCGCCCATCGCCTTCACCAAGGTCTCGGCGTGCATGTTGTTCGAGAGCTTGAGGAACGGGTTCATCAGTTCGCCGACCGTCATCGACTCGTCCCGGGCCAGTCGTCGCGCGCCGGCCGGAGTTGCGCCCGCGCGGATGTGCCCGTCGACCCAGACGCCCTCGGCGGCGAGAGCGCGGCGGAACACGTCGGCGGCGTACGTGGCCGGCTCCCAGACGGTCACCCACTCCTGGCCGAGCGTGTCGTCGGCGGGGACGGAGCCGGTCACCCGGACGATATTGGTGCCGTGGTCACGTTCGATCGACAGCGTGTTGCTCGAACCGGCCGCACCAGTCGTCGCGGTGTTCACGAGCTTGAGGACGCCGTTGGCCGGGACCAGTTTCAGTTTCACCGGGGCCCCGACCGTGGCGCCGGGCAGGCTCTCGACGATCGCAGTACCGGAGTCGTAATCGGTGTTCGGCGCAAGGGTGAGGGCCGAGATCTGGGCCGAGTAGTAGAACAGCTCGTCGTCCCAGGCCCAGCTGTCGCCGAGGCGCACCTTGTCGAAGTAGGTGTCGTCCGCGATCAGGTCGCCGTCGATCCGCCGTACGCCGGACGTCGCGATCTGCTTGGCCAGGGCGACGTAGTCCGACTCGAGCGCGGTCGGGTCGCCGTACCCCTTCAGGTACAGGTTGCCGCGCAATTTACCGTTGCGGACGGTCGCAGTGGCGAGGACGTCGGTGTGGAACCGGAAGCCGGCGCCCAGGGTGTGCATCGCGGCCATCGAGCTGAACAGCTTCGTGCTCGAAGCGGGCAGCAGCCGGGTCGAGCCGTTCCGGTCGTAGAGCGTCTCGCCGGTCACCGCGTCCCGGACCACCAGGCCGACCTGAGATCCGGTGAACCGCGCATCGGCAAGCAAGGTGTCGAGTTGCTGCTGCAACCCGGTCGCCTGGACCGCGACCGGCGCACCGGCCGACTGGCTGACGAGACCGGCGGTCGCCGCCAATGCCGCCGCGACCGCCACCACTGCACGCGGCGTCGCGACGACTCTCGGTAAAAACTTCACGGATGCCTCCTTCGATTCGGGCGGAAACCAACTATCGGGAGTCTCCATCCCGTTGCCCTCGCGGTCCAGTGATCGCGCCGATTTTGTTGTCTCTCAGAGCGCCAACGGATTCGTGCTGAGCTGGGACGTCACCGCTGGGTGGTGGAGCGCACTCTGGCCTGGTACGGGCAGTTCCGCCGTCTAGCTATCCGCTATGAGCGCAGGGCCGACATCCACATGGCCTTCCTGACCATCGCCTCAGCCTTGATCACCTAGCGCTTCGTCCAGAGATGGTCTTGTCAGGTGCACTTAAGGGTGCCCTCATCGATAGCCTGACGCCTGCAATTCAAACAGTTCGGCGTAGCGACCGCCTGATGCAACAAGCTGTTCGTGTGAGCCAGCCTCCACGACCTGCCCGTTCTCGAGAACAAGGATGCGGTCGGCCATCCGCACGGTCGAGAATCGGTGCGAGATGAGAATGGCGGTCTTTCCCAAGCTCAGATCCCGGAACCGCTGGAAGACCTCGTATTCAGAGCGGGCGTCGAGAGCGGCGGTTGGCTCATCCAGAATAAGCACCTCCGCATCCCTCATGTAAGCGCGCGCGATGGCGATCTTCTGCCATTCGCCTCCGGAGAGGTCCGCCCCCTCGTGAAACCGCTTGCCAAGCGGCTGGTCATAGCCATGAGGCAGGCGTTCGATAATACGATCGGCGAAGCTGCGCTCCGCCGCCTGCTGAATCCGGCTGCGATCATCGGAGGCCTCGATGCGGCCTGCTCCGATGTTCTCGCCGGCCGTGAAGTGAAACCGCACGAAGTCTTGGAAGATCACGCCGATGTTGCGCCGCAGGTCCGTCAAATCGTAGTCGCGCAGGTCGCAGCCATCGAGAAGAATCCGTCCCTCCGCCGGGTCATAGAGCCTGGCGAGAAGCTTGACGATTGTAGTCTTGCCGGCTCCGTTCTCCCCAACCAAAGCTACGACCTCACCGGCTGTCAGCGTCCAGCTCAGGTGACGGACCGTCCAGTGATCTGAATCTGGATACCGGAAGCCCACGTTTTCAAACACGATCCCCGTCCGCAGCGGCTGCGGGAAGGGCCGTGGATGTGCCGGTGACGCGATACTCGGGCGAACATCAAAGAATGAGAACAGATCCTCCAGGTACAGCGCTTGCCCCGCGATCTGTGAGAACCCCAGAAGCAATCCCTCGAGCAGCCCCCGCAGCCGCAGGAAGGATCCGGACAGAAACGTCAAGTCACCGATGCTGAACTCGCCCCGGACGGTTCGCCACACGATCAGAGCATAGGCCAAGTAGTAGGCGCATGATGCGATCGCGGCGAAGAGCGTGCCCCATGCGGCCCGGCGGATCGCAAGCCGCCGATTGTCCGCATACATGCGATTAGCGAAGCCTCTGAAGCGCTCGACCAGGAAGGCGTTGAGGCCAAAAAGCTTGATCTCCTTCGCGGTCTCGACGCTCGAGCCGAGATAACGGATATAATCGAGCTGACGTCGCTCCGGGGTGCGGAAGTAGTTGAGTCGATAGCCCTGCGCGTTGAAATGCACCTCGCCGACAAAGGCCGGCAGGAGAGCAAGGATGATCAGGATGATGAGCCATGGCGCATAGACGAGCAGGCCCGCAGCGAGCGAAAGGACGGTGAGCACATCCTGTGCCTGCCCGAAGATCTGGGTCAGGAGAGTAGTTCGCCCGGTGACCTGACGGCGAGCCCGTTCCAGTCGGTCCTGCTGATCACTGCTCTCGAACTGCTCGAGATCCAGACTCGTCGCATGCTCCATCAGCCGCACACTGGCGAAGTTGCTGTAGCGCTCGGATAAGAGGCTATCGACGAGGGAGCTGGCCCGCCCTAAGAGATCAGCGATGATCGCGAGGGCCAGCTCCAAAACGAGCAGCCCACCGAGAAAATCAAATCGGCCGCTCCCGATCCAATCGCTGAGATTTGCCCCTGGTGACGCGAGCTGTGTCTGGGCCACCACCTCATCAATGATGAGCTTCCCGATATAGAGTATCATAATAGGCAGGACTGAACGTGTCAGTCGCAGCCCGAGACTTGCCGCTGTAAGAGCAGGGCTGGCCTGCCAAACCAGACGGAACAGAGACGGGAGGTGACGCAAGGCGCCGACCCGCTCACGCAGCGAGCGGCTGGTGGGGAACACTGGAGCAGCCATCCCATTAAGATGGGGTCCAGGGCTCACTCGTCGAGCCACCTAACTGCTGCAGCTGTGGGGCCCCGGTGCTTTGCGGAGGGCGCCCATTCCTTGCATAGTTTCCTCGTGTGAGGCCGAGCATATTCTGGCGCCGCCCCCTATGGACGGAACGATGAGGCTACTGAGCGGCTGAATATGTACAGGGAGACCAACATGGAAATCCGAGCTGCGAATACGATCACGACCAAGCGCGCTCCCGCGGATGCCTTTACAGGCACGGTCTGGCACGACCCGATCATCGATGCCTCGGCTCCAGCCCGAGTCCGCGCCGCACGTCTCAGCTTCGAGCCAGGCGCTCACACTGCCTGGCATACCCACCCGTTGAGACAAACCCTGCATGTCCTCTCCGGGGCCGGCCGTGTCCAAACTTGGGGCGGACCCGTCCGAGAGATCAGCCCTGGAGACACTGTCTGGATTCCCCCGGGCGAGAAGCACTGGACGAATCCCATGTCACCTGGATGGAGCATGTGACCGACGAGCAGTACGATGTCGCACCGGAGGCCTGAGGTGGCCTTATTAACCCCATCCTCCTCGCTTGTGATCCAGCACAAGGATAGAAGCCGATCGTCTCGGAGGGCACCATGACAGACTATAGCCAAGACAAGTCCCATGATCAGCATGAGCACTGGAAACACCACGGCGTTCGAGTGATCAAGGGTGACCGCCTCGATCCGAACACCGCTCAGACCCCGGGCATGTTTCGCCAGGCCGCGATCAATCATGCACGGGTTGGAGCACAGAAGATCTGGGCAGGGACGGTGTCGATCCAGGCAAATGCCAAGACCGGAGTGCATCACCATGGTGAGTTGGAGAGCGTGATCTATGTCGTACGAGGCAAAGCTCGCATGCGCTGGGGTGAGCAGTTGGAGTTCGTTGCGGAAGCTGGGCCTGGCGACTTCATCTATGTGCCGCCCTTTGTGCCCCATCAGGAGATCAACGCCAGTCCGGATGAGCCCCTCGAATGCGTTCTCGTGCGTAGCGATAACGAGGCCGTGGTCGTGAACATTACCGACGTGGATCCTGTCGAAAAGCCGGAGGAGGTCTACTGGGTCGACCCAATCCACAAGCAGCCGGAATAAGGGCATTCCAGAACCACAAATCCTACAAGTCAATAACAGCCCCGGTGCTTTCCTAGGCTGACTGCAGGGTCACTTAGCTCCCCGCAGAGGCGGCGGGATCAGCGCCAAGGACGGAGTTCACACCAAAATGCAGGTCTACCGCTCGCTGGAAGAACGATTTGCACGCATTAACTCGATCGAGGACGCGATCGGTATTCTGCAATGGGACGCTGAGACCACGATGCCGGAAGGGGCTGCCGACAGCCGTTCGGACCAGCTCGCGACGCTTAAGGGTCTCGCCCATGAACTGCTCACCGCGCCCGACATGGGCGATCTGCTGGCCCAGGCCGCCGAAGACGGGGATCAGCTCGACGATTGGCAACGTGCCAACCTGCGCGAGATGAAGCGGATCTACCTCCATGGTTCTGCCGTTCCGGCGGACCTCATCGAGGCCAGCTCCAGAGCCGTGTCCAAGTCGGAATTGGTCTGGCGGGAGGCGAGACAAAACGGAGATTTCGCCCTCCTTCTCCCGCACCTGGCGCAGGTGCTCTCCTTCCAGCGGCAGATCGGCCAGGCCAAGGGCGAGGCGCTCGAACTGTCACCTTACGACGCTCTCCTCGACAGCTACGACCCCGGTCTGCGCCAGGAGACAATTGATCCACTCTTTACAGAGCTTGGCGCCGAGCTGCCGGCCCTGATCCAGGAGGCGCAGGAGCGCCAGAAGGGATTCCCTGCCATCCAGCCGCTCAACGGCCCCTTCCCTGTTGACGATCAGCGACGCATCGGCGAGCAGTTGATGAAGGCCGTCGGGTTCGATTTCAACCAAGGCCGGCTCGACGTGAGCCTGCATCCGTTCTGCGGTGGATCCACGGGCGACGTCCGGATCACCACCCGTTACAGCGAGGCAAACTTCATGAGCGCGCTCATGGGCGTGCTTCATGAGACCGGACATGCACTCTATGAGCAGGGCCGCCCGGAGACGTGGCGCCGCCAGCCGGTCGGTCTCGCACGCGGGATGAGCATGCACGAGAGTCAATCGCTGCTTATCGAGATGCAGGCCTGCCGAAGCCGGGAGTTCGTCACCTACCTCGCCCTTCTTGTACAGGAGACGTTCCAAGGCGAGGGTCCAGCGTGGAGCCCGGAGAACCTCCACCGGATCTTAACCAAGGTGGAGCCGGGGTTCATCCGCGTGGATGCCGACGAGATCACCTACCCGGCTCACATCCTGGTCCGCTACAAACTCGAGAAGGCGTTGATTGCCGGCGATCTTCAGATCCAGGACTTGCCCGCAGCGTTCAATGAGGAGGTCAAGAAGCTTCTCGGTCTCACAGTTCTCAATGACAGCCTGGGATGCTTGCAGGATATCCACTGGCCTGGCGGCGCGTGGGGCTACTTCCCCACCTACACGCTTGGCGCCATGACGGCGGCCCAGCTCTTCAGAGCGGCCTGTCAGGCTGACGCGGACATCCTTCCAGGCCTGTCGAAGGGTGATTTTGCTCCTCTTCGAGCATGGCTGCGCGCCAATGTTCATGCAAAGGGCAGCCTGATGACCACCGATCAGCTTCTGAGAATCGCAACCGGGCGACCGCTCACTGCGGAGGTCTTCCGCACCCACCTGCAGGAACGATATCTCGGACGCTGAAAGGGTCAAAGTTGCACATGAAGACGATCATCTTCACGCTGGACCGGTCGTTCTCCCGGACAGCCATCATCCTGTTCACGATTTTCGTCTCTCTTGGACTGCCTGCCAGCCGAGCCGCGGCTCAGCCTGACAGCGATCCATGCCGGCCAGTCCAATATGCTGACAGCACCTTCGTGGTTTGCACGGTGGATCTCAGACAATACGAGGTGAGGTTGTTCTGGCGCGGACTGGACGGGGAGGTTCTTGGCTCGTTTGATCGGTTGAAAGAGACACCGGAGGGTTCACGCCTTGCGGTCGCGATGAATGCGGGCATGTACCATGAGGATCGCTCGCCCGTGGGACTTTACATTGAGAACGGAAAGGAGCTGAAGGCGGCCAACACAAGGAACGGCCCCGGAAACTTCCACCTCAAGCCCAACGGCATCTTTTATGTCAAAGGCCGTCAGGCAGGCGTGCTCGAGACAGGAGCCTATCTGAGGCGGAAAATGAGGCCGGATTTCGCAACGCAATCGGGCCCGATGCTCGTCATCAACGGGCAAATCCATCTTCAGTTTTCTGAACAAAGCACCTCACGAAAGATCCGGAACGGCGTTGGCGTGAAAGGCCAAGACACGGTCGTGTTTGCGATTTCAGACGACCCGGTCACGTTCAGCACATTCGCTCGCTTGTTCCGGGACGAGCTAGGTTGTCCGAATGCACTATTCTTGGATGGAAGTGTCTCCAGCCTCTATGCCCCTTCATTGGAGAGGATGGACTCGCTCATGCCTATGGGGCCGATCGTCGGGGCTTTACGCCGACGCCCATAGTAAGTGGCTTCAGCGGAAGTGCGGACGTTTCAAGTCGAAGCTGTAGGCGGAAAATGCGATGCCGTCAGGATCCATGCACAAAGTGGTCATTCACAAAGCGGGTGGTTACAAGCAGCTTAAGCTCGAAACTCATCCGGTGCCCAAACCCGGTGATCGACAGGTTCTGATCCGCACCGAGGCGGTGGGCGTGAACTATGCTGATATCTGTGTTCGTTGGGGCGTGTACGAGTCCGCGCGCCGGTTCGTGGGCTGGCCGATCACGCCCGGTTTCGAATATTCAGGCTGGGTGGAAGACGGTGGCCGTGAGATCAAGCATGTGAAGCCCGGCGATCCGGTGTTTGGTGTTACTCTCTTCAACGGCTACTCCACGCATGTGTGTGCTCCGGCAGATCTGGTGTGGCCTAAGCCTCAGACTCTGGACTTTGAGGCCGCCGCTGTTTTCTTGGCCGTCCACCTGACTGCGTATTATGGCTTGCTGCAGAACGTGGTGATCCGGCCCAACATGAGAGTGCTCGTGCATTTGGCCGGCGGCGGAGTAGGCTCAGCGCTTGTCCAACTATGCAAGTTGCACAATCTGCACGTGACTGGTGTGGTGGGGAGAAGTCACAAGGTCGAGTATGTGCGCCAACTCGGCGCAGACGCCGTGATCGACAAATCCACTCAGTCGCTCTGGGATGAGGCCAAGCGCCTATGTCTTGACGGCTACGACTTGGTCTTTGACGCGAACGGCCCTGAACCCTAGCGCAGAGCTACGCCCATCTGAAGCCCACGGGTAAGCTGTTGGTCTATGGCTTTCATAGTTTGTTGCCCAAACAGGGTGGGCGCATCAACTACCTCAAGGCAGCCCTCGGAATGCTGAAGATGCCGCGCTTCAGCCCTTTGTCGATGGCAACTGAGAACAAAGGCGTGGTGGCGTTCAATTTGTCGTTTCTCTTTACCCGCACCGACCTGCTGCACGCGGCCGTGAACGATCTCACCGCCTGGGTAGAAGCAAGGGACATTCAGGTGCCAAAGTTTCGTTCTTTTGCACTGGCAGATGTGGCGCAAGCGCATCGAACTCTGGAGTCAGGCGAAACCACGGGCAAGGTGGTCTTGCGAACAGCACCACCCTTCGTCAGTGCGGCAGCGTACGAGGCAACTGTTCACCAAGCCTCTGCTCCCGATCGATGAGCGCCAGAGTTGCTTGAATGCGTTGTGGAAGAGGCTGCCTGATCACGTCCGCGTAAATTGAGCGGAGTTCTTGCCCGATCCGGCGCAGGAGTTCGGTGTCGGAGACTGCTGAAGGTCGCTTGCCACCATCAGGTCCGTTGTCCATCTCCACCTCCCAATCAGCAGCCATCCCCTGAGTACCGCTTCGTTACCCGATCGTTAACCATCTTTCTTTTCGGCTGTGGAAATCGGGCAGAACCCTCTGAATGCTCGAGTTTTGCACTTGCATAGCCAGCATCACAACCAAATTGGCAGATTGCCTCCGGTGGAGCCAAGTTAATCCGAATCGCCGCAAAAAAGCCCTGAAACAAACCCAGAACATCTGGAGCTACAGAAAG
The DNA here is from genome assembly GCF_056148915.1 of Microvirga sp. jy35. Taxonomy (NCBI): domain Bacteria; kingdom Pseudomonadati; phylum Pseudomonadota; class Alphaproteobacteria; order Hyphomicrobiales; family Methylobacteriaceae; genus Microvirga; species Microvirga sp. jy35. The sequence goes on along the minus strand of NZ_JBWBEW010000044.1, from coordinate 20,394 downwards.
AGAGCATCCTCGTCAGCGGCGCTATCCATTGTTACAGTCGGAGAGGCTGAGAGATCGTCTCGGTAGGCACCATGAACCAGATGATTCGCCCCTCACAAGTTGATCAGAGGCCCGTCCTCGAGACGCTCGCAGGATCGGTGGAGCGTGTCACCTTCCACAATGCGGAGAATGGCTTCGCTGTTCTGAAGGTCCACACCCGTGGCAAGCGTGACCTTGTGACGGTTGTTGGTCATACGCCTGCGGTTTCTGCTGGGGAGTGGATCACCGCAAGTGGCATTTGGATCAGCGACCGCACCCATGGGCTTCAGTTCAAGGCTGAGGTACTCAAGACCACGCCACCAACTGGTGCCGAGGGCATTGAGAAGTATCTTGCCTCAGGTCAGATGCGCGGCATCGGACCGGCCATGGCCAAGCGCATTGTTGCGGCCTTTGGCGTCGATACCTTTGAGATCATCGAGGCTACCCCGGAGCGCCTGACGGAGGTTTCTGGAATTGGCCCCATGCGAGCCTCTCGGATTGTCTCAGGCTGGGCCGAGCAGAAGGCGATGCGGGAGATCATGATCTTCCTGCATGCCCATGGCGTCGGCACAGCCCGGGCGGTGCGCATCTTCAAGACGTATGGCTATGAGGCCATCCAAGTCATGACCGAAGACCCATACCGGCTGGCGAAGGACGTGCGTGGGATTGGCTTCAAAACGGCGGATGCCATCGCGGCCAAGCTCGGGATGGAAAAGACTGCCCCGCAGCGCATCCGGGCCGGTATCTCGTTCGCCCTTCAGACGGCGACGGACGAGGGGCACTGCGCTCTGCCGGTCGAGGCTCTCACCCGTTTGGCCGAGCAGTTGCTCGAAGTGGACGGAGAACTGATCCGAACGGCTATTGTCGAGGAGCTTGCCAAAGGAGAGATCATCTCCGACACCATCAGCGACGAGACTTGTCTCTTCCTCAAAGGTCTGCATTTGTCCGAGCAAGCCATTGCGTCTCGGTTGATCGAGCGAGCGTCTGGCGCACTGCCCTGGCCTGAGATCGACATCGACAAGGCCATTCCATGGGTGGAGAGCCGCACCGGCAAGACCCTGGCAACCTCGCAGCGCGAGGCTCTGAGGCTGGTGCTCGGCTCCAAAATGGCCGTAGTGACCGGTGGTCCTGGTGTCGGCAAGACAAGCCTGCTCGACACAATTCTGCGCGTGTTGGTTGCCAAAGGCGTTCGCGTCGCGTTGGCAGCACCCACAGGTCGGGCGGCCAAGCGCATGACCGAACAGACCGGGTTGGAGGCCAAGACCATCCACCGTCTGCTGGAGATCGACCCTAAGCATGGTGGCTTCTCACGCAATGAGGAGAACCCACTCGACTGCGATCTGCTGGTGGTGGACGAGACCTCCATGGTCGATGTGCCGCTCATGAATGCCCTGACCAAGGCCATCCCGCCTTATGCCGGTCTGCTGCTGGTCGGCGACGTGGATCAGTTACCTTCGGTTGGATCGGGGCAGGTGCTGGCCGATATCATTGCCTCAGAGCGCATTCCGGTGGCTCGGCTGACCGAGGTCTTCCGGCAGGCAGCGGAAAGCCGGATCGTGGTGAACGCCCATCGGATCAACAAGGGCCAGATGCCTGAGCCGCAGAAGGCAGGAGAGGAGAGCGACTTCTACTTTGTCGAGATTAATGATCCCGAGGAGGGTGTGCCGAAGATCATCCAGATGATCAAGGAGCGCATGCCGCGCCGGTTCGGGCTTGATCCGATGAAGGATGTTCAGGTGCTCTGTCCCATGAACCGGGGTGTGCTCGGCGCTCGCAACCTCAACATCCAGCTCCAAGAAGTGCTCAATCCCAATCCTTCATCCAAGGTGGAGCGGTTTGGCTGGCGTTTCTCGCCGGGAGACCGGGTCATGGAGACCCAGAACGACTATGATCGGGAGGTGTTCAACGGCGATCTCGGCATGGTGGTCCGGATCGACGACGAGGAGGGAGCGTTGATTGCCTCATTCGATGGCCGGGAGGTGTTCTACCCGTTCGGCGAACTCGATACGCTGGTACCTGCCTACGCCACCACCATTCACAAGTCGCAGGGTTCGGAATATCCCGCCGTGATTATCCCTGTCGTAACGCAGCACTACACCATGCTGGCCCGCAACCTGCTCTACACGGGGGTCACCCGTGGCAAGCGGCTGGTCGTGCTGGTAGGCCAGAAGAAAGCTGTCGGGATTGCAGTCAGGGGCGGGCAGATGAAGAGGCGCTGGACGAAACTGCGGGAATGGTTGGCTGCCCACTGATCGACAGCTCAAACTTCCTTTCTCATGGCGCGTTCGAAGTATGGGGCGTCAACACCATCCGCACGTCTTGAGGTGATATAAGCCAGACCATGCCGCTGCTCGCATACACCCACTCAGGAGAGCCGCTGATTGCTCCACTGATGACCGATCACGAATGGGAGCGATTGCGATCAGCGCGACATCGCGATGCATGGATGCCGTATGGGAAAGGGCGGGCGATCCCGAAGACATCGCGTCTTGGAACACGCTTCTTCGCCCATCCTCCTGGGCAGACTTCCGAGGGAGCAAAGGAAAGCGACCTTCATCTCTATATCAAGGCACAGAGCCTGATTGGGGCTCGAGCCGCAGGTTGGGATGCCCTGCCGGAGCAATCTGGGACAATACCCGATGGTCAGGATTGGCGGGCTGATGTCCTGTGCCGCCGGCTTGGAAAGCCCTGGACTGTCGCTATTGAAGCCCAGGTTCAGTTCCAGGGCGAGGAAGCCTACCGCCAGCGGCAAGAGCGCTATGTGGCTTCAGGAATACGCGCGCTCTGGCTGGTTGCTCATGAGCCTGCAGCCTTGCATCACTATTGGCTCAGGCCTGACCCACATCTACCGGCCTTCAAGACCACGACTTGGAAGGATCAGGATGGCCAACCGGGAGCGCACGTGCATGTCGATGGCCTGTCGCTCAGCATCTCCGACTTTGTCGCTGGTGCACTCAGCGGGCAGCTTCAGTGGTATGGGAATGGCCGGCACGGGATCATCCCACTCGTTCTTCGTGAGGACCAATGTTGGCACCGCACCTGCCGAAAAAGAGTTCTCCTGGCCTACAGGGCCGAAGCAGCACGCGGAAACCCTCTTGAAATTGAGGTGGTCCAAGCGATGGAGGGCTATGCAGACGCTTATGCCAAGGCTCAAGCGGCTCTTCCTGATCTCGCAGAAAGCCCACAGCCCTTCAGAAAAGTCCTCGCGTCACGCTGTCCCCATTGCAAACGAGAGATTCGGTATCAGCGTGAAGACTGGGCGGGCCAGACCGCTACTTATAAGTTGCCGATTGGCATCAATATCCCGGAGCAGGGAAGCGAGATCGGCTTGAATCCACATGCCCAGTGGCGCTGGGGGCCCGAGGCTCGGTGGCCCCACTGGGCTCCCCTCGGCGGCATAGGTCCGATCTCCCATCAGCCTCTTGAGATGCGGCCGAGGCGCCTGGGCCTTAGGACAGGTTGATGTATCTCGATCGCCGAACTTAACGCGAGAGCCACAGGTCCTGCATCCGGAGTGAGGAGCTTGCAGTGCCGCAGAGCTGTGTCTAACAATCGGCGATCAGGAGATCATTCATGCTGCACGTTCTGGCCTATATCACTGCAAAGCCCGGTATGCGCGAAACCGTGCTCCGGGAGTTCCAAGCGAACATGCCGGCCGTTCATGCTGAAGAGGGTTGCATCGAGTACGTTCCCGTTGTCGATCTTCCGGCATTCGGACCCTCCCAAACCGAACTTGGGCCAGACACCTTTGTCGTGGTCGAGAAATGGGCGAGCCCTGAAGCCCTCAAAGCGCACGCAGCCGCCCCGCATATGCAGGCCTATACTGAGCGGACAGCTGACATGATCGAGACCCGCGTGATCCACGTCCTCTCGCCTCTTCAAAGTCCTGCCTGACGGCCCCTGACGAGTCGCGCTTTGATTACACGGTCTACCGCAGCGGCTCCCGTCAGCACTTACCCGACGTTGTCCACCTGCTGCTGGAGTTCTCCTTTGATCAGATTCTACTACAACCTTGCCCCAAACCCGATGAAGGTTGCTCTGTGCCTGGAGGAGATGGGCCTCCCGTATGAGCACAAGCCCGTGGATACACGCAAAGGGGAGCAGCACCAGCCTGACTTTCTGGCCATCAATCCGAATGGCAAGGTGCCTGTGATCATCGACCAGGATACCGGCGCAAGGGTTTTCGACTCGAATGCGATTCTGCTCTATCTTGCGGAGCGGACTGGACAGTTTCTGCCCGACAGCACACCGGTTGCCCGTGGTGAGCTTCTCTCTTGGCTGATGTTCATCGCAACGGGCGTGGGCCCATTCTCCGGCCAAGCCGTGCATTTCAAGCACTTTGCGCCTGAGCCCAAGGACTACGCTGTCAATCGTTATCTGTACGAAGCGAAGCGGCATTACGGCATCATTGATGCCCATCTATCCAGGCAGCGCTACATGGTGGGCGAGACTTATACCATCGTCGATATGGCCCTGTGGGGCTGGGCGCGCATGGTGCCGTTCATCTTAGGCGAGAATACCTGGGGTGTCCTCCCGAACCTCAAGCGTGTTTTTGATGAGATCAGCGCTCGCCCGGCAGCACAGTCCGCTGCCGCGCTGAAGGAGCGGCACAGCTTCAAAGCTGAAATGGATGACGAGGCACGCCAACATATGTTCCGACATTTGGCTGCCCCGGCTCGCTGACCATTCTCGCGTGCCGCTGTTCCTCCGTCCAGCCAGCAAAATGGCCGCTGGGCGGAGGCAAGAGCCGTGGAGGGCCATCGATGTCCAGGTGAGTTCCTCGTCGGACGCTGGAAGAGTGGCACCAGATATGCCGAACGGCTCAGGCGCGAAGCTGCTGAGGCAGCCTTCCCGTTCTACGTCCCGCAGAATGTCCGATGGACGCGCTGGTGCGGTTCCGGTGGCTCAGAATAGTGGGCGAGAGTTGGCTGATCTTCATAGGGATTCAAGAGGACCATCAGAAGCTCTTCGAAAGGAGCAAAGTCGTTCCGCTCCACCGCAGCCTGTATCACCGCCTCCACGCGATGGTTGCGCGCAATGAAGGCTGGATTGACGGCTCGCATAGCAGCTTGGCGGCTCGCGCCGTCCCCTGTCTCAAGGCTCAACCGCTCCCGCCAGCGGGCGGCCCAGGCGTCATAAGCAAGCGGATTGATGAAAAGGTTTCGGACGGCCTCGTCTCCCTCGGGTCCAGCGGCCGCATCGCTCAGCCGCCGGAAGGTCAGGCTGAAGTCGGCCTGGTTCTCGGCCATGGCCTTCAGGAGATCCCCGGAAAGCGTCGGGTCGTCCTCGCGCTCCCTCAGCAGCCCGAGCTTGCGCCTGAGCCCTGCGTGATAGGCCGCCTCGAACCTGCCCGGAAAAGCTTCGAGTGCTTCATTCGCCTCGGCGGCGGCCTTCTCGTCGTCCTGGGACAGGAGCGGCAGAAGCGTCTCAGCCAGCCGCGTCATATTCCAGAGGCCAATGCGCGGCTGGTTGCCATAGGCGTAGCGGCCCTGCCGGTCGATGGAGCTGAAGGCCGTTGCGGGATCGTAGGTATCCATAAAAGCGCACGGGCCATAGTCGATCGTCTCGCCGGCGATGGACATGTTGTCGGTGTTCATGACCCCGTGGATGAAGCCGATATGCAGCCAGCGAGCGATAAGGTCTGCTTGGGCAGCAATGACTTGGTCCAGGAACGCGCGATACGGTCTGTCGCTCTCGGCGGCCTGCGGATAATGTCGGGCAATGATGTAGTCGGCGAGTTGGCGCAGCGCTTCCACATCCTGCCGGGCTGCGAAGAACTGGAACGTGCCGATTCGGACATGACTTGAGGCGACACGGGTGAGCACCGCACCGGGAAGCGGCGTCTCGCGGATAACGGTTTCTCCTGTCAATACTGCAGCGAGCGCACGTGCTGTCGGCACCCCAAGCGCGGCCATTGCCTCGCTGACGAGATACTCGCGCAGGACTGGTCCCAACGCCGCCCGCCCGTCACCTCGGCGCGAGAACGGCGTCGGCCCTGAGCCTTTGAGCTGGATGTCCCGGCGGATGCTATTGCGGTCGATCACTTCACCGAGGAGAATGGCGCGGCCGTCACCGAGCTGCGGCACAAAGTTCCCGAACTGATGACCCGCATAGGCCATGGCGATGGGCTCAGCCGCATCCGGAACGCGGTTGCCGGATAGAAGCTCAACGCCTTCAGGACTGGAGAGACGATCAGGGTCAAGGCCGAGGTGTAACGCGAGATCCCGGTTCAGTCGGATGAGCCTCGGAGCCGTAACGGCTTCGGGTTCTACGCGCGCATAGAACCGATCAGGCAGGCGTGCGTAGGTGTTGTCGAAGGGGAAATGAATTATCATGGTCCGGGCTCACCACAAGGACCACGTGAAATCGTAATGGGTGCCTCGGAAAACAAGAGTCGGACTGTAAATCCGGACTGGGCTCAAGGCACTCCCACTGCAATCTTGTATACCTGATCTGCCCACACGCATAGGAGCGGACCACCCCCTCCCGCATACCTTGTGCATTAACGTTCTGGCGACCCACACCCTCTAGTCTGCTGCCCCGCCGGGCCCCACGCGTGGGCCTGTCCTGTTGGCGGGCAGAAGGTGTGGGAATGCGGGGCCAGGCTGACCTTTTCTTAGACTACGATGCACCGCCGGGTCCTATCAAGACGGGTCCCGTCGGTGAGATTGTCATTAAAGCCAAGCATCGCAGTGAGGTCTTCAAGGCTCCTGATTACGAGACCGCCGCCCGGATGCTGGAGGCTACAGGCGACTATCGCGTTCTGCGCCGATTGATACCACGCCCCGTTGCCGTGTCCCGCACCGCTCGCCAGTGCGAGAAGATCGCCGTCATCCTCGACACCGAAACCACCGGTCTCGATCATACGAGGGACGAGGTCATCGAACTCGGCATGATCGCCTTTACCTATGATGAGGAAGGCGGGATCAGCGATGTGATCGGGACGTTCAATGGCTTACGTGAGCCGAGTGTAGCTATCAGTCCTGAGATCACTCGCCTGACCGGGATCACGCCTGACATGGTCGCCGGCCAGGTGCTCGACCCTGAGGCCGTGGAGAAGTTCATCGCGCCGGCGGAGTTGATCATCGCGCACAACGCTCGCTTTGATCGGCCCTTCTGTGAGCGCCTGTCCAAGGACTTCCAGGTCAAGGCTTGGGCCTGCTCTCATTCCGAGATCGCCTGGAACCGGTTCGGCTTCGAGGGATCAAAGCTGGGCTATCTCCTGACGCAGTGTGGTTGGTTCCACCAGGGGCACCGGGCTGTCGAGGACTGCCACGCCCTGCTTGAGGTGTTGGCCTCCCCCCTACCATCGGAGGCTGGTCTCCCTTTCAAACACTTGCTGGCATCGGCTCGGAAGTCGCTTCTGCGCATCTGGGCGGAGAGCAGCCCATTCGACATGAAGGACGTGCTGAAGGCGCGAGGCTACCGCTGGAATGACGGAACCAATGGACGCCCAAAATCGTGGTGGGTGGAGGTTGATGAGGAGGCCGGCGAGGTGGAGCTCGCGTTTCTTCGGCGTGAGGTTTACCGGCGTGAGGTCGAGCCTTACACCCAGAAGATTACTGCCTTCGAGAGGTTCCGTTCGGCGCGCTAAGCGGCACCTGCTAGATCTCTACACAGCTGGCCTCACCCGAGGCTTTCAGGCTTCAAATCTTGACCGTTCGCCGCCATCTCATCGCCCGCCGGAGCAACAAGGTTCATCTCACGCCATGACGCCTGCTGACACCACTCCCGTTCCTGAGAGCCACACCTTCGAGGCCGATGTCGCCAAGCTGCTGCACCTGATGGTGCACTCGGTGTATTCCGATAAGGACGTCTTCCTGCGCGAGCTGATCTCGAACGCGGCCGACGCCTGCGAGAAGCTGCGCTACGAGGCGATCTCCAATCCCGCCCTGCTCGGCGATGATCCCAAGCCCCGGATCACGCTGCTGATCGATGCCGAGAACCGCCGCCTGACGATTCAGGATAACGGCATCGGCATGAACCGCGATGAGATGATTGAGGCACTCGGTACGATCGCGCGATCGGGCACCAAAGCTTTCATGGATCGGATCCAGGCGGTCCAGGAGGACAAAGGGGCCCAGCTCATTGGCCAGTTCGGCGTCGGCTTCTACTCGGCCTTCATGGTGACCGACCGGGTCGACGTCGTCTCACGACGTGCAGGTCAAGACGAGGCGGCGATCTGGTCCTCAGACGGCAAGGGATCATACACAGTCGCGCCGATTGCAACGGACGAGGCGCCGGCCCGCGGCACCCGGGTGATCCTGCACCTAATGGAGGACGCTGCCTCCTACACCGAGCGCTATACGCTGGAGCGCATCGTCAAGTCGCAGTCGGGTCACGTCCCCGTACCGATCTCCCTTATTGAGAAGCCCGGAGCGGAGCCGCAGGAGGTCGCTGATGGGGCTGCCCTCTGGGTGAAGCCGCGCTCTGAGATCACACCTGAGGAGTACACAGATTTCTACCGCAGCGTGGCTGGCCAATTCGACGAGCCGGCCCTGACGGTGCATTTCCGGGCCGAGGGGCGCCACGAATATACGGCGCTGGCCTTCGTGCCGGGCTCCACGCCGTTCGACCTGTTCGATCCCGATCGCCACGGGCGGATGAAGCTCTATGTGAAGCGGGTCTTCATCACCGACGAGGCCGAGATCCTGCCGCGCTACCTGCGCTTTGTGCGCGGACTGGTCGACTCGGCTGACCTGCCACTCAATGTCTCGCGCGAGATGATCCAAGAGAGCCCGCTTCTGGCCGCGATTAAGAAGGGTGTGACCAGCCGGGTTCTCAGTGAAATCGAGAAGCTCGCGCAGAACGATGCGGAGGCCTACACCAAGGTGTGGGAGACCTTTCGCCCGGTGCTGAAGGAAGGTCTTTACGAGGACTTCGAGCGGCGCCAGACTCTGCTGGGCCTGGCCCGGTTCAAGACCACCGCATCCGGTGGCGCATGGCGCTCGCTCAAGGATTATGTTGGCTCCCTCAAGGAGAACCAGACCGCTATCTACTACGTGACGGGTGCGGATCTCGCCCGGCTCGAGGCTTCGCCGCAGCTCGAAGGCTTCCGGGCGCGTGGTATCGAGGTGCTGCTGCTTCCGGATGCGGTGGACAGTTTCTGGGTCACGGCTGGCGTCGATTACGAGGGCAAGCCGTTCAAGTCGGTGACCCAGGGCGGTGCCGACCTGGCGCAGATCCCGCTGCTCGAGGCTCAGGAGAATGCGGGCGCGCCGGCAACGGAGGTGGTGACGGGCTTCATTCAATCCGTGAAGGCTACCCTTGGGGAGTCCGTCGCCGATGTGCGCGCCTCCGAGCGGCTGACTGAAAGCGCCGTCTGCCTCGTGGCGTCCGAGACTGGCATGGACCGCCAGCTCGAGCGGCTTCTGGCCCGCGCGGGTCAGCTGACGTCAGCGGCCAAACCCGTTCTGGAGATCAACCCGCGCCATGACCTCGTCGTGGCCTTGGCTAACCTGGGCGAGGGTGAGCAGACGCTTCGTGAAGACGCGGCTCATCTTCTATTGGACGAGGCTCGGATTCTGGATGGGGAATTGCCGGCCGACGCGAAGGCGTTCTCGCAGCGTCTTGCGCGGGTGATGCGGCGGTGCGTGCCGTAAGAGGCAATAGCAAATGATCTTCGCGGGAGTGCGGTCGCTAACGACTGCCTCCTGCCATTCCTCAGAAATCAGTTCATACCGTCTACCATTATGATCGGAGCGCCTTTCGCACCTCCGGCGCCACCCTCGTTCCGAAAATTTCAATCGCCTCCATCAGCTTAAGGTGGTCCACTACACCAATGGCCATTTGGATCAAGAAGCGGTCGAATCGGAAGATCTCATGCGCGGCTAGGATCTTGTCTGTCACCTCCGCAGGGCTTCCGACAAAGAGTGCGCCGCGCGGTCCACGGGCCGCGTCGAACTGCTGACGACTCGTCAGCGGCCAGCCGCGCTCCCGCCCAATCCGGTTCATCACCTCCGCCTGCGGGGCATAGAAGGTGTCGGCAGCCTCTTGCGTAGTCGTAGCGACAAAGCCGTGCACGTTGATCGATGTCTTTAGGGCTGCCGGATCGTGGCCTGCGCGCTGGGCCGCCTGCCGGTAGAGGTCGAACAGGGGTGCGAAGCGCGCTGGCTCTCCCCCGATGATGGCGAGCGCCAAAGGCAGATTGAGCACCCCGGCACGAGCAAGGGACTGCGGGGTCCCGCCGACCGCGATCCAGATCGGGAGTTTCTCCTGATAGGGCCGCGGATAGACGCCACGGTCTGTGATCGGGGGAGTATGTTTCCCGCCTGGCCAGCTGACCTGCTCGCTTTCGTTGAGTTGCATCAGGAGTCGCAGCTTCTCGGCAAAGAGCGTGTCGTAATCATCAAGGTCGTAGCCGAAGAGCGGAAAAGACTCGATGAAGGAGCCGCGGCCGGCCATGATCTCGGCTCTCCCCTGGCTGAGATTGTCGAGGGTGGCGAACTGCTGAAACACACGGATTGGGTCATCGGAGCTGAGCACCGTCACGGCGCTTGTCAGCCGAATGCGCTTTGTCTGGGTCGCTGCGGCTGCCAGCGCCACAGCAGGCGCTGAAACTGCATAGTCGGGCCGGTGATGCTCGCCGAGACCAAACACATCCAGTCCCGCCTGGTCGGCCAGGACAATCTCTTCCACCAGGTTGTGGAGGCGCTCCGCCGGGCCAACCCGGCGCCCCGTCACCGGATCGGCGCCCACGTCGCCGAAGGTGTAGAGTCCAAGTTCCATAAGAATGGTCCTCCCATAGGGGCTTTGCCCCAATCATAGTCCCTACGTCACAGCCATCAGCTGCCCTTCAGGTGGCAACCCGCTCGCGCCCTGCCGATGACCCGTGCGCCAGACACGGGTAAGGGCTGGCTGCTGCCCGCTTCCTTGGAAGGGTACCTCATGCACCCAAGTCTTTCGACTCGGGCCACAACATACTTCACTCCCCGGCCGACCAACTTTGTCCCCTTGAGCAAGCTTGTGTCTCCGCAAGGCGAGCAGCTCAGTCTGGAGGTCGATTTCGCCTCTCTTAACAAGGCGAATGATAGTCCGGAAGTACCCACTAGGGTTTCGGATGCTGTGTTTGCCGCTTGAGACATCGTCGTCATAGAGTTGCAGGACGTAGATCACAGCTGTTGCAGCATGGATGGCTCCGATGGCCTCGACGGCCTCAGTCCAGGCGCTTGGGTGGGCTCCCAAGGAGGCTCGAAGGAAGCGTCCGGCCGAAACAAGGTCGGCAGCGTCTCGGATCGGGTGAGCACAATCGGAGATCACGTGGCATGCTTCGATGATCATGATTGGTAGCGACAGCTCAGTGGGTAAAGCGGTCTGAGCAGCAGGCTCCATGTCATCCTGGCGGCCATTGTGACAAGTCTTACTCAAGGATTCATTCTCTGCCTCTATGTGTCGGCATGTCGTGCCGTCACAGCTTGCCTGATAGAAGGCTTCTTCAGCGAGCTGTCTGATCTCGTTCCAGACCTCGACGAGCCCGGCCGGGAGTGTCGCCCCGGGGCGTTTTGGGGTGCGAGCTTTCAGCGTGCTGAGGCGGCTCTCAAGAGCAGCACGATCACCAGCGGGGTAGTACTGCGCCAGTGCACTCAAAGCCGCTTCAGTGGCACGACGGCAGACCGTGATCTCGTCAAAGGAGCGCTTTAGAAGTTCCTTTCGCTGCTGTTGCTCAGCGGTGGCGGCGGCCCACTCGCCTCGGCGTGCATAGAGCGGCGTTAGATCGAAGCCGAAGGCATCGACAACATTCCCCTTTTCGTCCCGAACGGCGTAGCGCTTGCCATTCGGGGAGTCCTTCGGGATGAGCACTTGAAGCTCAATCAGCGCCCGGATGGCATTGCGGATCGACCGCTCCGACAGTCCGGTGGCCGCCGTCAGCCGCTGGTTGGACGACCAGACGAGAAGCCTGTCCATGTGGTGTTCGCCCCAACAGACGACGAGCTGGCTTAAAACCAGTCGTTGCGGCGCGCTCAGACGGAGCGCTCTTTCAGCATCGCGAGCAGAGGCTGAAAGCTCCTTTCGTGTAACAGTGCGCCCAGTTTCGAGCGCAAACTTCCTCGCGGCCAAAGCAGCGTGTCTCAGCCGCCGGCCTCCAGACGATGCGGGTTGCATCGCTTCCCTCCAATGTGAGGGCAAAGCGGGAGCGTTCACCGAAACCGATGTTCTTGACACGCAGCTTGTCGGGATGGCATAAGGATTGTCGCCAAATTAATCCGGTCGCCGTCCCTCGGTGACTCCAAAGGCCCTCGAAGTTTCCAGCTTCGTGGGCCTTTTGCTTTGCCTAGCCTTAGTTCACGGTTGTCTTCTCCCGTTCGAAGAGTGTTGCGAGATCGGGGATAATCGCAGTCCGATGAGACCGATGCGCTCTCTTGTGCCGGAACTGATCTCGCCACCGGCTTCTTTGAGCACCAACACGACGATCTCCCGGAAGTCCGTCTGGCGAGAGACCTCTCGGAAGCGCTGATGATTTTGCTGCCTCAAGCTATCGGACGTTGCGTACCCCACTCTCTCGCAACACATGAGAGATGAACCGATTAGGTGTTACGTGTGGAGTCGATCTGTAAAAATCGATTAATCCTGATTGTGATTTCCACTGAAAAGCTGAGTCAGAATGAGTCGAGCGCTCGGATGGATCCAGTCACGTTGCAGTGGACTTACCGCATTTCCGCCATTTAAGACTCAAGCTAGACTCAAGCTCTGACACAGAGAGATTCAAATAGACTCTGTATTGCTAAGTATTTTTTGTGCTATGCAGCTCAACGACAACAGACTACTTTTAAATATCGTCGTATAATTCCAAAACCTCATGATCCAAGAGGCCTGCTCCTGGCGTATGAACTAAGGGCACGCCATTTTAGAACCTTCTGACCCAGGATGCGGGGCAGTCCCACATCCTAGCCTCTTCTCCCGCGCCCCTCGGAGGGATAGTACAGTCAGTTCACGGGCTCTCTGTTCTTGGCCGAGCCGAACCAGCTCTTGATTTTGGCGAACATGGGATGGTCAGCCACAGAGGTAGGTGCTGCAGCGTTCTGCTGAACGACAGCCATGCGTGTCCTCACCTCCTCCGGCTCCAGCAAGTCAGCCTGATGTCCAACAGCGAGCGCACCTTCAAGGATATCAAGCCGCGCTCGGAACGGGAGATGGTATCTCAATCGGGAGGAGATATAGAGTTCCCGCTTGCGCTCAACCTCCGGTGTGTCGGCACAGGCTAGACGGGTCACGAAGGGCAGCAGATGCTGCCGCTCCTCATCGGTGGCTTCATCGTTCAGTTGCATCGCCAGCGCACAGATCGGGCGCGAGAAGCAGTCCGGCATGTCCTGCACGGACCGGACGGGACGGTACGGAAAACCCGCCGCGACGATAGCCGCTTCGTTGATGCAGGTTCCGCCGTCCTGGCCCGGGAACGTGTGCGAGCCCTGTTTCAGCTTCCAATTCTGAATGTGGTCGAAGTTGTCCATGGCGGCCATCCTTGTGGCGTGCCCCCACCCTCGAAGGGTGCTCCCCTGCCACTCCGGCTGTCAACCGTGAGAGGCCCCACCGCGTCCGGAAACCAAACCACCAGTGGGTCCAAGGAGACCGAACATTCGATCCGCAGTTTTGCCAAAAGGGCGCAGGAGGCGCTTGGGTCCGAGCGCCTGGCTGCACTGCTGATCGAGATCAGCCGGGGCAATGCAGCCGCCCAACGCCGCCTGCGGCTGGAACTGGCCGGCGCCGCCAGCCCTGCCGATATGGCACAGGAGATCCGCAAGCGCCTGACAGCCATTGCCCAATCCCGCTCCTTCATCGATTGGCGCCACCGCAAAGTCCTTGTGGCGGATCTCGAGACCCAAAAACAGGCCATCAGTCAGGTAGCCAAAGTCGATGCAGCTGAAGCGCTGGACCTTCTCTGGCGCTTCATGGTGCTTGCCAATTCGATCTTCAACCGCTGTGACGACAGCAGTGGCAGCGTGATCGCGATCTTTCAGGCTGCCTGCCGTGATCTCGGTGACATTGCCATCGCGGCGAATGCCACCCCCAATGTGCTCGCCGAGCAGGCCTGCCGTGCTCTGATCGAGAATGAGTATGGTCAGTATGACCGCCCAATTGAGGTTCTGGCTCCAGCACTGGGCGCCACAGGCCTCGACCACCTTAAGCAACTCGTCCTTAAGTTGTCACAGGAGCCACAGCAGAAGCCTCGTGCGGAAGACCGGAAGGTCGTCGGCTGGGGTATGGGCGGTCCCTTGTACGCCGACGATCTGGCCGAGCGCCATCGCAGCAGCGTTGTTCGACTGGCGTTGGAGGCGATTGCCGATGCGCAGGGGGATGTGGACGCCTTTATCGCCCAGCAAAGTGAGAAGGCTCGAGGCGTTTCGAGTGTTGCTGTGGAGATCGCACAACGGCTGTTGGCTGCAGGCCGCGCTGAGGAAGCCTGGACTGCCGTCAATGCCATCGATCAGGACAGGCCCGGCTGGATCCCCGTCGAATGGGAGCAGACGCGGCTTGCGGTTCTAGAGGCCCTCGGACGAGCAGATGAGGCGCAGGCGTTCCGCTGGCTCTGCTTCGAGCGCTCGCTCAACCCGGAGCATCTGCGCTCCTATCTCAAGCGCCTGCCCGACTTTGAGGATCTTGAGGCTGAGGAGCGGGCCATCGCTCATGCCCTGAGCCATTCGAGCGTGCACCATGCCTTAGGTTTTCTGGTGACCTGGCCGGCGCTGGACCAAGCCGCGCACCTGGTGCTTACCCGTGCGGACGAACTCAACGGTGACTTCTACGAGATCCTGGCGCCGGCCGCGGCTGCGCTGGAAGTAAAAGATCCTCTTGCGGCCACTGTTCTCCGCCGGGCCTTAATTGACTTTGCCCTGAAGCGAAACAGGACCAAGCGGTACCAGCACGCTGCTCGCCACCTTGAGGAGTGCGAGAACCTTGCTGACCAGATTGAGGACTTCGGCAAGTTCGAGGCTCGTGACGCCTACGTAAGACGCCTCAAAGCCCACCATGGCCGCAAAAGCTCGTTCTGGAGCCTGGTTGTGTGAGAACGGCGCGACCTCTCTCCCCAAGAAGGAATGGGGAGCGCGGGCGCGCTCCTCGTATGGGCAGCATTGAGGAAGCCAAGCCTTAGAAGCTCGAGCATTCTCATCCTGCTACCCCATTCCCGTACAATCCTACTGCACCAGAAGTCAGCCCAGATGTGATGTGACACTTTAGAGCATCGGACGGTTACACGGATGCATATCCTGCGGCTTTGAGGAAGTTCCAACACTCCCGTGGCTCGAAGAGATTGCAGATGTCACCGAGGGCGCGCCAGAGCGCGTCGAGCGTTCGGGCCTCGGCCTTGCGCAGGTGTGCCTTGATCTTGGCGAAGGCTTGCTCAATCGGGGTCAGATCGGGCGAGTAGGCAGGCAGAAACAGGAACCAGGCGCCTCTTTGCTTCAGGCACTGGGCGGCCTTCTCGCTCTTGTGAACCGCCAGGTTGTCGAGGATCACCACATCGCCTGACCTCAGCGTTGGCGCGAGCTGCGTCTCGATGTGTACCTCGAATGCCGTGCGCGTGATCGGACCATCGATGACCCAGGGTGCGCTCAGTTCGTGACAGCGCAGACCCGCGATGAAGGTGTGGGTTTTCCAGTGGCCGAAGGGAGCGCTCATGCGCAACCGCTGGCCCCGGCGCGAGCGCCCGCGCAGGCGCGTCATCTTGGTGTTGACGTAGGTCTCGTCGAGAAAGACCAGCCGGTGCGGCTGTTGGCGCATGCGGGCCTGACGCTGTGTCCGCCAGACGTGGCGTTCATCCCGCACGTCGGCGCGTGCGCACTCCGCGGCCATCAGGTGTTTTTTTATACGTGAAGCCGCACCGGCACAGGAAGCGCGAGAGCATCGCGGGAGCCGCGACGATCCCGTGCTCGTCCAGCAGCCGTGCGGCGAGCTCGGGCATGGTGATGGCCGGCTCGGCTTCAACGATCCGGACCAGGAAGGTCTCATAAGCCACCAGCTTGCCGCGTCCCGGCGGGCGCCCTTGCCGGGCCGGCGCGAGGGAGCCGGACTGCCGCTGGTGTTGCATCAGCTTGATGGCGCAGCTGTCGCTGACGCCGAAGTGGCGGGCTGCTGCCCGGCAGGAATGGCCCGCCTCGACAAAGGCTGCAACCCGTACGCGCAGATCCAAGGAGAAGCTCTGGGTCATGATCCACCTCCTGTTCTCACAAGGGAATCACACTTCAGCCCAGACCGAAACCTCTTGAATCTGCCTTTCAGTCCGATGCTCTAGGTTAACGCGGCGCTTACTCCGGTGCCGGATAGTGCCGGTCCACATACGGCAAAGGAGAAGCCATGAGTGACGTTGTTGGAGTTCCGGGCAATCGGATCCGCTCGTTCGTGGTCCGCATCGAGCAGATCGAGAACGAGATCAAGGACCTGAACGAGGCCAAGAAGGAGGTGTTCTCCGAGGCCAAGGGTGAGGGCTTCGACGTCAAGATCCTCAAGGAGATCATCAAGCTGCGCAAGCAGGATCAGGATGAGCGCGACGAGCACGACAGCCTGCTCGATGTCTACATGCGTGCAATGGACGAGGCCGGTCCCGCCCCTGTCGCCGAGGCAGCCTGAGCTCACCTTAGGTTTTCAATGACTGATAAGGCCGCCCACCATAGGGCGGCCTTTTACATTGCAGGCGATGCAGACCTCTCCGATCCGCAAAAGGTCGGCGTTATGCAGCAAGAGAGGCCTTAGGCTGCATCCTCTGATGCACTCACATCGTCGTTGCCTTGCAGCTCCGCGATCAGGAGACCGGCATTCTGCCGGATCTTGCCTTCGATCTCAGAAGCAATCTCGGGATTGTCCTTCAGGAAAGTCTTGGCGTTCTCACGGCCCTGCCCCAGCCGCTGGCTGTCGTAGGAGAACCAGGCGCCGGACTTATCCACCACGTTGGCCTTGACCCCAAGATCAATCAGTTCACCCATCATCGAGATGCCCTCGCCGAACATGATGTCGAACTCGACCTGCTTGAAGGGCGGAGCGACCTTGTTCTTGACGACCTTCACGCGCACCGAGTTGCCAATCGCCTCATCCCGGTCCTTCAGGGTCGAAGTCCGGCGGATGTCGAGGCGCACGGAGGCATAGAACTTCAGCGCGTTGCCGCCGGTGGTCGTCTCAGGACTTCCGTACATGACGCCGATCTTCATGCGGATCTGGTTGATGAAGATCACCATCGTCTTGGTGCGGCTGATCGAACCGGTAAGCTTGCGCAGCGCCTGGCTCATGAGACGAGCCTGAAGACCAGGACGGCTCTCGCCCATCTCGCCCTCGATTTCGGCCTTAGGCGTGAGGGCGGCCACCGAGTCGATGACGAGAATATCCACAGAGCTTGAGCGGACGAGCGTGTCGGCGATCTCCAGCGCCTGCTCGCCATTGTCCGGTTGAGAGATCAGGAGATCATCAAGATTGACGCCCAACTTTCGCGCGTAGGCAGGATCGAGTGCGTGCTCGGCATCAATAAACCCGCAGACGCCGCCTTTCTTCTGAGCCTCGGCGATGGTTTGGAGCGCAAGCGTCGTCTTACCCGAGGATTCCGGTCCGTAGACCTCAATGATCCGGCCGCGCGGCAGACCGCCGACGCCGAGAGCGATGTCGAGCCCAAGCGAACCGGTGGAGATGGTCTCCACTTCGACAACCTGATCACCGCCAAGGCGCATGATGGCACCTTTGCCAAAGGCCCGTTCAATCTGACTGACGGCAGTCTCGATCGCTTTTGTCTTATCCGTGGTCATCCCGAATCCAGTGCTTAATAGAGGAGCCGAACTCTAAGGATTTATGTGGCGAAAGAAAGAACAAAGAACGAACATGTTGTCGCGCCTTTGCGGGGAGTGGGAAAGCTGAGCCATTGCGAACGAAGCAGGAAGCAGGATCTTTAGTCCGCGGGAGAGGATGATTGGCAGGCGACGAGCCTGGACGTCAGCCATGGTGCGCGAGTGCATCGGTGTCTTGCACACTGTCACAAACCAGCGCGGCAAGTGCAAATCTGCCCCAGGCCGGCCGTACTCCCGCCGCCCGAGTCGTCTGGATCCAATTGGAGATGCAGAACTCGGCCAATCCGTGTCGCTTCTCATCCACCGCGCTCACAAAAAAGCCGTCGATATCCTGGATGGCCTTCGCACCGCATTGAACATCATGAGGGTTCAAGCACCTTGAGCACCAGCGTCATCGTGACTGCAATTGTCCTGGTCATTGGCTACATCATTGTGTCCAGGATCGTAGGGTTAGCATTCCGCCTTGTCGTTCCTCTGGTTCTGCTCGTGATCTTGGGTGGAGCAGGCGTGTTCTCAGGCCTGATGCCGGAGCGCTCCCCTGCAGATCAGTACACCCCTTATGGACAGGCTCAGCATCGCCCCAGTGGCGATGTTGGTAACCTCCGGCTGCGCGACATCGCCGATATGGCTGCTGATGCGGTTCGCTCCGTGCTGCGGGGGGCCTTACCCTTCTGAATGGCTTGTCCGAACCGGAACCACGGCGCGACCCGCACTGGCCGGACAAGCCGCACCACTCCCGCCGTGGTGAGCCCTATGGCGCTCCGCCGGACTTCACCGATGACCCACGCCAGGGGGAACCGCGGCGCGGATGGTAGGATCATCCTGTTCTTGGGTGGCATCAGATCTTTCGGCTCAGAAAGCGCGAACCTGCGAGAGCAAACCGCCAGGGCAGGTCAGTGGCGCGGGTGATCCCGATCCGCATCCCTGCAGCAACCTCAACTGGGCTCCTCTGGCCGAGGAGTTGGAAGGGTGTTTTGTCCAGCGGCAACTCATTGTGGATGATTGTCACGCTCAGAGCCTGGCACAGACGACCAGGACCTGAGCAGAGAAGGCGTAAGTCCTCGACACCTCGTCGCACCTTCATGACTTCAATGCCCCTGGTTGGCTCAACAGCCCTGACGAGAACCGCGCTTCCTGACAAACAGACAAAGTTCAGGCACCAGTGTATGCCGTACGACCGGTACACATAGGCATGGCCGGCAGGACCAAACATGGCTGCGTTCCGAGGCGTCGGACCACGAAAGCTATGGGAGGCAGGATCATCGCCGGTGTAGGCTTCAGTCTCGACAATCCGGCCGCCGATCCCGTCCACAAGCAGGGTGGCTCCAATCAGATCGCGTGCGACCGTCACCGCATCACGAGCGAAGAAGGACCAGGGCAGCGTTGTTTCCATTCGCCCGTCAGCGTCGAAGCTTGGAAAGATACCTCCCAAAGGCTCACTCGGTGGCGGCAGGATTGATAGCATCCTCAGCCAACTCAGAAAGGATCTGATCGGTGTTTTCTTCCTCGATCAGGGTCTCCTGGATGAGTCCCTCAGCCTCCGAGAGGCCAAGCTGCTTGGCCCACGCGAGCAAGGTGCCGTAGCGGGTGATCTCATAGTGCTCCACCGCCTGGGCAGCCGCGATCAGACCAGCATCCAGAGCCTCGCCGCCGCTGAACTCCTGCAGGATTTCCTGGCCTTCCTCGATGATGCCCTGAATGGCTTTGCACCCAACACCCGTAGGCTTCTCGCCCAACAGCTGGAATACCTGCTCCAGACGTTTCACCTGCCCTTCTGTCTCCTTCAGGTGAACGGCGAAGGCGCCTTTGAGCTCCTCGGCCCGAGCGGCTTCCGCCATCTGCGGCAAGGCTTTGAGGATGGCGTTCTCGGCGAAGTACGTGTCCTTCAGCTGATGCAAAAAGAGAGCTTTCAAATCCTTATCAGCCATGGTCGGTCTCCTGGTCAGGTCGTGCAGCGATACGGACAATCCGTAGGGCAGCCAGGCGTTCCGCAGTTGATGCCAGCCTGAACAGAAGGGTTGATTTGGGGTACCGGAGCGGGCAACGCTCGTGACGGTTCTGCGTTAGATCGAGCAGCCCTCGCGCAGGAGGACCATGATGCCCATCGATTACCGCTCCGAGCTGAAGCGGCCCGTGTCTCTGGTGCTGGCTGGGGCTGCCATCCTGGGCTGGCTTCTAGCCCTTGGCGTAGCGCTCTCCTCTTCCGACCAGCGGCAGGATGCCAAAACGGAAATAACCCGCCTGCAGCAGGCTGAGGTCACCCTGCGACGGCAGCTCGATGAGCAGCAGCGCACCGGAGGAGCCCTGGCGGACCTGCGGGCCAGGGTAGCTGGCGCCGAGCAGCAGCTGACCCAGGCAGCTCAGTCTCGTGACCAGCTTCAGGCTCAGCTCGGAACCCTGCAGCAATCGCTTCAGACAACTCAGCAACAGCTGGCCCAGGTTACACGAGCGCGCGAGCAGGCCCAAACGCAGCTCAGCGCCACTCTGCAGGACCTGCAGGCGCAACAACAGCAACTGACGCAACTCACCCAGGCCTAAACCGAGGTTCAGACCCAGACCTCCACTGCTCGACAAGCCCTGCAGGCCAATGAGCAAAGAGCCGCTGAGCTGGACC